>JBFJZW010000058.1:0-18818 GCA_041621875.1 Pseudomonas sp. | reverse complement strand
TCAACGAGTCGGCCGACGACAAGTCGCAGATCGAGGAATTCATTCGCGAGTACCACGGTGAGGGCATCCAGCACATCGCCCTGAGCAGCGAAGACATCTACGCCACGGTGCGCAAGCTGCGCGCCAATGGCGTGGATTTTATGCAGACCCCGGGCACCTACTACGACAAGGTCGACACCCGCGTGGCCGGCCATGGCGAACCCACCGATGTACTGCGTGAGTTGAATATCCTGATCGACGGCGCGCCGGGCGATGACGGCATCCTGCTGCAGATTTTCACCAATACTGTGATTGGCCCGATCTTCTTCGAGATCATCCAGCGCAAGGGCAACCAGGGCTTTGGCGAGGGCAACTTCAAGGCGCTGTTCGAGTCCATCGAGGAAGACCAGATCAAGCGCGGCGTAATCAAGGCCGAGTGAGTCGTAGGGTGGATGTCGCTGCTTACATCCACCAGGGAATACGAATAACCGGTGGAAAACGCTTCGCGGTTTTCCACCCTACACATCTGGAGCTTCGAGATGAGCCGTAACTGGATCAGTTTTCCCCTGCGTGAAGGCGATTGCTCGCGCCAGGCGCACTGTGACTTTCCCGAAGGTACCTACGAGCGCGAGATGGGCCGCGAAGGGTTCTTCGGTCCCACCGCGCACCTGCACCACAAGCATCCGCCCACCGGCTGGATCGACTGGGAAGGGCCGCTACGTCCCCATGCGTTCAACTTCAACGAGATCGCCAGCGAGCGCGACTGCCCTCTGGCCGCGCCATTGTGCCTGCATAACAGCGATGTGAAGCTGCGGGTGTGGAAAACCCATGGGGCCATGCACCATCTGGTGCGCAACGCCGATGGCGATGACCTGCTATTTATTCATGAAGGGGCCGGGCACTTCTACTGCGATTTCGGCCACCTGAGCTACCGCGACGGCGATTACCTGCTGATTCCGCGCGGCACCGCCTGGCGCATCGAGGCCGGCGAGCCGACCTTTATGCTGCTGATCGAAAGCACCGATGGGGCCTACCAGCTGCCGGACAAGGGCCTGCTCGGCCCCCAGGCGATCTTCGACCCGGCGGTGCTCGATCATCCGAAACTGGATGAGGCCTTCAAGGCCCAGCAGGACGAGAACACCTGGCAGATTCGCATCAAGCGACGCGGCCAGATCAGCACCGTGACCTATCCCTACAACCCGTTGGATGTGGTCGGTTGGCATGGTGACAACACCGTGGTGCGCCTCAACTGGCGCGATATCCGCCCGCTGATGAGCCACCGCTATCACCTGCCGCCGTCGGCGCACACCACCTTTGTCGCCAATGGTTTTGTCATCTGCACCTTTACCCCGCGTCCGGTGGAAAGCGACCCCGGTGCGCTCAAGGTGCCGTTCTATCACAACAACGACGACTACGACGAAGTGCTGTTCTACCACCGTGGCAACTTCTTCAGCCGCGACAATATCGAGCAGGGCATGGTCACCCTGCACCCGTGCGGCTTCCCCCACGGCCCGCACCCCAAGGCGTTGAAAAAGGCCCTGGTAGACCCGGCCAGCTTTATCGATGAAGTGGCGGTGATGATCGACACCCGTCGCGCCCTGGAGGTCGGCGAAGCCGCCGCCGGCGTGGATGTTCCCGAATATGTGAATTCCTGGCGTGCGCCGGGCAAGGAATCCTGATGAAACTCGCATCACTGAATCAAGGCCGCGACGGCGTGCTCGTCGTGGTATCCCGCGACCTTAGCCGGGCCACCAAAGTCCCGACAATCGCCACCACTATGCAGGCTGCGCTGGATAACTGGGCGGTCAGCAAGCCCAAGCTGGAGGCGGTGTATCAGCGTTTGAACGATGGTCTGGAAGAGGGCGCGTTCGCCTTCGAGCAGGCGGCCTGCCACAGCCCGTTGCCACGGGCCTATCACTGGGCCGATGGCAGCGCCTACGTCAATCATGTGGAACTGGTGCGCAAGGCCCGTGGTGCCGAGATTCCGGAAAGTTTCTGGCATGACCCGCTGATGTACCAGGGCGGTGCCGACTGTTTTATCCCGCCGCACAGCCCGATCCAGATGGCCGATGAGGCCTGGGGCATCGACCTGGAAGCCGAGATCGCGGTGATCACCGACGATGTGCCAATGGGCGTCAGCGTGGCCGAGGCGGCCGGGCATATCCAGCTGCTGATGCTGGTCAACGATGTGTCGCTGCGCAACCTGATTCCCGGCGAGCTGGCCAAGGGCTTTGGCTTCTACCAGAGCAAACCGTCGTCCAGCTTCTCGCCAGTGGCGATTACCCCGGATGAGCTGGGCGACACCTGGCGCGATGGCAAGGTGCATCGGCCGCTGGTTTCGCATATCAACGGCGCACTGTTCGGCCAGCCGGATGCCGGGGTGGACATGACCTTCAACTTCCCGACCCTGGTCGCCCACGCTGCCAAGACCCGCCCGCTGGGCTGCGGGACCATTATCGGCTCCGGCACCGTATCGAACTACGACCGTAGCGCGGGTTCTTCCTGCCTGGCGGAAAAACGCATGCTGGAAATCATCGAGAGCGGCGAGGCGAAAACCCCGTTCCTCAAGTTCGGCGACCGGGTGCGTATCGAGATGTTCGATGCCGCAGGGCAAAGCCTGTTCGGCGCTATCGATCAGGCGGTGGAAAAATACACAGGTTGATTTTGTAGGAGCGGGCCATGCCCGCGAACAACGGCCATGAAAAGCATCGCGGGCATGGCCCGCTCCTACCTTGGGAGAATGTCCATGCTGAGGCTTTATTCCTACTGGCGCTCCAGCGCCGCCTACCGGGTGCGCATCGCCCTCAACCTCAAAGGTCTGGCCTACCAGCAGGTGCCCGTGCACCTGGTCAAGGATGGCGGCCAGCAGCACAGCGCCGACTACCAGGCGCTTAATCCGCAGCAACTGCTGCCGCTGCTGGTGGACGAAGGCAATGGCGGGGTGCGTATCGCCCAGTCGCTGGCGATTCTCGAGTATCTGGACGAGGTCTTCCCGGTGCCGGCGCTGCTGCCCGGCGATCCGGCGCAGCGCGCCCAGGTGCGCGCGTTGGCCCTGCATATCGCCTGCGATATCCACCCGCTGAACAATTTGCGGGTGTTGCAGTACCTGTCGGGTCCGCTGGGGCTGGACGATGCGGCCAGGGATGCCTGGTACCGGCACTGGGTGGACACCGGCCTGGCGGCCGTGGAAGCCGGGGTGGCAGGGTTCGGTGAGCGTCTGTCCCTGGGCGAGCGGCCCGGATATCTGGAAGCCTGCCTGATCCCGCAGCTGTATAATGCCCGCCGTTTTAACTGTGACCTCGATGCGTACCCACGCATTCTCGCCATGGCGGCGCGTTGCGAAACCCTCGAAGCCTTCGCTCAGGCGGCTCCGGAGGTGCAGCCCGACGCCCAGTGACCCCAGCCGGCTTCGCCGCCGCTAGGGTCTGGCGAATCCGGCGACCCCAGGTAGGCGCAAAGCGGCATAGCCGAGCGCACTAGCTTTAAACCGACCTGAATGCCTTGCACTCCGCCGCGCCACAAGCACGGCGGGTTCCATTTCGTCACAGATAAAAACAAACAGGTGACGCATGACCCGTGAAAAACCGAAAAACCTCTGGCTCTCGCGCTGGGGCTTTATCCTCGCTGCAACCGGCTCCGCCGTGGGCCTGGGCAATATCTGGAAATTCCCCTACATCACCGGCGAATACGGCGGTGGTGCCTTCGTATTGATGTACCTGGCCTGCATCCTGGCCATCGGCATCCCGGTGATGATGACCGAGATCGCCATCGGCCGCCGCGGCCGTGGCAGCCCGATCGACGCCATCGGTCGGGTGGTGCGTGAGAACAACGGCAACCCGCTGTGGAAGGCGGTCGGCGGCATGGCCATGCTGGCCGGTTTTATGATCCTGTGTTTCTACGTGGTGGTGGCCGGCTGGGCCTTTGCCTACACGGTGAAAATGCTCGACGGCTCCCTGGCTGCCACCAGTGTGGAAGCGCTCGGCGGGGTGTTCGAGGCGCATAACGCCAACCCCTGGCAGCTCGGCGGCTGGAGCGTGCTGGTGGCGCTGCTGACCCTGTGGATCGTTGCCAAAGGCGTGCAGAAGGGCATCGAGAGTGCCGTGCGCTGGATGATGCCGGGCCTGGCCGTGATGTTGCTGATCCTGGTGGGCTATGCCTTTACCAGCGGCGGTTTCCAGGCCGGCTTCGATTTCCTGTTCCACTTCGATGCCTCGAAGATCACCGGCGAGGCCCTTCTCGCGGCCCTGGGACACGCCTTCTTCACCCTGAGCCTGGCCTCCGGAGCGATTCTCACCTACGGCTCCTATATCCCCGACGGCCAGTCGATTGCCCGCACCACCTTCGTCGTCGCCCTGTGCGACACCTGCGTGGCCCTGCTCGCCGGTCTGGCGATCTTCCCGATCATCTTCGCCAACGGCATGAGCCCAGGCGCGGGGCCGGGGCTGATCTTTATGAGCCTGCCGCTGGCCTTCCAGCAGATGCCGTTCGGCACGCTGTTTGGCGTGCTGTTCTTCGCCATGGTGTCGATTGCCGCCCTGACCTCGGCGATTTCCATGATCGAAGCCACGGTGGCCTATCTGAACGAGAAACACGGCATCAGCCGGATGAAATCCGCTGCCTTGGCTGGCGGCGTACTGCTGGTGATCAGCCTGCTGGCCATGCTCTCGTTCAACCTGATGGCCGGTTGGACGCCGCTGGGCAAGAACTTCTTCGACTGGCTGGACTACCTGACTTCGCGCTGGATGATGCCCCTGGGCGGGATTTTCCTGGTCTGCCTGGCGGGCTATGCCTTGCGCGACGAAATCATGCGTGATGAGCTGAACCTGCCACCGCTGGGCTATGCCCTCTGGCTGTTTATGGTGCGCTATGTCAGTCCGGTGCTGATCATGGTGGTGTTCCTCCACGCCCTCGACTGGTTGCTGTTCGACCCGGTCGGCCAGTGGTACTGGATCGCCGGAGCCATCGGCTTGCTCACGGTGCTGGGCGAACTGCTGCGGCCGCGGGTGATGCCGGCACTGGCCGGGCGCTAAAAGGTTCTACGCTGGACGAAGCAGGGGGCATGACCGTAAGGGCATGCCCCCTTTTCATTGCGATATAGCCGTTGGGTGCGGCATGCAGCGGCCGGGATGTGATCCGGGCTGCTCTCTACCCATTGAAGCCTTTGCGCTGCTATGGCAGCGGGCTGGGTCTAGCTGATGGCGATAAGCCGCCATCTGGGTCTGGATTACGGCGGAAAGTCGCCGATCGCGGAGGCTGCCGGCAAACTGACGCCGTTGGATCGGCGCTCCGCGATTCGTAGCAGGCCAGCTGTGATGCAGCCTGCAGCTCCAATCTCGATTTTTCCCCCGGGCTGGCGCAGGGGTTGCAGGGCCTTGCGGCTAAACTGCTTGCAGTCATTACCAGGGGTTGCCGTTGTCAGGCTGCACCGATAATAAAAACGGAGTCATTGTCATGTCGTCTGCCGCCCGCCAGTTCGCCGACCTTGCCGTCGGGAAAAAACTCCTCTGTGGTTTCGGCCTGGTGCTGCTGCTGACGGTCGCGGTGACCGGCAGTGGTTTTCTGGCGGTGCAAGCGGTGCTGCAGGGCCATGAGCGTGTCGCTCGGCTGTCGGCGATCGACGGACAGATTCTCCAGGCGCGGCGTTTCGAGCGGGATTTCGCCATGCACCAGAACGACGAGACGGCGGCGCGGATGCGTGACCAGCTGGACAAGGTGGACGCGCTGCTGGCCCGGCAACTGCAGGCCAGTGCGGCTCAGGACCGCGCTCGCCTGCAGGCTATGCAGCAGGCCATTGCCGATTACCGCCGCCAGTTCGATGGCTTTGTCCAGCAGCAGGGCAATGCGCGCCAGGCGCGCATGACGATGGGTGAAGCGGCGAGGGAGGCACGCGATCAGTTCGATGTGATCGAACTGGATATGTACGACGCCGTACGCGAGTTGCGCCTGGCCGGCGACAGGCTGCGTGGCAGTGATCCGCTGACCCTGGCGGAAACCGCTTCGGGGCTGAGCAAGCGCATGCTCGACCTGCGTGGCCATGAGAGCCAGTTCATTATCGACGGCTCGGCCGAGTCCCTGGAGGAATGGACCTATATCAACGACGACCTGCAGACCGTCGCGCGCAGCCTGATGGTCTGGCTGGACGACGACCAGAAGCGCGCCATCGAAGCGGCTCTGCAGGCCCTGACCCAGTACCAGACGGCCTTTGCCAATTACCAGCAGATGCGCGAGCAGAGCCAGGCCAGTGAGCAGGCCATGGTCGAGCAGGCGCGCGCGGTACTGGCTCAGGCCGGGGAAGCCAAGGACCGCGAAGAGCAGGCGATGAGCGCCGGCAGCCGCCAGGCCCTGTTGCTGCTCGGGGCCATGGGGGTGGCGGCCGTGGTGCTGGGCATGCTGGCCGCGCTGCTGATTTCCCGCTCCATCGTGGCCCCGCTGCAGCAGGCGGTGGCCTTTGCCCGACGCATTGCCGAGGGCGATCTCAGTCAGGACCTGCAGCACAACCGCCGCGATGAAGTCGGCCAGCTGATGGCGGCCATGCAGGCCATGAGCCTCAGCCTGCGCACCCTGGTGGGGCGCATCGGCGGTGGCGTCAGCCAGATTGCCGCCGCCGCCGAGCAACTTTCGGCCATCACCGCGCAAACCAGCGCCGGGGTGCAGAACCAGAAGATGGAAACCGAACAGACCGCCACCGCCATGCATGAGATGGCCGCCACCGTGCAGGAGGTGGCGCAGAACGCCGAGCAGGCGTCCCAGGCCGCGCGCGATGCGGACCGCGAGGCGCAGCAGGGCAACGGCGTGGTGCAGCAGGCGGTCAGCCAGATCGGCAGCCTGGCCCGGGAGGTCGAGCAGTCGGCCGAAGCCATTGCCGCGCTGAATCAGGAGAGTGCGCGTATCGGCGGCGTGCTGGAGGTGATCCGCACTGTCGCCGAGCAGACCAACCTGCTGGCCCTCAATGCGGCCATCGAAGCGGCCCGAGCCGGCGAGCAGGGTCGCGGCTTTGCCGTGGTGGCCGACGAGGTGCGCGCCCTGGCCAAGCGCGCCCAGGATTCCACCGAGGAGATCGAAAGCCTGATCCACAGCCTGCAGGGCATGGCCAAGGGCGCGGTGGAAAAGATGGAAAGCAGCCGCAGCCTGACCCAGCGCACCGTGACCCTGGCGGCCGAAGCGGGCGATGCCCTGGGGCGGATCACCCTGGCGGTGAGCACCATCGAACAGATGAACCAGCAGATCGCCGCGGCCGCCGAAGAGCAGAGCGCGGTGGCGGAAAATATCAGCGAAAGCGTGACCCGGGTGCGTGATATCGGTGAGCAGAGCGCCAGCGCCAGCGAGCAGACCGCCGCTTCCAGTGCCGAACTGGCACGCCTGGGTGTCGAGTTGCAGGGCCTGGTCGCGCAGTTCCGCACCTGAGGCGAGCCGCGCGCGGCGTTCGCGCTTCCTCAGCAGTCGTCGCGGCTCTTGAGGCAGGCTTGGCGGGTGGCCCCGGGGCGGGGTTTTTCCAGCTCGCTGGCCCAGGCCACCAGGGGGACATCCAGCTCGGGTTGCCAGATACGCTGCCAGAGCACCTGCAGGTGGTAGAAGTCGACCATCGGGGCGGGCCAGCGATCAATCTGCTCGTGCACCTGCCACTTACCGTCCTGCAGAGTGGCGAAATTGAAGCGGAAGGGGTGCACCCCGGTCATGCCCAGGCGAATATCGGTGACCACCAGATGCTCGCCGATCTGGTCGTAGCGCAGCACCCCATCGGTAAACCAGGCCAGGCGCGCATGCGCCGCCGAGTCGGCCAGCGCCGCGGCCAGCCGCGTACCGCGGGGCAGGCGCTGGAGTTGCGGGGGCTCGCGGTCGAACCAGCCCACCAGGGTTTCGTGGTAATCCTCGCCCTCCAGCACCACCACCCGCCACAGCAGGCTGTTAAGCGGGGTCGGGGTGCTGAACAGGGCATCGGCCTGGATGCCCTGACGGGCCAGTTCGGCCTCCACCTGTTGTTCGGCCATATATTTTCCGCCCAGGGTCGAGGCCAGATACAGGGTCGACAGTAGCAGGGCGATGGCTGGTGCCTTGGCCGTTTTGTCCCGCAGGCCATAGAACAGGCCCAGGGCTACGGCGATGCCCAGCGGGAGAGTAAAGGCGGGGTCGATGATAAAGATGCTCGACCAGGCGCTGGGGGGCGGCATCAGCGGCCAGAACAACTGGGTGCCGTAACTGGTGAAGGCATCCAGCAGCGGGTGGGTGAGCAGTACCAGCCAGAGGGTGAAAAACAGTCGCTGCGCCGAATAGCCGGGGTTGTGCTGCCAGCGCCGCGTTAGCCAGGTGAGCAGCAGGGCCAGGGCGGTGAGTACGATCAGCGAATGGCTGAAGCCGCGGTGGTAGGTCATCTCGGCCACGGCATCGCCATAGTCGATCACCACATCCATATCCGGCAGGGTGCCGAGCATGGCACCGTAGAGCAGGGCCTTGCGTCCTTGCCAGCGGCCGAGCAGGGTGCCCTGAATACTGGCACCGAGCACGGCCTGGGTAATCGAGTCCATCGCGACAGGTCTCAGGTTGGGTCAGATCGTTAACTTAACCGAGCCTGGGCGAATTGGCCGCGGGTAATTTTCAAGCAAAGGTTTCAGTGCTGTACCCGGCTGATGCAGAGCGTGTGGTCTTGAGGGTGGTGCCTGGCCTGGACCGCTGGGGGCACCACGTTGGGGCTGGCTGGGAGAGGGTGAGGGGGGAATGAGGGTATTCAGCTTGCCTGGTGCGTATTTGGCCGGGTGGAGGATCAGGGTATGCTGGTGAGCCTTGTCGTTGGCGAAGTGCTCTCCATGCTGGTGATCTCCCATAGCGTCCATCTGCCTGATGCTGAAATCGAGCTGACCGCCATCCGCGCCCAGGGCGCGGGTGGGCAGAACGTCAATAAGGTCTCCAGTGCGATACATCTGCGCTTCGACATCCAGGCCTCCAGCTTGCCGCCGTTCTACAAGGAGCGCCTGCTGACGCTGCGCGACAGCCGTATCACCGCAGAAGGTGTGGTGATCATCAAGGCCCAGCAGTACCGCACCCAGGAGCAGAACCGCGCCGATGCCCTGGAGCGTCTGGCCGAGCTGATTTGCAGCGCCGCTAAAACCGAAAAAGCCCGCCGCCCGACCAAGCCGACCCTGGGCTCGAAAAAGCGCCGCCTGGAAGGCAAGACCAAGCGTGGGGCGATCAAGGCGGGCAGGGGCAAGGTGGATTTCTAAGTGGCGTATAGGGGACCGCCCGAGGTCGCGTGCTTGGGCTGATTAATGCGGATAAATACGGTTTTTCGGCTGGGATACTTGATTAATATGCACGAATGAAAACGACCCTGGATGAACTACTGGCCTTCGTGCGCGTGGTGGACAGCGGCTCGATCAGCGCCGCCGCCGAACAACTGACGCAGACCGCCTCAGGTGTCAGTCGCGCTCTCAGCCGGCTGGAAGACAAGCTCGATGTCACCCTGCTGCGTCGCACCACGCGCCGCCTGGAACTGACCGAGGAGGGCCAGGCTTTTCTCGCCCAGGCGCGCAAGATTCTCGACGCGGTGGAGGATGCCGAGGAGCAGATGAAGCTGCGTCGGCAGAAGCCCGCAGGGCGCTTGCGGGTGAATGCCGCCGCGCCTTTTATGCTGCATGCGGTGGTGCCGCTGATCGCGGGCTTTCGCGCGCAGTACCCGGATATTCAGTTGGAGCTGCACAGCAGCGATCAGATTATCGACCTGCTGGAACAGCGCACCGATGTGGCCATCCGTATCGGCCCGCTGCGCGACTCGACCCTGCATGCGCGGCCGCTGGGCAGCAACTGTCTGCGCGTGCTTGCCAGCCCGGCCTACCTCAAGGCCCATGGCACGCCGAAAAGCGTCGAGGAACTGAGCCGGCATAACCTGCTTGGCTTTACCCAGCCCGACAGCCTCAACCAGTGGCCACTGCGTCATGCCCTTGGCGACGCCTACAGCATCACCCCTAGCCTTGGCGCGTCCAGCGGCGAAACCCTGCGCCAGTTGGCCCTGGCCGGTGCGGGCATCGTCTGCCTGGCAGACTTTATGACCGCCGCCGACCGCGCCAGCGGTGAGCTGGTGCAGATTCTGCTGGCGCACACGGTCGAGGTGCGCCAGCCGATCCATGCGGTGTACTACCGCAATACCGCGCTGGCCTCGCGCATCGCCTGCTTTCTCGACTACCTCGCTGGCCAGTTGCTTGAGGCCTAGCTTCAGGCCGCGGCTTCCTCGGCCAGTTCCTGACGTGCATGACGCATCACCTGATAGGACGAGGTAACCGCCAGGCCGGCCATGATGCTGGCCACCAGCAGGTCCGGCCAGGCGCTGCCGGTGCCGAATACGCCGAGGGCAGCGAACAGCACGGCGATATTGCCCAGGGCGTCGTTGCGCGAACACAGCCAAACGCTGCGCATATTGCTGTCGCCTTCGCGGTAGGCGTAGAGCAGGCCGGCCACGCCGACGTTGGCCAGCAGCGCCAGGGTGCCAACCACACCCATGGTGGGCGCGTCGGGCACCTGACCGCTGAGCAGGTGCCAGATCGCCGCGATCAGCACGCCGACGCCGAATACCAGCATGCTCAGGGCTTTGAACAGTGAGGCCCTGGCGCGCAGGGTCAGGCTCATGCCCAGCACCCACAGGCTGATGCCGTAGTTGGCGGCGTCGCCGAGAAAGTCCAGCGAGTCCGCCAGCAGCGATACCGAACCGGCGCGCATGCCGGCGACGATTTCCACACCGAACATGCCCAGGTTGACCACCAGGGCGACCCAGAGAATCTTGCGGTAGCGTTTGCTGGTACGGGTGGTTTCGCAGCTCGATGCGCTGTTGCAGCAATTGACGCCCATTAGGCTTCTCCTGAAAAGGTATGGGCGCTACGCTAAACCCTGTAGTCACTACGGAGTCAAGCCATGAGCAAGCCGCTGACCATCAGTGGGTTGAGCCGCGAGAGCGGGGTCAATCTGGAGACCATTCGTTTCTACGAGCGCAGTGAACTGCTGCCGAAGCCCAAGCGCAGCGCCTCGGGTTATCGCCATTACGAAGAGGCCGATATACGCCGGGTGCGCTTTATCCGTCGCGGCCGCGAGCTGGGTTTCAGCCTGGACGAGATTCGCACCTTGCTCGGCTTGGCCGCGCAACCCCACAGCCCCTGTGCGCAAGCCGATCAATTGGTGCATGCGCACCTGCAGACCATCGATGCGCGGATTCGCGATCTGCAGAAGATGAAAGCCGAGCTCAGCAAACTCGCCGGCTGTACAAGCGCCGAGGCCGAACATTGCCGGCTGCTGGAGGCGCTGGACAGCCGTGACTGTTGCCTCGACTACGAAGCGCGAGAGGGCGGCTAACAGGTTGTTATTGGCGGTTGTCCAGATAGGTCTGGTAATCCGGCACCCGGTAGTCGTGGGCCTGGTCCAGCAGTGCGCTGCCGAGCATATAGTCGGCGCTGCTCTCGTTGCAGGCCACGGGGATATTCCACACCGCCGCGACGCGCAGCAGGGCCTTGATATCCGGGTCGTGGGGCTGCTGCTCGAAGGGGTCCCAGAAGAACACCAGCATATCCACCCGCTGTTCGGCGATACGCGCGCCCAGCTGCTGGTCGCCGCCGAGGGGGCCGCTGATCATGCATTCGATCGGCAAGCCTAGGCGACGACCCAATAGCAGGCCGGTGGTGCCGGTGGCCAGCAGGTGGTGACGCGCCAGCTTGTCGCGCTGGCGCTCGCTCCAGTCGAGGAGGAACTCCTTGCAGTGGTCGTGGGCCACCAGGGCAATGCGCTTGCGCTCGGGTAGGGTGGCGCTGGTAAAGCTGATACGGCTCATATTCGAGTCCTGGATTTGGCTGGGTAGCCCGGATTGCACCCGGGCTAGGGTGTCAGGGCGCATTGTAGGAGCGGGCCATGCCCGCGATCCGTCGTCTGGCTGGCGCTAGCGCGGCCAGGAAACTCGGCGTCCCGCCGCCACCGCCGCCCCCGCGCGGCCGCCTTCACGCCGCCTTGCATAGCGCCAGGCAGGTATCGAGCATGCGGTTGGAAAAACCCCATTCGTTGTCGTACCAGGCCATGACTTTCACCAGCCGGCCACTGACCTTGGTGTGGTTGGCGTCGAAGATCGACGACAGCGGGTTATGGTTGAAGTCGCAGGACACCAGCGGCAGGTTGTTGTAGCCCAGCACCGGCGAGGTGCGGCTGGCGTTCAGCAGCAGCTGGTTGATTTCCTCCGCGCTGGTGTCGCGCTTGACCTGCAGGGTCAGGTCGACCAGCGAGACATTGATCACCGGCACGCGCACGGCCATACCGGTCAGTTTGCCGGCCAGTTCCGGCAGCACCAGGCCCACCGCTTCGGCGGCACCGGTCTGGGTCGGGATCATCGACTGGGTCGCCGAGCGCGCCCGGTAGGGGTCGCTGTGGTAGACGTCGGAGAGGTTCTGGTCGTTGGTGTAGGCGTGGATGGTGGTCATCAGGCCGTGTTCGATGCCCAGCTCGCGCTGCAGCACCTGGGCCACCGGGGCCAGGCAGTTGGTGGTGCAGGAGGCGTTGGAGATGATCTGCATGGAGGAACGCAGGATGTCGTGATTGACGCCATAGACGATGGTGGCGTCGGCCCCCTTGGCTGGTGCCGAGATGATCACCCTGCGCGCACCGGCGGCGAGGTGGGCGGCGGCCTTGCTGCGTTCGGTAAACAGCCCGGTACACTCGAAGACCACATCGACCCCGAGCGCCTGCCAGGGCAGCTCGGCCGGGTTGCGAATGGCGCTGACGGCGATGCGGTCGCCGTTGACCGTAAGGCTTTCGCCATCGCTTTCCACGTTGCCGTCGAAAATCCCGTGCACGCTGTCGTACTTGAGTAGATGGGCATTGATCGCGCTGTCGCCCAGGTCATTGATGGCGACCACCTGCAGCTGTTGGCGGTAGTCTTGGCAGTAGAGGGCGCGAAGCACATTGCGGCCGATACGGCCGAAGCCGTTGATGGCGATGCGGATAGTCATGGCTGAGGTCCGTTCTTTGTTTTGTTGTTGGAATTACAAGATTATTCCCGTAGGGATAGAAATCAAGTGTTTTAAGTGGCAGTATTTTTGTATTAAGTACAAAATATTGCCATCCACCAGCCTGGAGTCAACCACATGCATCCCCGCGTACTTGAGGTAACCGACCGCCTGATCGCCCGCAGCCGCGCCACGCGCGAGCCCTATCTGGCGATGATTCGCGCGGCGGCCAGCGAAGGTCCGCAGCGTGGCAAGCTGCAATGCGCCAATTTTGCCCACGGTGTGGCCGGCTGCGGCAGCGAGGACAAGCAGGCCCTGCGTCTGATGAATGCGGCCAACGTGGCGATTGTTTCTTCTTATAACGACATGCTCTCGGCTCACCAGCCCTATCAGGATTACCCGGAGCAGCTCAAACAGGCCCTGCGCGAAATCGGCTCGGTGGGCCAGTTCGCTGGCGGCGTGCCGGCCATGTGCGATGGCGTGACCCAGGGCGAGCCGGGCATGGAGCTGGGCATCGCCAGCCGCGAAGTGATTGCCATGGCCACCGCGGTGGCGCTGTCGCACAACATGTTCGACGCCGCGCTGTACCTGGGGATTTGCGACAAGATCGTCCCCGGCCTGCTGATGGGCGCGCTGCGTTTCGGCCATCTGCCGAGCCTGTTTGTGCCGGCCGGGCCCATGCCGTCCGGCCTGTCTAACAAGGAAAAGGCCGACGTGCGCCAGCGCTATGCCGAGGGCAAGGCCAGCCGCGACGAGCTGCTGGAGGCCGAGATGGCCGCTTACCACAGCCCCGGCACCTGCACCTTCTATGGCACCGCCAACACCAACCAGTTGCTGATGGAGGTGATGGGCCTGCACCTGCCGGGCGCGTCCTTTATCAACCCCAATACGCCGCTGCGCGATGCCCTGAGCCACGAAGCGGCGCAGCAGGTCACCCGCCTGACCAAGCAGAGCGGGCAGTTTATGCCGCTGGGCGAGATCGTCGACGAGCGCTGCCTGGTCAACTCCATCATCGCCCTGAGCGCCACTGGCGGCTCCACCAACCACACCCTGCATATGCCAGCCATCGCCCGCGCCGCCGGCATTCAGCTGACCTGGCAGGACATGGCCGACCTCTCTGCCGTGACCCCGACCCTGGCCCACGTCTATCCCAACGGCAAGGCCGATATCAACCACTTCCAGGCGGCCGGCGGCATGGCCTTCCTGATTCGCGAGCTGCTTGAGGCCGGGCTGCTGCACGAAAACGTCAACACCGTGGCCGGTCATGGCCTCTCGCGCTATACCCGCGAACCCTTCCTCGAAGACGGCAAACTGGTCTGGCGCGACGGCCCGAGCAAGAGCCACGATGAAAGCGTGCTGCGCCCGGTGGCCAATCCCTTCTCCGCCGAAGGCGGCCTGCGCCTGATGCAGGGCAACCTCGGTCGCGGGGTGATGAAGGTCTCCGCCGTGGCCCTGGAACACCAGCTGGTCGAGGCCCCGGCCTTGGTCTTCGAAGATCAGCAGCAGCTGGCCGATGCCTTCAAGGCCGGCGAGCTGGAGCGCGATTTCGTCGCGGTGATGCGCTTTCAGGGCCCGCGCAGCAACGGCATGCCCGAGCTGCACAAGATGACCCCCTTCCTCGGTGTGCTGCAGGACCGCGGCTTCAAGGTGGCGCTGGTCACCGATGGGCGCATGTCCGGTGCCTCGGGCAAGATCCCCGCGGCCATCCATGTCTGCCCCGAGGCATACGGCGGCGGGCCGCTGGCGCGGGTGCGCAACGGCGACATGATTCGTCTCGACGGCCATACCGGTGAGCTGTGCGTACTGCTCAGTGACGCCGAACTGGCCGCGCGCGAGCCGGCGAGTGGCACCCTGGCCAATGCCGTGGGTTGCGGTCGTGAGCTGTTCGCCTTTATGCGCCAGTCCTTCAGCTCGGCGGAGCAGGGCGCAAGCGCCTTCACCACCAGCCTGGAGTCGCTGCAGTGAAGCTGGCCCTGGTCGGTGATATCGGCGGCACCAATGCGCGCTTCGCCCTGTGGCGCAATGAGCAGCTGGAGTCGGTGCGAGTGCTGGCTACCGCCGATTTTCCGGGGCCGGAGGCGGCAATCCAGGCCTATCTGGCCGAGCTGAAGCTGCCCCTGGGTGCAGTGGATTCGGTCTGCCTGGCCTGCGCCGGGCCGGTCAGCGGCGACCTGTTTCGCTTTACCAACAATCACTGGCGCATCAGCCGGACGGCTTTCTGCCGCGAGTTGCAGGTGCGCGAGTTGCTGCTGGTCAACGATTTTTCCGCCATGGCCCTGGGCATGACCCGCCTGCGCGATGACGAGCGCTTGCAGGTCTGCCCCGGTACGCCCGAGCGCGAGCGCCCCTGTGTGGTGATCGGCCCGGGCACTGGCCTCGGCGTAGGCACCTTGCTGGCCCTGGCCGATGGCAGCTGGCTGGCTTTGCCCGGCGAGGGCGGGCATGTCGATCTGCCGATCGGCAGCCCGCGCGAGGCCGAACTCTGGCAGCAGCTGTATCGTCAGCTCGGCCATGTGCGCGCCGAGGATGTGCTCAGCGGCAGCGGCCTGCTGCTGCTCTACCGGGCTATGTGCGCCCTGGATGGGCATGAAGCGCGCTTGAGTTCGCCGGCCGAAGTCACGGCCGCGGCGCTGGCCGGCGACGCGGTGGCGGTGGCGGTGCTGGAGCAGTTCTGCGTCTGGCTTGGCCGCGCCGCCGGCAACAACGTGCTGAGCCTGGGCGCGCGCGGCGGGGTGTATATAGTCGGCGGCGTGGTGCCGCGCTTTGCCGAATTCTTTCTGGTCAGCGGTTTTGCCAAAAGCTTCAGTGACAAAGGCCGCATGAGTGAGTACTTTGCCGGCATTCCGGTATGGCTGGTGACCGCAGAATACCCGGGGCTGATGGGCGCGGGCGTGGCCTTGCAGCAAGAGCATTGCCGTAGGATGGGGGGAGCGTAGCGATACCCATCGCTCAGGATTGATGGGTATCGCGGAGCTCAATCCATCCTACAAATGCTAGCTACATGCCATTTTTGGCGAGTGCATGACAATAAGGACGGCGGACCATGAGCCAGCCCGGTAAATCCATTCTGCTGGTCGACGACGATCAGGAAATTCGCGAACTGCTGCACACCTACCTGAGCCGCGCCGGTTTCCAGGTGCGTACCGTCGGCGATGGCGCGGGTTTTCGCCAGGGCCTGTGCGCCGAGCCCGCGGATCTGGTGATCCTCGATGTGATGCTGCCCGACGAGGATGGCTTCAGCCTCTGTCGCTGGGTGCGCGAGCATCAGCGTTTTGCCCAGGTGCCGATCATCATGCTCACCGCCAGTTCCGATGAGACCGACCGGGTCATCGGCCTGGAGCTGGGGGCCGACGACTATCTGGGCAAACCCTTCAGCCCGCGCGAACTGCTGGCGCGGATCAAGGCGCTGCTGCGCCGTGCGCACTTCACCCAGGAGCGCGGCAGTGAGGTACTGGCCTTCGACGACTGGCGGCTGGATATGGTCAGCCATCGCCTGTTCCATGCCGATGGCGAGGAGGTGATCCTCTCCGGTGCCGACTTCGCCCTGCTCAAGCTGTTTCTCGATCATCCGCAGCAGATCCTCGACCGCGACACCATCGGTAACGCCACCCGCGGTCGCGAGGTGATGCCGCTGGAGCGCATCGTCGACATGGCGGTCAGCCGCCTGCGTCAGCGTTTGCGCGATACCGAAAAACCGGCGCGCCTGATCCGTACCGTGCGCGGCAGCGGCTACCAGCTGGCCGCGGCGGTTGGTCCCTATGTCGGCGATTAGCCTGCGCAAGTGGTTGCCGGTGCCACGCTCGCTGCTCGGGCGCATGCTGCTGCTGACCCTGCTGGTGGTGTTGCTGGCCCAGGCCCTGTCCAGCCTGATCTGGGTCTCGCAGCTGCGCGCCAGTCAGGTGGAAGGCCTGCTGACCAGCTCGCGCAGCCTGGCCCAGTCGATGGCCGCCAGTGTCAGCTACTTTCGTTCGCTGCCGCTGGGCTACCGGCCGCTGGTGCTCGACCAGTTGCGCAATATGGGCGGCACGCGCTTCTTCGTCTCGCTCAACGACAAACCGTTGGAAATGCGCGTGCTGCCGCAGACGCCGCGCAAGCGTGCGGTGCTGGATGCGGTGGATGAAACCCTGCGCGAACGCTTGGGCAGCGGCCTGGACATCTCCCTGCAGTTCGTCAGCCCGGAGGATCTGCGCATCTTCAACAGCGGTTTGAAACTCGACGAACTGCCGCGCTCCTGGGCGCACTATGCGTTGAGCCTGGAGCCGCTCAATCCGCCGGTGCTGGTCACCCAGATCCAGATCGCCCCGGGCGAGTGGCTGTATCTCGCCTCCCTTATGCCCGAGCCTTACGTCAGCCTGGAGCAGCAGGGCCTGCCTGCCCAGCAGCTGTGGTTTATCATCCTCACCAGCAGTTTTCTGCTGCTGTTTATCGGCATCCTGGTGCACTGGCAGAGTCGGCCGCTCAAGCGTCTGGCGGTGGCGGCGCGGGAAATGTCCCTGGGCAGCGAGGTCGAGCCGCTGGCCGAGGCGGGCGGCAGCGAAGTGGTGGAAGTCAGCCGCGCCTTCAACGCCATGCGCGAGCGCATCAGCCGCTACCTGCGCGAACGCAGCCAGCTGTTCAGCGCCATTTCCCATGATCTGCGTACCCCCATCACCCGTCTGCGTCTGCGCGTCGAACTGCTCGATGACGAGGCCGTGCAGGCCAAGTTCAGCCGTGACCTGGACGAGCTGGAGATGCTGGTCAAGGGCGCATTGCAGTGCGTCAAGGACACCGACATTCACGAGAACATCGAGCCGGTCGACCTTAATCAGCTGCTCAATTATGTGGTCGAGCCCTACCTGGCACCGGCCGGCAATGGTCGGGTGACCCTGGATGGTCAGGCGTGCGCGGCCTATCCCGGCAAGCCCCTGGCGCTCAAGCGCTGCATCGGCAACCTGGTGGACAATGCCCTGAAGTACGGGCAGAACGCCCACCTGCATATCGAGGACGACGACCAGGCCTTCGTCCTGCATGTCGACGACGAGGGGCCGGGCGTGCCCGAGCAGCGCCTGGAACAGGTGTTCGAGCCGCATTTCCGCCTGGCCGGGCAGCAGCAGGGCTACGGCCTGGGCCTGGGCATCGCGCGCAATATCGCCCACAGTCATGGCGGCGAGGTGAGCCTGCGCAACCTGCGCGAGGGCGGCCTGCGGGTGACCCTGGTGTTGCCGCGTTGATCGGAGCCTGTATCCGGGGGGGAGGAGGACGCCTTTTTCATCCACCATCGCAGTTGGTGGATGGGTGAAGCGTCATCCACCCTACGAGGTCGCAGTTCTTGCAAATAAACATAGGGTCTACGGGGCGCGTGATGGTGGCCTGCTTTGTCACCATCCCGTGACCTTTGCGCATCCCTTCGTTACCCGCCGGGCAATGACCCTTGGTTAGACTCGATTCCAGCGCAAGCACCAGACTTGCCCGTGAATAACAACAATAAGGTACTGCTCATGAATGCGATCTCCCGCCTGGCTACTGCTATCTCCCTCGTCTCCCTACTGCCGCTGGCTGCCCATGCCGGCGAAGTCGAAGTGCTGCACTGGTGGACCTCCGGTGGCGAAAAGCGCGCCGCCGATACCCTGCAAAAACTGGTCGAAGACAAGGGCCACACCTGGAAGGACTTCGCCGTCGCCGGTGGCGGTGGTGAAGCGGCCATGACCGTACTGAAAACCCGCGCCGTATCCGGCAATCCGCCTGCCGCCGCGCAGATCAAGGGCCCGGACATTCAGGAGTGGGGTGAGCTGGGTCTGCTCGCCGACCTCAATCAGGTGGCCGAGCAGAACGGCTGGGACGAGCTGCTGCCGCCCCAGGTGATCGAGGTGATGCAGTTCGGCGGCGACTACGTGG
>JBFJZW010000057.1:0-18860 GCA_041621875.1 Pseudomonas sp. | reverse complement strand
GCCACGATGGCGTAGATCGCCCAGGGATGCAGACCCCAGTGGAAGATGGTGGCCGCCATCGCCAGGCTCGCGGCCTCCTGCGGATTACCGGCGGCCGCGCCCAGCGGTGCCCAGTCGGTGCGCAGGCCATCTTCGCCGACGCTGATCCCGCCCATGGCCGAGCCCAGGTGCGACATCGGCTCGCCTACGCCGTAGAACATCAGGCCGATGCCCATGCCGGCGGCGAACAGCATGGCAAACCAGCTGGCGTAGCTATGGTCCGGCGTCGCCTCCTTGCCGCCCAGGCGTACCCTGCCCAGGGGCGAGACGATCAGGCCCAGGCACAGCAGCACGAAGATGTTGGCCGCGCCGATAAAGAACCAGGCCAGGTTGCTGGTCAGCCAGTTGCGAATGGCGCTAAAAATCGGTTCGACCTCGGCCTGCAGGGCCAGGGTCAGAACCACGAACAGCAGAATGGTCAGCGCGGAAATGCTGAACACCTTGCCATGGATATCCAGGTTGAACAGGAACCTGCCCTTGATATTGTCCTGGCCGACCACATAGTCGGTATCGATCAGATTGGCTGCACCGCTCGGGGCTGGAATGCCACCCGGTATTTCCGCTTCTGGCTGCGGGGTCGTGTCAGAGGAAGGGTCTTTTCCCATATGGAATGCTCCTTAGGCGTGTGGCTGCATTTCGCGCATGAGGACGGATTGCCCTACTCGTACAGCCGCCAAACCGGCAGCTGCGCCAAACAGGGTAGCAGCCACAGCCCATCCCTGCAGGCACAAAGCCAGGATTGGAGGCCATTGCGGCCCGTTCGGCACCCGCTTAACTGGCCATAGCGTCAGATTTTTCCGGCTTGAGCTCCCCCTGGAGCAGGCAATTGGCTATGGTTGCTGTAGCCCCCTATGCCGTCATGTCGAGAGTCCACCCCAATGACAGTCCTTCTTCCGCTGCTGGTCTGTCTGACGCTTGCCTTCAGCCCTGCCCTGCGCGCGCAAACCTTTACCGTGGGGGTCGAACTGCAGCCCTATATGCCCTATTCGAATGTGCAGGACGGCCAGTACCTGGGCTATGGCCGCGACCTGCTGGACGCCTTCGCCGCCCACCAGGGCCATGAGTTCATTTATCGGCCCCTGCCGGTACGGCGCTTGCTCAGCGACTTTCTCGGCGGCCGGGTGGATTTGAAATACCCCGACAACCCGCGCTGGAACGCCGATATCAAGCGCGGCCATCAGGTGCACTTCAGCCGCGCGGCGGCCCCGGCCATCGACGGCATACTGGTCAAGCCCCAACACCTCAACCAGGGCAAGGCGCGCCTACGCCGCCTCGGCACCCAGCGCGGCTTTACCCCCTGGCCCTATCTGGAGGATATCGAGGCGGGGCGGATCATCCTGATCCAGGCCAACCAGATCGACTCGCTGCTGGCCATGGCCCTCAGCGACCGGGTCGACGGCGTCTACCTCAACCCGCAGGTGGTGGCGTATCACCTGCGCAGCAACGGCATGGGCAGCAACGCCCTGGTGTTCGACCGCAACCTGGCCTATCAGGATGACCACTACTTTCTCTCGAGCATCCAGCACCCCGAGCTGATCGAGCAGTTCGATGCCTTTCTCAGCAGCCAGGCCGAACAGGTGCAGGCCCTGAAGGCGCGCCACGGCATTGTCGAGCCGTAGCGCCAGACGCAAAGCCCTGGGGCTTGGGGAAGAGTGGCCTGCTTGCACAGGCCAATCGGTAGGGTGCGCCGTGCGCACCGGGAATTTGCAGCCGTCCCTGGTGCGCACGGCGCACCCGACGAGATACGCGCCGACGCTGACGCCGGAACACCGCCCTAACGCAACGCGCCCTGCACCAGCAGCTCGCTGTGCCGGCTGCGTTGCTCGCTGCGCACCCGCGAGCGGCGCTTCTTGGCCCAGATAACAATGCCGGTCAGCGACAGCATGGCCACCGCCAGCCCCAGCAGCGACACCAGGATGCGCCCCGGCAGGCCGAGAATGCGCCCGGAGTGCAGGGGGAACTGCGCCTGCATAAAGATATCCCCGGCGCTGCCCGTGCCCGGAATCTGGCTGCCCGCCAGTGCGCCGGTCTGGCCGTCCAGGTACAGCCAGGGGTTGCCCAGGCCGCCGTCGCCGTGGTCGTTCTCCGCGGTGTAGAAACCCACGCCGTAGACATCGAACTCCGGCGAATAGAACACCCCGCCGGCTGGTTTCTCCAGGCCCAGGCGCGTCGCTTCGGCGGCCGCCAGGCTGACCGCTTCGGCGCGACTGATGCCCGGTTGCGGCTGCTCGTCGAGGCTGACCGGGGTGCGGCTGGCGAAGGGGCTGGGGGTCAGGGGCGAGAACAGCTCGACCAGCGGCCGGGTCACCTGCACATTGAGGTTCATCGACACCGAGGTGACCGCCAGAATCAGCAGCAGGCCCCAGATCCACACGCCGCCAGAGCGATGCAGGTCGAAGTTGAGCTTGTAGCCGCCCTGCTGCCAGCGAAAGGCGAACGACTTGCGCCACACCCGCCAGCTGGGAAACGACAGCCATAGGGCGATAAAGCAATCCAGGCTCCAGACGATGGCGACGATGCCGAACAGCAGAATGCCCAGCTCGAGGCCGAAGCCATCGGGGATATGCAGGCTGTAGTGCAGCTTGTAGAGGAACGGCATGAGGTTTTCGCGGCTCAGCGATACCGCACCCCACATGCGCCGGCCCTGCTCCTCGCCGGTCACCGGGTCGAGGGCCACCTGGTTGAAGTCCAGCTCATAGGCCTTGCCGGTGGCCGGGTCGATGCGCGGATTGACGCTGACGCCGAAGGCGTGACCCGGCTCGGTGTACAACGGCATAAAGCCGACCTGCAGCCGCGGGTCGCGCGCCTCCAGCTGGGCGGCCAGGGCCTGCGGCGTTTGCGCCGGGCCCTCGCTGCGGGCCGCGAACAGCTGCGGGTTAAGCCATTCGTCGACCTCGTGATCCCAGGAGATCACCGCCCCGGTCAGGCCGGAGACGAACAGGAACACGCCGATAAACAGGCCGAACCAGCGGTGCAGAACAACAAAGGCGGAACGCATGGGCTATCTCGTTACGGTAAGTGGCAGCGCGCCGCCAGCCTGCTCGGGCCACGGCGCAGCGGCGTTCTAGTAGTTCCAGCTGACCGTCATGCTGGCGTTGCGTGGGGCACCGTAATAGGCCTGGGTCCAGTACAGGCTGGTCAGGTACTTCTCGTCGGTGAGGTTGTTGAGGTTGGCCGACACCGTCCAGTTGCGGTCGATCTCGTAGCTGGCCATCAGGTTGACCAGGGCATAGGCGTCCTGCTCGGCGATGCCGTTACGGATATCGTCCTGCCAGCTCATGCTGGCCCCGACCTTGAGCTGCTCCAGCCCCGGGATGCGGTAGGTGCTGGAGGCGCGCAGCATATGTTTCGGCGAGTAGGTGACGGCGTGCTGGTCCTCGGCATCGCGGATATCGACGAAGGTGTAGCCGGCGGTGGCCTGCAGGCCCTGCAGCAGTTCGCCGGAGACTTCCACCTCGTAGCCTTCGCTGGTGATGCCTTGCTCGCCCTTATAGAAGACGGTGCCACCGTTCATTCCGGCCACCGCGGCGACGTTGTCCTGCTCGGTGCGGAACACCGCCAGGCTCAGGTTGACCTTGTCGTCGAGCAGCTCGGCCTTGATCCCGGCCTCGTAGTTGACCCCTTCGACCGGGGCCAGGCGATTACCGCTGACATCCTGCTTGGTCTGCGGGTCGAAGATCTCGGTGTAGCTGGCGTAGACCGAGTACTGCTCGTTGAGGTCGTAAATCAACCCGGCATAGGGCACCACTTCGTTGTTGTACGAGGTTGACCTGCTCTCGCCGTAGCTTGTGCCATCGCTGTCGACATCGACCACGCGCACGCCGGTGATCAGGTTCAGGCTGTCGCTCAGGCTCCAGCGTGCGGCGGAGTAGACGCTCTGCATGCGGTCGGTGAAATCGCTGCCATTGCTGCCGTTATCGTTCAGCGGTCGCGGGAAGCTGCCGGTCCAGTCTTCCAGCGGCGGCAGGGCGGTGCCGGTGGTGGAGTCGTACCAGGACATGTCCTCCAGCTCGGATTTCGACCAGCTGCCGCCGACTACCAGCTCATGCTCGCGCCCGGCCAGGGCAAAGGGGCCGCTGGCGTAGAGGTCGGCGATCAGCTGCTTGTTCTTCTCCTGGTATTCGGAGGGGTAGCTGAACAGGCCCAGACCGGTGTCACGGTCCGGGGTGCCGTACACATAGAACAGCGAGCTGTCGCCCTTCTTCTCGACATGGGTGAGCACGGCCTTGGCCTGCCAGCCGTTGGCGAAGTTGTGCGCCAGCTCGGCGAAAGTGCGGTTTTCCTGCATGTCCCAGTAGGCCCAGTCGGTCGAGGTGCTGGTGGAACGCGAGTAGTCGGTGGCCGAGCCATCGCTGAAGTTGAGCGGCAGCGCGCCCCACATCGGGCTATTGGCGTCGCTCTTCTGCAGGGTGTGGCCGAGGGTGAACAGGGTGCTGTCAGCCAGATCCACCTCGATCACGCCGTGGAAGATGTTCTTCTCGCGGGAATAGCGATCCAGGTAGGAGTCCTTGTTTTCGTTGGCGTAGACCGCGCGGCCACGCACGTTGCCCGACTCGCTCAGCGCGCCGGAAACGTCGACATCGATGCGGCGCTTATCCCACGAACCGGTGGTCAGGTCGACGCGCGCCTGGGGGGCCAGAGTCGGCCGCTTGCGCACGAAGTTGATGGTCGCCGAAGGGTTGCCGGTGCCGGACATCAGGCCGTTGGCCCCGCGAATGACCTCGACCCGCTCGAAGATCGCGGTATCCAGATCGCCCTCGACGTTGCCGTAGACGAAGGGGATGCCGATGCCGTCGTACTGGAAGTTGGTGATGTCGAAGCCGCGGGCGCTGTAGTAGGTGCGGTCGGTTTCGACCTCCTGGACCTGAATCCCGGTGGTGTACTTGAGCGCGTCGTTGACGCTGCTCAGCTTGAAGTCGCGCAGTTGCGCGCCGGTGATGGTGGAGATCGATTGCGGGGTCTGCCGCGGCGTCAGCTCCAGCTTGGTGGCGGCGCTGCTGGTCGCGGCCTTGTAGCTGTCGGGCTGAGCAGCGTCGCTGCTGCCGACGACGGTCTGGGCATCGAGTTGCACCGCGGTGTCGTCGGCGGCCAGAACATGGTTGAAGCTGCAGGCGGCGGCGATGGCCACGGCCAGACGGGTCTTTCTGGAAAACACAAGGACTCTCCCCAATGCGAATATCGAATGCCTGCAGGGTCGTCCTTGCTTGCAGGAGGTGCTCATCAGCACGCGTGCATCGGCTGTCCAGGCACGCCGATGCAAATGCTAATAATTATCGATTGGATTTTCGCAGTAGCGTGTCGCCCTCGTCAACGCAATTGAGGTTTATTATCTTTTAGCATCTATTATCGAAGGTACCTTTAGCCAACGGGCTGACGGGCATCCCCATCAGCGCGGTTGCAGGCCGCCGCAATCGGCCGAGACCCAGCGCGCATGACTCTGCATGCTGCTGTTGCTGCCGCCATAGCTGCCCTGCACCTGGGTGGTGAACTCCTTGTCGCTGACGAAACGCGTCTCGCCCTCGCCCTGGCCGTCCGGGCAACTGAAGCGGAATTTCCACAGCTCGGCGCTGCGCTCGGTGACTTCATGGCTGCAGCCTGATTGGGGGTCTTGCAGGGGGATCTGCTGAGCCTTGATCTGCGCTTCGCTCATGCACACGCGCACGCCCTGATCCCCCAGTTGCACGCCCTGCTTGGCCAGCATCTGCTCCATCATCTGGCGCTGCTCGGGGGGCAGATTTTTCATCTGCGCGAGCATCGTCTCCATCCCCGGCAGCGCCTGGCCGTCGACCTGCATATTGCTCGAGCTGATTTCCCACAGGCCGGGCTGGATCTCCACCGCGCTGGCCAGGGCGGGCAGCAGGCACAGGGCCAAGGGCAGGCTTCTAAATACTGAGATGTGCATGGCAAGACTCCATAGGTTCGCTATCGACCCTGCAAGCGTAGGCTGAGTTAGCGATGCAGGCCGGCGTTTGCTGAAAACCCGGTGCGCACGGCGCACCCTACGGGGTCACGTCGTCGCGATAGACCTGCAGGCCGCGCGCCTGATAGTTGGCCTGGGCGCAGGGGTGGTCGAGGCTGCCGGTATGCACCCAGACGCGCCGGGTGCCCAGCCAAGCCAGATCGACCGCAATCTCTGCCTGCAACCGACATGCAGCTACCTGCCAACGACCGGCACCGCCACAGCCCGCCGCTAGCGGCTCCCCGCCCTGTCGGGCCTATGTTTCAATGCCTGCCATACGCGCCCGCCAGGACCCTCCCCATGCAGGTCGAGCTGATCGAAGTACGCGACCACCTGAGTCGCTTCGCCCCTTTCGATGGACTGCCGAACGATGTCCTCGACCAGATCGCCCAGCAGGTCGAGATCGGCTATTTCAAGGCCGATAGCGACATCCTCCATTACGGCGATCCGATCAAGGACCTGCACTACATCCGCAGCGGCGCGGTGGAGATCTACCGACGCAACGGCGAGCTGTACAACCGCCTGGCCGAAGGCGAGGTGTTTGGCCAGTTCGGCTTGCTGCGCGGCAAGAAGGTCCGCCTGCCGGCCCGAGCGATCGAAGACAGCCTGATCTATTTCATCCCCGGCCAGCTGTTCGAACAGTTGTGCGAGGCCTATGAGGCCTTCGCCGACTTCGTCGAGGCCGAGGGCCAGTCGCGGCTGAAGTCGGTGGAAGAATCCCAGGGCAATGCCAGCGCCCTGATGAAGATCGAGGTGCGCAAGCTGGTCACCCGGCGCACCGTCAGCGTGCCGCTGGGCACCTCGGTGCAGGATGCGGCGCGGGTGATGACCGAGCACGGGGTGTCTTCCCTGGTGATTCTCGGCGCGCCGCCAGACAGCGCCGGCAACGCCGGCCAGGGCCTGGCGATGGCCGGGATCACCACCGATCGCGACCTGCGCACCCGGGTGCTGGCCGAGGGCCTGGCCCTGGACACCCCGGTCGAGCAGATCATGTCGCCCAACCCGATCACCATCCAGGCCGACGACTCGGTGTTCGAGGCCATGCTGTGCATGCTCCGGCACAATATCCACCACCTGCCGGTGGTACACCGCCAGCGGCCGATCGGGGTGATCAACCTGTCGGACATCATCAAGTACGAGTCGCAGAGCAGCCTGTACCTGGTCAACAGCATCTTCAACCGCCAGTCGGTGGCGGAGCTGCAGGCCCTGGTACCGGACCTGCGCGCCACCTTCCTGCGCCTGGTCAACGAGCAGGCCACGGCCCATATGATCGGCAGCGCCCTGTCTGGCATCGGCCGCAGCCTGACCCAGCGCCTGCTGGAGCTGGCCGAGGAGAAGCTGGGGCCGCCGCCGGTGCCCTACTGCTTTATGGTGCTGGGCTCGATGGCCCGCGACGAGCAGCTGATCGTCACCGACCAGGACAACGCCCTGGTGCTCGACAACCGCTTCGACCCGCGGGTCCACGATGAGTATTTTCTCCAGCTGGCGACCTTCGTCAGCGACGGCCTGGCGGCCTGCGGTTTTACCTACTGCAAGGGCGGGATCATGGCCAGCAACCCCAAGTGGCGTCAGCCGCTGCGGGTCTGGCGCGGTTACTTCACCGAGTGGATCGAGCGGCCCAATCCGGAAACCCTGCTCAACAGCTGCATCTTCTTCGACCTCGACAGCGTCTACGGCGAGGCCGAGCTGGTCGAGAACCTCAAGAGCCTGGTGGCGCAGAAGGCCAGCAACAATCCGCTGTTTCTCGCCAGCCTGGCGCGCAACGCGCTCAACCGCACCCCGCCGCTGGGCTTCTTCCGCACCTTCGTGATGGAGAAAGACGGTCAGCAGAACAACACCATCAACCTCAAGGGCCGCGGCACCGCGCCACTGACCGACCTGATCAGGGTGCACGCCCTGGCGGCCGGGTCCAAGGCGCAGAACTCCCTGGAGCGCCTGGACGCCATTGCCGCCACCAAGCTGCTCACCGAGGAAGCCATCAGCCAGCTGCGCTACGCCCTGGAGTTCCTCTCCATCGTGCGCATCCGCCACCAGGCCATGGACCTGCAGGAAGGCCGCGAGCCGGACAACTACATCGAGCCGGAAAAGGTCTCCGCCAGCGAGCGGCACAACCTCAAGTCGTCCTTCCAGGTGCTGAGCAATGCGCAGAGATTTCTGCGTTTCCGCTACCCGGGGCAGTCGCAGAATATGCCGCTATGAGACGCCACCGCGCTGCCGCACCGCCCGACTGGCCGACGCTGTTCGCCCAGCTGGCGCAGAGCGCCCGCGACCCGCGCCTGGCACGCTTCTACCAGGCCGGCACGGTAAGCGCCGACACCCCGCTGGAACAGGCTCCGCTACTGGCCCTGGATGTCGAGACCACCGGTCTGGACAGCCGCCGCGACTCGATCGTCAGCCTCGGCCTGGTGCCCTTCGACCTGCACCGTATCCGTTGTCGCGAGGCCAACTACTGGGTGGTCAAGCCGGCGTGCGAACTGAGCAGCCAGTCGGTCACCTTCCACCACATTACCCACTCGGACATCCAGAGCGCACCGCGCCTGGACGCCGTGCTCGAGCCACTGCTGACGGCCATGGCCGGCAAGATCATGGTGGTGCACTACCGCCCGATCGAGCGCGGTTTTCTCGACCAGGCGCTGCGTCAGTTACTCGGCGAGGGGCTGCAGTTCCCGGTGATCGACACCATGCAGCTGGAAGCCCGGCTGCACCCGCGCAAGCGCCAGCCCGGCTGGTTGCGCCAACTGCTCAACAAGCCGTCGGTATCGATCCGCCTGGCCGACAGCCGCCTGCGCTACGGCCTGCCGCTGTACCAGGCGCACCACGCCCTGACCGATGCCGTGGCGACCGCGGAATTGCTGCAAGCCCAGAGCGCCAGCCACTACCCGGCCAGCACGGCGGTGGGCGATCTGTGGAACTAGAACGCGTCGGCATCGAACCTGGCTGTCAGTTCTCTGGCCACACCGCGCATATCAGCTTCCGCACGGAAGCGCCCGCGAAGATGCCCTTCAGGGTCAATAATCGAAAAGCTCGTGGAATGGGCCACCCTATAGTCATCTGGGTCTGTTGCAACCATGAAGCGAACGCCCAAGCCACTGGCTAAGTTCGCCAGCTGCTCTTCACGTCCCGTTACACCGAGAAATGAAGCGTCAAAGTGCCTGACAAACCGACCACTATCAGCCAGCGAATCTCGGCCAGGATCAACAGACACAAAGACAAAGGCGATATCAGTTTCACCTGCGCGATCAGCCAAAGCTTCTGCCAATTTTGCCATTTGCCCCAACCCAGCCGGGCAAATATCCGCACAGTGCAGAAAGCCAAACAGCACAATGCTCCAGCGCCCGCTCAGTGCGCTGTTATTAAAGGCTCCACGTTCGGACTCAAGCCGAAAACGGGGCAAACTGCGTGGTGATTCCAGCCACTCTATCGCTTGTGGCTCAATGGGCCTGGGGGCCACGAAAGCCAGTACGGCACCCAGCGCAACCGCCAAACTCAACAGTGAAGCCGCAATAACCGGTTTATTCATCTTTCGGCACTTTAGCGCTGTAATAAAGCAAACCCAGTGCAACCAACGCCGGCAGTGTCACACCCGCAAAATCCTCAAACAGCGATGCAGGCCCACAAATACCAACCAGCACCTCCCATACGTGGAATAGCGCATGGCCCACAAGCCAGGCAGTTGGCACCCACCACAGTATCAGCCGCTGTGCTGGGTAGATCGTCCCACAGACAAAAGCAGCACCGATCAGCATGTAGTTAATGCCGATATCCCGTAAAAAATGCTGGTTAAACGCCCCCCGCTCCGGCACGCCCGGTACCAACCAATACCAGGACTCGGGGGCAAGCGTCATAAGTACGCCATTAGCCAGTGCAGCCAACCCCAGCAATAACGCCAGTGCGGTAGAGCATTTATCCAACACGCGCTATATCCTCCGCTAACACTGAATTCCGCTTGGGGATAAGTGAAGCGTCATTAACCTGAATTCGACTGCAGGCTTTACCGTACCCCAGTGCATATTTAAGTGCTGGATAAACCCGATAGGCGCTAATGGCATAGCCAATAGATATAAGTCCCTGGTCGCCCCACAGCGAAACTATTTTTTCACGCAAATCATCCGCTTCAGGGCTATGGGCCAATACACAGTCAGTAAACCGCACCACCCAGGCAATATCTTCAGGCAGGCGTTGCAAGTCTTTATCGATAATGGCTCGCACAATGCTTGCGTCTATCTTCTCCTCCAGCGCCATATCCACCACCAGCTGGGTACATGGCCCACAGTCATCCCAGATAATCGCGCGAATCCGGGCAGCATACAGCGGCCCAACTGGCAAACCGCCCGAGTGCGTGGCCATGGTCTGAAACCCCATAAATTTTAGAAATGCGCCTAAATCGGCTTGCAAGATATCCTGTTGATAGCGAACGTCGTAGTTATAACGATTTTTCATCGTCAGCAGCATTTTATTAAAGGCATAACGAATCATTTGGCTCACCACTTTCTATTGATTTAATCCATGGAGAAATAAATTCTCATCACGGCACACTGCCAACTATTGCCCGTCTTTATCTGGCTTATGCTGGGTATTTAGATGACAACACAGCCAACACCGAGCGCTCCTGTGCTTGTACAGGCTTGATCAGAAGCAGATAACTCATCAGAAACACCATGGTGCAGGTGTAGAGCATAAGTGAGTAGTTGCCGTTACCTAACAGGCTAGAGGCGAGCAATGGTCCTGTCGCCAGGCCGACAAAGGAAACCACTGCTGCCATGGTTGAAAGCCGGCCACTGCCATCTATATCTGCAGTCACCGCTAATAAATAGGCCTGAACTGCTGGCCATGAAAAAAACAGCAACGCCATTGCGCTGATATAAAGCGTCGCGTGCTGTGCAAAAGCGAGTAGCAGCGCAGCCATGATCGACAGTGCAACCCCCGTGAAAACCCAGCTCAAGCGGCCCAAACGACTGCCCGTCACGACTGGCAACATGGCACCTAGCAGGCCAAGCAAACCTGTTATGGCGATATATGAACTAACACGATCTGAGGCGATGCCAGCCGCGAGGCCAATCAGCCCAACATAGGCCCAGATAGCACTGGCGGCGATCTGATACAGCATAATAGCCAGCAATAGTAAGCACGCGTTTCGATATTCGCCAAACAACGCCTTAGGCCGCTTGGTTATTGCTTTGATTAAATACACTCTGGGAAGAAACACTATAAAAGCAACACTCAAAACAGCGAAGCTGGCCATGACATAAAAGACGGCATAGGCATTTATCAGTGCTTCAAGTCCAGGCAACACATAAACAACCAAAGAACCAATACTGAACTGGACAAACAACAAGGTACCAAAGGCGCGGTCGGGATTGTCTAGCCGTGCAAGTACGGAAAACGCCACGCCAAGACTCAACCCGCCTAACACCCCCGCTAAAAAGCGCCAACCCAGCATTGCACTGTAGCCTTCGATCCAGACGCTCGCGATATCCACTAATGTCAGCAGGGTTAAACAGGTCACCACGACCGTTTTCCAGTTAGCCCGGCGCACTAAGAAAATAGCGACCGTGCTGCCGACCAGGCCACCGTAACCATTCAACGCAACGATCTGCCCAGCTTGCACAGCGCTGAACCCTATACCGCCTGCTAACGCATTAACGACACCAGGCAAGAAATTAATATAGGCCAGCCCAGCCATGCTAATAAAAGCCAGGGAAAAGTAGATCCATATAGTGTTGGCGGATATTTTGTTCAACATAGCTCCTCACTTAAGCCACACTGTCTATTGCTGGAAGCTGAATATTATCCATCTGAAAAAACAGGAAAATAGAACGCCCGCCCTTTGACTCGTGAACACTATTCACGAATATCCATGCTATGCTCGGCCGGTGGAAAACTGCATGTATTGAGTCAGTAATGGATAAACTGCGCTTATTGGAACTATTCCTAGCCACCTGCGACGGTGGGAGCTTCGCGGCGGCAGCCAAGACTTGTGAGACCGACCCTTCTACCGTCAGCAAGGCAATTGGCCGTCTGGAAGCTCAGCTACAGTTGACCCTGTTTCAGCGTTCCACCCGTCAGTTACGCATTACCACGGCAGGTAAGCGCTATGCCGATACTGTTCGTAAGTTGATTCAAGACCTCGGTGCCTGCGAAGACGAGTTGCAGCAGCTGAATGACTCGCCAAGCGGCACCCTGCGTATCAATTCAGCCGCCTGCTACGGTCACCTCTATCTTCGCCCTTTGTTACAAGCCTTTTGCCAGCGTTATCCGGCAATCAATCTGGAGCTTGAGATCAATGATCTGCACCTGGATATCATCGAGAATGAAATCGATGTCGCCCTACGCACAGGTTATGTGAAAGACAGTCGCCTGGTGGCTCGGCGGCTCAGCCCCATGGACTTTCTTGTCTGTGCGTCACCTCAGTACTTGGAAACTCACGGCATACCGCGTTATGCCGATGACTTTCATCAGCACAGCTGGATTGGATTTCGCATCAAGGAAAGCCAGCAGCTGCAGCCGATTATGCTGCCCGACCCTAACGGCCAATACCTGCCTTATGAATTAGAGCGTCGCCATATCACCGATGATGGTGAAGCAATGGCGCATATGTGTGCGGATGGCTTGGGCTTTGCTCAGCTCCCGCACTTTCTGGCGAAACAGGGTTTGCAGAGTGGCGCGCTAGTCTCCCTTTATCCTTTTTACCGGCCGCCACAGCCTGACAGCGGTGTATTCGCCATTTTCCCCAAGCGTGATTATTTACCGGCTAAAGTCAGGGTATTTATTGAATTTATAACGGCTGCTTTAGAGACCATGGGAGAGCGTACTAACCATACCTGGGCTGAAAATCTGAGTTCAGTTATTAACTTTCCAAACAGCCAATAAATAAAACCCGCAAATGAAAAAGCGCGCCTAAAGGCGCGCTTTTGAACAGCCCATCAACAGCGCTTACCGCGGCTCGCTCATCAGACCTTTGACGATCGACACGCAGCCCACCAACAGCACGATGGTAAACGGCAAGCCCGTCGATACCGCCATGGCCTGCAGGGCCACCAGGCCGCCGCCGAGCAGCAGGGCAATGGCCACCACACCCTCCAGGATCGCCCAGAACGCCCGTTGCGGCACCGGCGCGTTGACCTTGCCACCGGCGGTGATGGTGTCGATCACCAGAGAGCCGGAGTCCGACGAGGTGACGAAGAACACCACCACCAGGATGATGCCGATAAACGAACTGATCTGCGCCAGTGGCAGCTCACCGAGCATGGCGAACAGCTTGAGTTCCAGCGCCGCATCCTGCACCCCGGTGAAACCATCCGTGACGAACTGACCCAGGGCGGTGCCGCCGAAGGCGGTCATCCACAACACCGACACCAGCGACGGCACCAGCAGCACGGCGATCAGAAACTCGCGCACGGTGCGGCCGCGGCTGACCCGGGCGATAAACATGCCGACGAAGGGCGACCAGCTGATCCACCAGGCCCAGTAGAACGCGGTCCAGCCCTGGCTGAAGTTGGCGTCTTCGCGGCCGAACGGGTTGGACAGGGCCGGCAGGTGAGTCAGATAACTGCCCAGGTTGTCGAAGAAACCGGTGAGGATCGCCAGGGTCGGGCCAACGATGATGATGAACAGCAGCAACATCAGCGCCAGCACCATGTTGATTTCCGACAGGCGCTTGACCCCCTTGTCCAGGCCGGCCAGCACCGACATCAGGGCAATAATGGTGATGCCGACGACCAGCAGCACCTTGCTGGTGTCGGTGGCGGCGATGCCGAACAGGTGGTCGAGGCCGGCGGCCGCCTGCTGCGCGCCCAGGCCCAGGGAGGTGGCCAGGCCGAACAGGGTGGCCAGCACCGCGAGGATATCGATCAGATGCCCCGGCCAGCCCCAGACCCGCTCACCGAGCAGCGGGTAGAAGATCGAGCGGATGCTCAGCGGCAAGCCCTTGTTGAACGAAAACAGCGCCAGGGCCAACGCGACGATGGCGTAGATCGCCCAGGGGTGCAGGCCCCAGTGGAAGATGGTGGCAGCCATGCTCAGGCTGGCGGCCTCCTGGGCATTACCGGCCGCGGCACCCAGGGGTGCCCAGTCGGTACGCACGCCGTTCTCGACGCTGGTTCCGCCCATGGCCGAGGAGAAGTGCGACATCGGTTCGGCCACGCCGTAGAACATCAGGCCGATGCCCATACCGGCGGCGAACAGCATGGCAAACCAGCCGGTGTAGGAGTAATCCGCGGTCGCCTCCTTGCCGCCCAGGCGCACCTTGCCCAGGGGCGAGACGATCAGGCCCAGGCACAGCAGCACGAAGATGTTCGCCGAGCCGAGGAAGAACCAGGCCAGGTTGCTGGTCAACCAGTTGCGCACAGCGGTGAACAGCGGCTCCACCTCGCTCTGCAGGGCCAGGGTCAGGACCACGAACAGCACGGTTAGCAACGCGGAAATGGTGAAGACCTTGCCATGGATGTCGAGGTTGAAGAGATACTTGCCCTTGATGTTGTCCTGACCGATGACGTAGTCGGTGTCGATCAGGTTGCTCGCCCCACTCGGGGCCGGGATGCTCTCAAGGGCCGACGCTGGCGTTGCGCCTTGGGGTGGGTAGTTAGCCATCTGCAGTAATCCTCGCTTCTTATTATGCTTCTGTTGAAGTGCCCAAACGGGCAAACGGCGGACATGCCCACTGATAGCTAACCGGGCCCATTCCACTCTGACTGCGGAGGTTAGCAGCGAGGCATCGGGCGATCGGTATCGAAACCGTCGTGCAGCACTTCAGAAACGTCATCGGCAGGTTCTGGGCTTGAACACTGCATCCGCGTTGTGGTCGTCCACGATTGCTCCCCAGCGCCCCGGCCTGGCAACGCAGGAGCGATCCGCCCGCCGATGGGTTACGGCGCGTCAAATAGCAAGGTATCGACCCCGAGGCCGCACGCGCCCCGTCCTACGGGGTCACTTCCTCGCGATAGAGTTGCAGGCCGCGGGCCTGATAGTTGGCCAGGGCGCTGGGGTGATCGAGGCTGCAGGTGTGCACCCAGACCCGCGTGGTACCCGGCCAGGCCCAGGCGGATTGCAGGGCGTGGGTCAGCAGCGGGCCGCCAAAGCCCTGGCCGAAGAAGGCCTCGGCCAGGCCGAAATAGAGAATCTCCACCGCGCCATCGGCATCGCGCAGCAGCTCGTAATAACCGGCAATGGCACCCTGGTGATAGGCCACCCAGGTGCGGTGGCCCGGCTGCTCGATCAGCTCGCGCCACTGCGCGTCAGTCCAGCTCAGCTTGTCGCTCCACTGCCAGGGTTCGCCGACCAGCTGGTAGAGAAAGCGGTTGAGCTGAAACTGCTTGTGCGCACATTCGACAACGCTCAAATCCGCCGGCAGCGGCTTGCCGCGGATCTGCTCGGGGTGCTGCATTTCCAGGTAATAGGTAATGGTGCTCATAACATCCTGCTTGTGGGGCGAGCCGCTACTGGTTGGGCTGTCATCGGAATTGTAGGGTGCGCCGTGCGCACCAAGATTTCGCAACCTGCATTGGTGCGCACGGCCTAGGCGGCCCCGCGCACCCTACGGGCAAGAATACGAGCCGAGCCATAACGAACAAAACCCCCACCGGCTATGCCAAATGGGGGTTCTCCTCTTTTAACGCCAGGGCTTGTGGCCCGGGAGCGAACGCAGGGTTAGCCGTCGTTCTGGCCTGCCGCCGAGGCGGCCGGGGAGCTTTGCTCACAGCTCCAGAGTTCCAACGCCGGCTGGGTCGCTTGTGGCGGGCCGAGCCATTCACTCATGGAGTGGCAACGCTGGTTGAAACACAGTTGATAATCCCCTGCCTCGGGGGTTCGCCCCAAACGCAGCGGCTGCAAGGGCGGTAACTGACGCTGGTAATGCCAGCTGCCCTCGCGCAGTTCGGCACCGTCTGGAATCTCCATACCGGCCCCGGAACCCTTGACCCGCGCCTCGCCGAGCAACAGCCCCTGCGGCGTAACGCGGTAATCCTCTTCCCAACGAATCTTCTCGATCGTGTGCGTCCAGGCCAGGGTAAAGCTGGGCGTGGGCACTTCTGCCCATACCGCGCCGGCCAGGCCCAGACACAGGCCGATCACGCCGCCGCCACCTGGCCGCGATGGGCACGCCAGAAGTGCTGGGCGATAAAGATCGCCGCCAGGGCGAAGCCGATCTCATCGCTCATGGGCGTGGCCAGGATCAGACTGGCACCGGCGGCAAAGCCCAGTGCGCGTTCCCACCAGGGCATCCTGGCCTGCAGAAAACCGGTAAAGATCGCGCCCCAGATGCCAATCGCCAGGGCCGCCTTGCCCACCACATAGAGCGTGGCCAGCAGGCTGTCGCCCTGCAGCATCAGCGCCGGGTCGTACACCGCCATAAACGGCACGATAAACCCGGCCACGGCGATGCGAATCGCCCACAGGCTGATCTTCAGCCCGCTCTCCTTGGCAATCGGTGCCGCCGCGAAGCAGGCCAGCGCCACCGGCGGGGTGAGGTCGGCCATGATGCCGAAATAGAACACGAACATATGCGAGACGATCAGCGGCACGCCCAGCTCCAGCAGCGCCGGCGCGGCAATCGAGCTGGTGATGATGTAGTTGGGAATGGTCGGGATGCCCATGCCCAGCACCAGGCAGGTGAGCATGGTGAGGATCAGCGAGAGGAACAGATTGTCCTGGCCGATGGCGAGGATATAGCCGGCGAAGGTCGAGGCTACCCCGGTCAGCGAAACCACGCCGATGATCACCCCGACCAGGGCACAGGCGATGCCCACCGGCACCGCATGGCGCGCGCCTTCGACCAGCGCGTGCAGGCAGATGGTCAGGGTGTCGCGACCGCCCTTGACGAACCAGCAGATCGCCACCAATAGCGCCACCACGCCGAACACCACGCCGATGCCGAGCTGGAAGAAGCCGGCGCAGAGCACGCCCAGGGCGATCCAGAAGGCCATGCGCAGGGCGAACGAGGACACCCGCAGGATGATCGCCGAGCCGAGAATCACGATGGCAGTCAGCGCCAGGCCGACCATCCCGGAGAACAGCGGCGTGCGCCCGGAGAACAGCAGGTAGATCAGCACGAACAGCGGGATCAGCAGGTACCAGCGCTGCTTCACCGCGGCCCAGGGATTGGGGCACTGGTCCTTCGGCAGGCCGCGCAGGTTGGCGCGCTTGGCCTCCAGATGAACCATCCAGAACACCGAGCCGAAATACAGCATGGCCGGGATCAGCGCGGCCTTGGCCACCTCGAAGAACGGCACGTTGATGGTCTCGGCCATGATAAAGGCCACCGCGCCCATGATCGGCGGCATGATCTGGCTGCCCATGGAGGAGGTCGCCTCGACGCCGCCGGCAAAGGCCGGCTTGTAGCCGAAGCGCTTCATCAGCGGGATGGTGAACTGGCCGGTGGTGACCACGTTGGCCACACCGGAGCCGGTGATGGTGCCCATCAGCGCCGAGGACACCACCGAGACCTTGGCCGGGCCGCCGAGCTTGTGGCCGAACAGGCCCATGGCGAAATCGGTGAACAGCTTGATCATGCCCGCCTGTTCGAGGAACGCACCGAACAGGATAAACAGGAAGATATAGGTGGCCGAGACGTAGGTCGGCGTGCCGTACAGGCCCTCGGTGCCGAAGGCCAGTTGGTTGACGATCTGGTCCAGGGCATAACCGCGGTGCATCAGATCGCCCGGCAGGTACTGGCCGAACAGGCCGTAGACCAGGAACAGCGCGCAGATCAGCGGCAGGGCGATGCCCATCACCCGCCGCGCGGCCTCGAACACCAGCACGATCAGGGTCAGGCCGATCACCATATCCGCCTGGGTCAGATCGCCGGAGCGCTGGATCAGGTCGGCTTCGAAATACCACTGGTAGAACGCCGTGGCCATGCCGGCCAGGCCGAGCAGCCAGGCCATGGGCTGCCAGGGCTGACCGCGGCCACGCAGCGGGAAGCAGAGAAACACCACCATCAGCAGAAAGCCGACGTGCACGGCCCGCAGGATCTGGCTGGACACCGGGTGAAAGGCCGCGGTGATGATCTGGAAAATGGAAAACAGCAGCGCGACATAGAACAGCGCTTTCGGCCAGTCGCCTGGATTGGCGGCGAGGCCTTGGTTGTGGTCGCTCATGGAGCTAATGCCCTCGTTACAACATAGGAAGCACAAGAGTCGCCAACAAAACCTGCCGTGGCGCGCACGCCGGTTTTATTTGCAGCTCTACAGACAGTAATGCCTGGGTAGGATGGGTTAGCCGCGCAGCGGCGTAACCCATCGAGCGATGGTGAAGCCTCTCACCAGGCTCAAACCGTGCAGCATGGGTATCGCGATGCTCAACCCATCCTACCCGGCAAACCCTTCGGCAGCCTTACAGCGCGCCGACTTCCTTGTAGAAGCGCTCGGCACCCGGATGCAGCGGGATCGGCAGGTCCTTGGCCGCGCCTTCCAGCTTGATGTCCTTGGCCGCCGAGTGGGCGTTGCCCAGGCGCTCGAGGTTGTCGAACATCAGTTTGGTCATCTGGTAGGCCACGTCCTCGGACACGCCGTCATGGCTGACCAGGATGTTGGTGATCGCCACGGTCGGTACGTCGCTGTCCTGGCCGTCATAGGTGCCAGCCGGAATCGAGGCGGCCTGGTAGGCGGCGTTGTCGATCTTGGCGGTGATTTCGGCCGGGATGGCGACGAAGTTGATCGGCAGGGTGGCGGCCAGGTCGCGGATCGCCGCCATGCCCAGCCCCGAGGATTGCAGGGTGGCATCCAGCTGACGGTTCTTGATCAGCTCGACCGACTCGGCGTACGGCAGGAACTCGACCTTGCCCATGTCTTCATAGCTCAGGCCGGCGGCCTTGAAGATGGCGCGGGCATTCAGCTCGGTGCCGGACTTCGGCGCGCCGACGGAAATG
>JBFJZW010000056.1:0-18897 GCA_041621875.1 Pseudomonas sp. | reverse complement strand
TAATGCGCCAGGGTGGTCAGGCCGTTTTCGCGGCCGACGCCGGACTGCTTGTAGCCGCCCACCGGCATTTCCGCCGGCGATTCGCCCCAGGTGTTGATCCAGCAGATGCCGGCTTCCAGCTGGTGGATGACCCGGTGTGCGCGGGCCAGGTCGCGGGTCACCACGCCGGCCGCCAGGCCGTAGTCGGTGTCGTTGGCGCGGCGGATCACTTCCTCTTCGCTGTCGTAGACCAGGATGCTCATCACCGGGCCGAAGATCTCTTCGCGGACGATGGTCATCTGATCCGTGCAGTCGGTGAATACGGTCGGGGCGACATAGGCACCCTTGGCGTACTCGCCCTCGGTCACGCGGTGGCCGCCGATCAGCAGGCGTGCGCCTTGTGCGCGGCCCTTGTCGATATAGCCGAGTACGCTGTCCATATGGGCGAAGCTGGTCAGCGGGCCGAAGTTGGTGGCCTCGTCCTCGGGGTTGCCCAGGCGGATGCGCTTGACCCGCTCCAGCACCTTGGCCTCGAAGCGCGCCTGCAGCATGCGCGGGATAAAGACCCGGGTGCCGTTGGTGCAGACCTGGCCCGAGCTGTAGAAGTTGGCCATCACCGCGATATCGGCGGCGCGGTCGAGGTCGGCGTCTTCGAAGATGATCAGCGGCGACTTGCCGCCCAGCTCCATGGTCACTTCCTTGAGCGATGAGCTGGAGGCGCTGGCCATGACCTTCTTGCCGGTGGCGGTGCCGCCGGTAAAGGAAATCTTCTCGATGCCCGGGTGCTCGGTCAGCCACTGGCCGACTTCACGGCCGCTGCCGGTGAGCACGTTGAACACGCCATCGGGCAGGCCGGCCTCGGTGTAGATCTCGGCCAGCTTCAAGGTGGTCAGCGAGGTGACTTCGCTGGGCTTGAAGATCATCGCGTTGCCGGCGGCCAGGGCCGGGGCGGACTTCCACAGGGCGATCTGGATCGGGTAGTTCCACGCGCCGATACCGGCGACCACGCCCAGGGGCTCGCGGCGGGTGTAGACGAAGCTGGTGTCGCGCAGCGGGATCTGCTCGCCTTCGATGGCCGGGATCAGGCCAGCGTAGTACTCCAGCACGTCGGCCCCGGTGACGATATCGACATAGCGGGTCTCCGACAGCGGCTTGCCGGTGTCGAGGGTTTCCAGCGCGGCCAGCTCATCGTTGCGCTCGCGGAGGATGTCGACCGCCTTGCGCAGGATGCGCGAGCGCTGCATGGCAGTCATCGCCGCCCAGACCTTCTGCCCGGCGGCGGCGCTGCTCACGGCCAGCTCGACATCGGCCTGGCTGGCGCGCTGCAGGTTGGCCAGGACTTCGCCGTTGGCCGGATTGATCGACTCGAAGGTGTTGCCGCTGCTGGCTGCCACATAGCGGCCGCCAATATAGAGCTTCTGTTCGCCGAATCGGGCCATGGGTGCGTCCTCTCTTGTTTCTGTTGGCTGGGGCATGGCGGGTACGGACCGCCAGGGGCAAGGTGGTTTGAGCCTACTTTATTTTTATTGAACGTTCAAACAACAAAGAATAAGCTCGCCGCAACGACCCCCGCTGCGGCACATCGCCGCAGACGGGCGAGCCGGCTGCAAGACCCGCCGTAGAGGCGTGCAGACAGTCGGCCGGTTCTCTCGGCGCAGTCGCTGGCGTGCAGCGGTGCGTACGTTTCCATTGCCTTGGAGCTCATCTCCACCATGCATACTGCCTCTCCGACAACCACAAGCCCCGCCAAGGTACGCTTGAATCCGCTCGTGTTCTTCGGCTCCACTGCCTTGATTCTAGGCCTTACCCTGGCCCTGATGCTGTTTCCGGACGCCGCCGGTGTCTGGCTGGGCCAGGTCCAGGCCTGGCTGTCGCGCAGCTTCGGCTGGTATTACATGCTGGCCATCGGGGCCTACCTGTTCTTCGTGCTCTATGTGGCGTTCTCGCGCTACGGCAATCTGCGCCTGGGCGAAGACCACGAGCGCCCGGAGTTCAGCTACGGGGCCTGGGCCGGCATGCTGTTCTCCTCGGGGATCGGCATTTCGCTGTTGTATTTCGCCGCCTCCGAGCCGATCGATCACCTGTTCAATCCGCCGGAAGGCGAGGCGGGCACCGCCTCGGCGGCGCGCCAGGCGCTGCAGCTGACCTTTCTCCATTGGGGCGTGCACGGCTGGGCGATCTACGCCCTGGTCGGTCTGGCCGTGGGCTATTTCGCCTACCGTCACAAGCAGCCGCTGGCCCTGCGCTCGGCGCTCTACCCGCTGTTCGGTGAGCGTCTGACCCGGGGCTGGGTGGGCAATCTGGTGGACTGCTTCGGCATCTTCGTCACCCTGCTGGGCCTGGTGACCAACCTGGGCATCGGCTCGCTGCAGGTGGCGTCCGGGCTGGAATACCTGTTCGACCTGCCCAACAGCCAGGGCGCGCTGCTGACGGTGATCCTGGTGATGAGCGCGGTGGCGACCCTGGCGGCGGTGTCCGGGGTGGAGAAGGGCATCCGTCGCCTGTCCAACCTGAATATCGTCCTGTTCAGCGGTTTGCTGCTGTTCGTGCTGCTGGCCGGCGACACCCTGCACCTGCTCAACAGCCTGGTGCAGAACCTCGGCGACTACCTCAACGGCCTGGTGCTGAAGACCTTCGACCTCTATGTGTACACCGGCCAGTCGGGCAAGAGCGAGGAGTGGATGGGCCTGTGGACCCTGTTCTACTGGGCCTGGTGGATTTCCTGGGCCCCCTTCGTCGGCATGTTTATCGCGCGTATCTCCCGTGGCCGCACGGTGCGCGAGCTGATCTACGGCGTACTGCTGATTCCCTTGGGCTTCACCCTGGCCTGGCTGTCGATCTTCGGCAACAGCGCCCTGGACCTGGTGATGAACCACAACGCGGCGAATCTGGGCAAGGCCGCGCTGGAGCAGCCGGCCATGTCGATCTACCTGCTGCTGGAGCACTACCCCTGGTCCAAGGTGGTGATCGGCGTGTCGATCTGCGTCGGCTTCGTGCTGTTCCTCACCCCGGCGGACTCCGGTTCGGTGATGCTGGCCAACCTGTCGCGTCAGGGCAGCGAGCTGGACGAAGACGCGCCGGCCTGGTTGCGGATCTTCTGGAGTGTGGTGATCACCCTGGTGACCATCGGCCTGCTGTTCGCCGGCAACTTTACCGCCATGCAGACCGTGGTGGTGCTCGCCGGGCTGCCGTTCTCGGTGGTGTTGCTGCTGTATATGGTCGCCCTGCTCAAGGCCATGAAGGCCGATATGCAGGGGCTGGAGGATGCGCGACAGCGACCGCCCCAGCCGCAGGTCAGCCTGCAGTAAAAGACCAGGCCCGCCATTGGCGGGCCTTGTGCGTTATGCGCGCCGGGTAGCGGCGCATGGGTGATTGCCTCGGTGCGGCTTAGCCTCGGCCTTGGCCAGCTGCAAGTCGACGTATTCGTAGGCCACCTGCAGGTCGCGGGCGGTGTCGAAGGCGTCGCCGGTCAGGGCTCCGCGCAGCCATAGGCCGTCGATCAGCGAGCACAGGCCGCGGGCGGCGGCGCGCGCGTCGGCCAGTGGCAGCACGCGGCGGAACTGGCAGCACAGGTTGGAGTCGAGGCGGCGGTCGTTGATCCGCTGCAAGCGGCGCAAGGCCGGCTGGTGCATGCTGGCGGCCCAGAAGGCCAGCCAGGTCTTTATCGCCGGGCCGCTGACCTGGCTGTCGTCAAAGTTGCCTTCGATAATGCAGCGCAGATGGGCGCGCGGGCTGTCATCGGTAAGCGCCGCGCGGCGTTCGCGCACCCCGCTGCTGAGGCTGGACATCAGGTAGCGCATGGTGGCCTCGAGCAGGCCGTTCTTGTCCTTGAAATAGTGGCTGATGATGCCGTTGGACACCCCGGCAATTCGCGCGATATAGGCGATGCTGGCATCGCCCATGCCAACCTGGTCGACCGCTTCGAGGGTGGCCGCGATCAATTGTGAGCGGCGGATCGGTTGCATTCCGACCTTGGGCATCTGCTTCTCCGTCGATTAGGGGTAACCCCTGGGTGGGCGCAGTCTAGGCCGATCTTTATTGATCGATCAATCAAACATGACCTGACGCTCACCACCAGCCGTTGTCGCCCAGCACCTGGTTCTTGTCGAAATCGAGGTTGGCCCGCACTGCGAAGACTGCGCTGACGCCCTCTTCCAGGGTGCCGATGGCGGCGCTGGGCGTGGCATAGGGGGCATGCGGGTAACTTTCATGTAATTGAGGTGGGGGGCCGTGGGGGCGACGCTAGCCAGTTTCTCCCTGGCTGTTCACGCAGCGCCCCGGGATCTTCATCGAGTCTCCATGCCCGCTCCATAAAGCCACCATCTGCGCCGCCCAGACTCTGCCTACCTAAACCGTAGCGGAGAGTTGCCTGATGAATCGCATTCTGGGTTTCAAGCTGGGTGCCATCGCCCTGCTGATTGTGTTGTTGCTGGTGCCGCTGTCGATGATCGGCGGGCTGGTGAGCGAGCGGCAGTATCAGCGCGCCGAGGTGCTGCAGGACATCGCGCGCAGTTCCAGTTACCGCCAGCAGCTCACCGGACCGATCCTGGTGCTGCCCTACACCAAGGTGTGGAACCAGTGGAAAACCCACGCCAAGACCGGTGAGCGTTACCTGGAAGAGCAGAAGAGTCGCGGCCGCCTGTACTTTCTGCCGGAGCGCTTTGTGCTCAACGGCCAGGTCGCCACCGAGGAGCGGGCGCGCGGCATCTACAAGGCGCTGCTGTACCGCAGTGACAACCAGATCAGTGGCGCATTCAAGCTGCCGGCGCGCCTGGGGCTGGGCGATGAGCTGGGCCTTTACCGCTTCGAGCGGCCCTTTCTCTCGGTCGGTATCAGCGATATCCGCGGCATCAGCAATGACCTGCAGCTGCGCTTCAATGGCATGAACCTGAGCTTTGCCCCCGGCAGCGCCGAGGAGCGTTTCGGTGCCGGTGTGCATGCACCGCTGCCGGCGCTGGATAGCCAGGGCGGGCAAAGCCTGGAGTTCGCCTTCGACCTCAAGCTGCAGGGCACCGAGCAGCTGAGCATCACCCCGGTGGGCCGCGACAGCCGGGTCGAGCTGAGCTCCGGCTGGCCGCATCCGAGCTTTGTCGGTGAATACCTGCCGAGCAGCCGTGAGGTCACGGCCAAGGGCTTCAAGGCGCAGTGGCAGACCAGCTTCTTCGCCACCAACCTGGAGGAGGCGCTGGCCGCTTGCGTGGCTGGGGACAGCTGCAATGCGCTGACCGCGCGCAACTTCGGCGTGAGCTTTGTCGACCCGGTGGACCAGTACCTGAAAACCGAGCGGGCGATCAAATATGCCCTGCTGTTTATCGGCCTGACCTTCGCCGTATTCTTCCTCTTCGAAGTGCTCAAGCGCATGGCCGTGCACCCGGTGCAGTACGCCCTGGTGGGCATGTCGCTGGCGCTGTTCTACCTGTTGCTGCTGTCGCTGTCCGAGCACCTGAGTTTTGCCCTGGCCTACGCCATAGCGGCGACCGCCTGCGTGCTGCTGATCGGCTTCTACGTCAGTCATGTGCTGCACAGCGCCCTGCGCGGCGCGGCCTTCGCCACCTTGCTGGCGCTGCTCTACGCCATGTTGTTCGGTCTGCTCGGGGCCGAGGACTACGCCCTGCTGATGGGCTCGGTGCTGGTGTTCGGGGTGCTCGCCGGGGTAATGGTGCTGACCCGCAAACTCGACTGGTACGGCGTCGGCCGCCTGCCGCTGGCCAGCCCAGCCAGCAAGCTTTGACAGACAGCGGCGCAGGCCCGGCCTGCGCCGCGTGGGGAGATAAAGATGATGCGTTTGATTATGCAGTTTTCCGCCTGTTTCGCCCTGGGCCTGGCGGTGGCCTTTATGGTGCTGCTGGGCCTGATGTTCTGCGCTCAGTTCGACCTGATCCAGGGCCTGCAGTTGACCGGCCAGCCCCTGGCGCAACTGAGCCTGGCACTGCTGCCGGAGGCCTTCTGGGAGAGCCTGACCGGGCTGGCCGATGCGGCGCAAAACCGCCATGTGCAGTCCTTTCTCAGCCTGTGCGTGGCCCTTGGCCAGGTCGGCTTGCTGCTGGCCGCCGGCTTCTTCCGCCTGTGGTACGGGCGATGAGCGGGCATGTCGGTTTGCGTGAGGATGCGCAGGTGGGGCACACGCTGGCGTTGCTGATCGCGGCGTTGTTTCCGCGGGGCACCGCCCCGCGGCAGCCGGCCGTAGGGTGCGCTGTGCGCACCACCGGTAAGCGGGGGCTGTTTCCGGTGCATGGGGCAGCGGACGGCCGAAGCCCCGGTTGAACACCATGCGCGCCATCGGCGAGCGCAGGTGTGGTGCGCACGGCGCACCCTACGAACCTGCGTCGCCCGAGCCATCGTTTAGCGCCGCTTTTGCTGCGGCTGGACAAACACCGCCACGGTCAGCCCGGGCACCTGGAACTGCCCGTCTGCCACTTTGGCCTCGCGGTTGCGCCCATCGCTGGAGTTGCCCAGCACGGGGTGCAGGCTGAAGCCGGGCAGGGCGGCGGGCAGGCTGACCGGTTCGGGGCTGGCGTTGAGGATGACCATCAGCGCCTGATGCTCGGGGTCGAGATCGCGGCCGGCCTGCGGGCTGTCGTCCAGGCTAAAGGCGATCACGCCGGGCAACTGGTTCGGCCCGGTGTTGTGGAAGCGCAGGCGCTTATTGATTTCCCTGGCGCTGGCGAGCTGGAACAGCGGGCTGCTGCTGCGAATCTGCAACAGCTCGAGGAACTGGCGTTTGGCCGCGAGGATCTCGGCGCTGCCCGGTTTGGCGTTGGGGTCGGCGATGATCTGGCGGATCAGCGGCCAGTTGTCGCCGTCCTTGTCCTGGCGCGGCAAGCCCTTGTTCCAGTTATTGTCCTGGTAGGCGAAGTCCAGCGCATTGAACCAGTCGCCGGAGTCATAGCTGTCGCGCTCCATGGACTTGGAACGGAGGATATCCGAGCCCATATGGATAAAGGGCACGCCCTGGCTCAGCAGTGGTACGGCCAGGCCGAGCAGTTGCAGACGCACCCGTTCGGCGCTGCTCAGGGTGGCGGCCAGCTTGTACTGGTTGATATCCCAGAGGGTCTGGTTGTCGTGCTTGGAGACGTAGTTGACGGTCTCCTGCGGGTCGCGGGTGTAGCCGGCCGGCTGGCCGTTGTAGTCGATCTCGCCGCCGCGCTTGCGGCTACCGTCGGCGCTTTCGAAGGCATAGTCGCGCAGCCCGCCGGCGATGCCGACGCGAATCAGATCGGCCAATTTCAGCAGCTCGGCTTTCTCATTGGCGCTGCCGCTGTTCAGCTCGTTGGGCCGCACATACAGGCCATTGGCGAAACCCTGGTTGCGCCGCAGGCTGTCGCCGCCATCGAAAGGCCCGCCGCCGCGTACGGCATCGCGCTGGCGATCATTGAAGGTGCCGATGCCGCTGCCGGCCATATTCAACTGGGTGGCGTTGACGCCACGGGCGTCGTTGGCCACCTCGCCGAAATCCCAGCCTTCGCCGTAGAAGTAGGTGTTGCGATCGATCTTGCGCACCGCCTTGTACGCCTTGAGCAGATTGCCGCGCATATGGTGGCCCATCAGGTCGAAGCGAAAGCCACCGATCTTGTAGTCGCGCGCCCAGACCTGCAGCGAGTCGACCATCAGCTTTTCCATCATGACGTGCTCGGAGGCGGTGTTGTCGCAGCAGGTGGAACGCTCCACCGCGCCGCTGACCGGGTCGCGCCTGTGGTAGTAGCCGGGTACCAGCTTGTCGAGCACCGATTGTTCGCCCAGGCCCGAGGCGTGGGTGTGGTTGTAGACCACATCCATCACCGTATTCAGGCCGAGATGGGCCAGGGCCTGAACCATATGACGGAACTCGCGGATCCGCCGCACGCCCTCGGCATCGCTGGCGTAGCTGCCTTCCGGCACCGTGAAGTGGAAGGGGTCGTAACCCCAGTTGAAGGCGTCCAGGGCGCGCAGGTCGGCGTACAGCGCCTGGGCTTCGGAGCCGGCCGGGTCGAAGCCCTGCAGCACCTCGCGGATGGTTCCCGAACTGCAGTAGCCCGCCCAGTTGCGCCGGGCGGCGGCGGATAGCGCGCAGAGCTTGGCGAAGGGCTCGTCCAGTTCGACGCGCTGGGTCGGGTCTTCGTCAACCGTGGCGATATCGAACACCGGCAGCAGTTGCACGTCGGTCAGCCCGGCCTGGCGCAGTTCCAGCAGGTGCTGCACGCCGCGGCTGTGCACCTGACTGAAGGCCAGGTAGGTGCCGCGCTGGGCGGCGGGCAGGGCGCTGTCGGCGGCGCTGAAGTCGCGCACATGGGTTTCGTAGATCACCCGTGCCTCGGGCTTGGCCGCGCGTGGTGGCTGCAGCGCATCCCAGCCGGCGGGCTTGAGGTCGGCGGCATCCAGGTCGACCACCTGGGCGTACTGGCTGTTGCGCGACAGGCTGAGGGCATAGGGGTCGCTGGTCAGGCTGGTCTCGATGCGGCCGCTGACCGGGTGATAGACGCTGACTTCGTACTGGTAGTACTGGCGGTCCAGGCTTTTCGGGCCGTTGTAGGTCCAGACGCCGTGGCGCTCGCGCATCTCCCTGGGGAAACCGGGCAGCAGCCGTTTGTCCCGGCCGAAGGCGTGCAGGCGTACCCGTTGGGCGGTCGGGGCCCACAGGCGAAAGCGCACATCGTGGCCGGAGACTTCGGCACCGAGCGGGCCGGAGTAGGCATAGAGGCTATCCAGCACGCCGGGTGTCTGCACCTGGGTGGCGCTGATCAGGCGCTCGTCCTGGTCATAGGCGAGCAGCAGCAGCTGGCTCTTCAGCGCGCTGCGCAGGGTCCTGGCCCCGGCCTCCAGGCGGTAGGCGGGCTGCTCGGCCAGGTGTGGAAACCTGGCCTGGAGCGCCGCGCTGAGGCTGCCGGGGCGCAGGGCGATGGCCTGGCCACCGCTGACGCTGCGCTGCTCGGCGTCGATGCGGATATCCGCCTGCGGCGCGTAACGCAGCTCCAGCCGCGCCGCCGCGCTGCCGCCGTGCAGCACCAGGGTGTGCGGATCGAGCCAGTGCGCGCGGGCACCGTCGATGGCCAGGGGCGCGCCACCTATGGGGGTGGCGGACAGCTGCGCGCTGCCGCTCAGGCTGAACACCCGCCGGCCCAGTTCGTCGAAGCGCCAGAGCAGGTCGCCGCCCAGGTCCTTGTCGTCGCCCTTGTGCATGATCAGGTTCAGGCAGTCGGCATCGGCGGCCAGCGGGATGCGATACCAGGCCCCGTATTCGGGGTCGACGCCGGCCGCTGCCAGGGGTTGATCCCAGCTGGTGCCGTCGCGTACGCCGGCGCACTGTGGGGTGTTCCACAGGTGCAGGCCCCAGCCGGCGTAGGCGTTGTCACTGCGCTGGTAATAGAGCAGGGCCTCGTCGGGGCCGGGTTCGAGCGGTTCGGCAGCGGCCGTGCTGGCCAGCCCTCCGAGCAGCAGGGTGAGCAGATAGCGCGGCAATCCGATTCTGTGCATGGCGTCGTCCTGAGTTTTTTGTTGTCAGGCGATGCTGCGCGCGGCACGTGCCGCAGCACATCCTCTGCGCGGTGATTTACGGGGGCGTAGAGCGGGGTAGGAGTGGGGGGGTAATGGCGTTTTGCCTGGGTGGGAGGGGCGCGCGAGCTGCCGTGGCGGTGGATGGCTGCTGCCATCCACCGGGTTGCTCGATGGCCCGATGGGTGCCCGGGCATGACCAAGTGGCGTTTACAGGCTGATCGAGATACCGGCCTGCAGCGTGCGCGGCTCGCCCGGATAGGCCCAGGTCGTGCCCCAGGCGCGCTCCTCGTACTCTTCATCGAACAGGTTGTTCAGATTCAGATTGAGCCGCACGTTTTCGCTCAGGGGGTAGTAGGCGAGCAGGTCGACCACGCTGTAGGCGTCCATGTCGAAGGCGCTGTTAGTGGTAGCACCCTGGCGTGCGCCGACGTATTTCATGCCGACGCCCAGGCCCAGGCCGGCCAGCGGGCCGGAAGCGAACTCGTAGGTATCCAGCAGGTTGAAGCTGTGCCGTGGCACGTTGGCCAGGCGCGTGCCGACCGGCATGGTCGCGCTGCTGCTCTCGGTCACCTCGGCATCGACATAGGCGTAGCCGCCGATCACTCGCCATTGCGGGGTGATATTGCCGGCCAGGCTGATGTCGAAGCCACGGCTGCGCACTTCGCCGGCGGCGATGCTGCGGGTGCTGTCCAGCGGGTCGCTGGTCAGCACGTTTTCCTTGGTGATATGGAACAGCGCCGCGGTGAGGCTCAGGTTGCGCTCGGGCAGGTCGTACTTGATGCCCACTTCATGGGCGACGCCTTGCTCCGGGTCGAACGCATCGCCAAGGCGATCGGCACCGCGGTTGGGTTTGAACGAGCGCGAGGTGTTGGCGAACACCGCCAGTTCGTCGCTCAGGTCGTAGATCAGGCCCAGGCGCGGCGAGACCGCGTTGTGCGCCTGATCCCAATCTTCGGCACCGGGGCGCTTGTCCACATAGCTTTGTTCAAAACGCTCCAGGCGTGCGCCCAGCTGGGCTTTCAGGCGTGTGGTCAGTTCGATCTGATCCTGCAGGTAGAAGGCGTAGGATTCGAGCCGTTCACTGTCGTGCGTGGTGGTGCGGGTCAGCGCCGGTAGCGGCTGGCCATAGACCGGGTCGTAGAGGTCGAGGGGGAAGTCGCCGACGCCACCGGCCGAGCGCCGGATCAGCGAGTTGTAGTTGAACTTGTCGTATTCCACGCCCAGCAGCAGGGTGTGGGCGAAACCTCCGGTATTGAAGCGACCTTCGGCATTGGCCTGGGCATTGACGTCGTTCCAGTTCAGCCAGCGCTGGCTGTAGTTGCGCCCAACCGTGCGGCCATCGGCGGCCAGGCCGTTGTTTTCCACGGCACCACCGTACAGCTCGCCATCCAGATACTGCACGCCGCCGCGCAGGGTCCAGTTGTCATCGAGCAGATGCTCGATGCGCAGTTGGGTGGTGGCGTTTTCGTTGGTCAGCTTGCCGGCGGATTCTTCGCCGAGAAAGCGCTCGCGCGGCAACTTGCCCTGCTGATTGGCGTAGCGGGTGACGCCGCGGTCGAGGGGGTGACGGTTGTGCAGATAGTCGCCTTCGAGGGTGATCGCGGTGGCGTCGCTGAGCTGCCAGCGCAGCACGGGCGCGACGTTGTAGCGTTCGCCCTCGACATGGTCGCGGAAGCTGTCGTTGCCTTCGGCCGCCAGATTCAGGCGATAGGTGAATGTGGCGTGCTCATCCAGCGCACCGGTGGTGTCCAGGGTGCCGCGGTGCAGCCCCTCGCTGTTGATCTGGCTGCCCAGCACCGTGCGTCGCTGCGCCTGCGGCTGCTTGCTGACGATGTTGAAGGTGCCGCCGGGATCGCCGCGGCCATAGAGCATGGCTGCCGGGCCGCGCAGCACCTCGATACGTTCGATGCTGTTGGCATCCGGCATGTTCGGGTAGCCGCGATTGACCGCGAAACCGTTGCGGTAGAACTCCTGGCTGCTGAAGCCGCGGATCAGAAACTCGGTCAGCCCCTGGCCGCCAAAGTTGTTGCCGCGTTCCACGCCACCGGCGTAGTCGAGGGCGTCTTCCAGGCGTGTCGCGCCGATGTCCTGCAGCACTTGCGCCGGCACCACGCTGATCGACTGAGGAATCTCGCTTAGCGGCGTATCGGTGCGGGTCGCGCTGATCGAGCGGGTGGCCCGATAGCCGTCCACGGGGCCATCGGCTTGCTCGGAGGGGGCGGTGATCTGCATGCCCTCCAGGGTCAGCGGTGTTTGTGGGGCGTTCTGGGCGGCCAGGCTGAACTGACAGGCGAGGGCCGGGATGGCGAACAGAGGTACGGCTAGGCACCGCATTGCGTGGTCCTTGAGTAGTAATTGGAGGGGGGTTAACGGATATAGCTGTGCATGGTAGTGATATAGATAACCATTATCAAATGAGAGTTTGGGTGGGCTGCTGGAATGGCGAGCACTCGGGGGCGGTGCGGCGGATTCAGAGCGCAGTGCAAGCACCGGTGCAGGCGGTATCAGGCGGCTAATACCAATGTCTAGCTGTCGGGCTCAGTGGCCTGCTGCTAGCTTGAAGGTGCATGAGAATAACAATAACCGGAGGAGTTTATGACTTCTGATCAAGATAACGCTGCAGCGTACTGGAAGGCGAATGTTCGGCTGATTACCTGGAGCCTGATTGTCTGGGCCCTGGTGTCTTACGGCTTCGCCATACTTCTTCGACCGATGCTGGCAGGTATTTCTGTCGGCGGTACCGACCTTGGCTTCTGGTTCGCCCAGCAAGGTTCGATCATTACCTTTGTCGTGATCATTTTCTTTTACGCCTGGAAAATGAACAAACTCGATAAACAATTCGGTGTCGAGGAATAATCCATGAGCCAGTTTGTAATCAATATGCTGTTTGTGGGCGCGTCCTTCGCGCTCTACTTCGGCATCGCCGTCTGGGCACGTGCCGGCTCGACCAAGGAGTTCTATGTCGCCGGCGGTGGTGTTCACCCCGTCACCAACGGCATGGCCACGGCAGCCGACTGGATGTCCGCGGCGTCCTTTATTTCCATGGCCGGCCTGATCGCCGCCGGCGGTTATGCCAACTCAACCTTCCTGATGGGCTGGACCGGTGGCTATGTGCTGCTGGCCATGCTGCTGGCGCCTTACCTGCGTAAATTCGGCAAGTTCACCGTGCCGGACTTTATCGGTGATCGCTTCTACAGCAACGGCGCACGTCTGGCCGCAGTGGTCTGTCTGATCATCATCTGCGTCACCTACGTAATCGGTCAGATGGCCGGTGCCGGCGTGGCGTTCTCGCGCTTTCTCGAAGTGAGCAACTCCACCGGTATCTGGATCGCTGCCGGCGTGGTGTTCTGCTACGCGGTGTTCGGCGGGATGAAGGGCATTACCTACACCCAGGTTGCTCAGTACGTGGTGTTGATCATTGCCTACACCATCCCTGCGGTGTTTATCTCCCTGCAACTGACGGGCAATCCGATTCCGATGTTTGGCATGTTCAGCGAGCATACTGAGTCAGGTATACCGCTGCTGCAGAAGCTCAATGAAGTCGTCGCGGGTCTGGGCTTTACCGACTACACCGCCGATGTCAGCAACAAGCTGAACATGGTGCTCTTTACCATGTCGCTGATGATTGGTACGGCCGGTCTGCCGCACGTGATCATTCGCTTCTTCACCGTGCCGAAAGTCGCCGACGCTCGTTGGTCCGCCGGCTGGACCCTGGTGTTTATCTCCCTGCTCTATCTCACCGCGCCTGCTGTGGCCTCCATGGCGCGCCTGAACCTGCTGACTACCGTCTATCCGCAAGGCGTTGAGGCTCCAGCGCTGGCGTATGAAGAGCGTCCGGAGTGGGTGAAGACCTGGGAAACCACCGGTCTGATCAAGTGGGAAGACAAGAACGCTGACGGTCGCATCCAGCTGTACAACGATGTTACTCCGGCCTTCACTCCGACCGCTGAAACTCGCGGCTGGAAGGGTAACGAGTTGACCGTTAACAACGACATTCTGGTACTGGCTAACCCGGAAATCGCCAACCTGCCGGGCTGGGTTATCGGTCTGATCGCAGCGGGTGCGATTGCCGCGGCGTTGTCCACGGCTGCGGGTCTGTTGCTGGCCATTTCCTCGGCCGTGAGCCATGACCTGATCAAGAACATGATCAATCCCAAGATCAGCGAGAAGGGGGAAATGCGCGCTGCGCGGATCTCCATGGCTATCGCGATCCTGTTGGCCACCTGGCTGGGGCTTAATCCGCCAGGCTTTGCCGCGCAGGTGGTGGCGTTGGCCTTCGGTATCGCCGCGGCCACGCTGTTCCCGGCGCTGATGATGGGGATCTTCTCCAAGCGGGTAAACGACAAGGGCGCTATTGCCGGCATGCTGGTCGGCCTGGTGTTCACCGTCGTCTACATCTTCCTGTACCTGGGTTGGTTCTTTATCCCTGGCACTGCGACCTTCGCCAACACCCCGGATAACTGGATGTTCGGCATCTCGCCGCTGTCCATCGGTACCGTGGGTGCTGTGATCAACTTCGCGGTCGCCTACGCCGTGTCGCTGGTCAGCGTCGCACCGCCGAAGGAGATTCAGGACCTGGTGGAAAGCGTGCGTACTCCCAAAGGTGCTGGTGGCGCGTTGAGCCACTGAGCATAATCACCCCCGGTCATCTTTGATCAGGGTCTTGCCAGCGGGCCTCCTTGGGAGGCCCGTTTTATTTCCAGCTACCCATGACACCCTCCTTTCCGGCGTGTCGCGGGCCGCGTTATCAACTGCGCCAGGCAGTTTTTATAATCGGGAGTCAGTACATGTTGTGGACAATACTTGCCATCGTGGTTTCGGGGCTGGGGGCGGCTGGCATTGCCATGCTGCTGCGCAAACTGACGGGCAACCGCTTGCCGAAGTGGATCATCCCCGCGTTTGGCGGTTTGGGCATGCTGAGCTACCAGATTTACTACGAGTATTCCTGGTTCGAGCACCAGCTGCAGCGGCAGCCGGCGGAGTCGGTACTGGTGGCCAGCGAAACCGGTGAGGTGTTCTGGCGGCCCTGGACATTCTACTGGCCGATGACCACCGCCTTTACCGTGCTCGATAGCAAGAGTCTGCTGCGCCAGGATGCTGCGGGTCGCGACGTCGTGGCCTTTAACCTGTACCGCTTTGAAAAGCAGCATGTCGACCGCGTCAGCCATCAGCCCCATCTGCTTAATTGCGCCACGGCGGAACTGCTGCCCCTGGACGCAGAGCAAAAGCCGCTGCTGGAGCAGTTGAAGCGGATTGCCAAGGATGATGAGCTCTACCGGCAGGTCTGCCAGTAGCCAATGGATTGAGATAGGTTCCTGATCCGCGGTCCGGGTTCAGGGCTTTTGCAGTAACAGCCTGTGCCTTGGCCGCCTGCCCGCATTTGGCGTCGCAGGCGCTGGCATAGACCCAGATCAATGCGGCTGGCCGGTCGGCTCTCTAGAATCCCATCCCCCCTGGATTTCCGAGCCCGCGGTTTATGGCCACCTCCCCCGCCACCTCCACCTATAGCCACCCCGAACTGCTGTCCCCTGCCGGCACCCTGAAGAACATGCGTTACGCCTTCGCCTACGGCGCGGATGCGGTGTATGCCGGGCAGCCGCGTTACAGTCTGCGGGTGCGCAACAACGAGTTCGACCACGCCAACCTGGAAGCGGGCATCCGCGAGGCCCACGCCCAGGGCAAGCAGTTCTACGTGGTGGTCAATATCGCGCCGCATAACGCCAAGCTGAAGACCTTTCTGCGCGACCTGCTGCCCGTGGTGCTGATGGGCCCGGATGCGCTGATCATGTCCGACCCCGGCTTGATCATGCTGGTGCGCGAACACTTCCCGCAGATGCCGATCCATCTGTCGGTGCAGGCCAATGCGGTGAACTGGGCCAGCGTGCAGTTCTGGCAGCGGCAGGGCCTCTCTCGGGTGATCCTGTCGCGCGAATTGTCCCTGGAGGAAATCGCCGAGATCCGCCACGAAGTGCCGGGCATGGAGCTGGAGGTGTTCGTCCACGGCGCGTTGTGCATGGCCTATTCCGGGCGCTGCCTGCTGTCCGGCTATATCAACAAGCGCGATCCCAACCAGGGCAGCTGTACCAACGCCTGCCGCTGGCAGTACCAGACCGAGGCGGCCCGCGAGAACGAGCTGGGTGAGATTGTGCAGATCGTCGAGCCGACCCTGGGTGTGGGCGCACCCACCGAGCAGGTGTTTCTGCTGGAAGATGCCAGCCGCCCCGGCGAGCAGATGGCCGCCTACGAAGACGAGCACGGCACCTACATCATGAATTCCAAGGACCTGCGCGCGGTGCAGCATGTCGAGCGCCTGGTGCAGATGGGGGTGCACTCGCTGAAGATCGAGGGCCGCACCAAATCCCATTACTACGTGGCGCGCACCGCCCAGGTGTACCGTAAGGCCATCGACGATGCCGTGGCCGGCAGGCCCTTCGACAAGAGCCTGATGAACACCCTGGAATCCCTGGCCCACCGCGGCTACACCGAGGGCTTTCTGCGCCGTCATGTGCACGACGAATATCAGAACTATGAGCGCGGCAGCTCGGTCTCCGAACAGCAGCAGTTTGTCGGCGAGTTGACCGGCGAGCGCCGCGGCGAATTGGCCGAGGTGCGGGTAAAGAACCGCTTCGCCGTCGGCGATGGCCTGGAGCTGATGACGCCCCAGGGCAATCTGCGCTTTAGCCTCGCCCAGCTGGAAACCCGCCAGGGCCAGGCCGTATCCGTAGCCCCCGGTGACGGCCATGTGCTGTACCTGCCGGTGCCGGCGGACGTGTCACTGGAATATGGCCTGTTGATGCGTGATCTGTAGGCGCACGCTGCGGCGCTGCTTTTCACCTACCGTAGGAGCACGCCATGCGTGCGATTTTTCGCGGGCATGGCCCGCTCCTACAAGTGCCTACAAACCGATAGACACGCTTGCTTCCAGCTTGCTGCGCGGCGTCTGGACGGACGGGGATCTCCTACAGGGCCCGCTGGTTAAACGGGCCTCTTACATCGAGTGCGCCCGCTGGCGGCGGCGGCTGTTGAGTTGCTGCAGCAGCGCCGGCAGTTTGTCGAGGCCCTGCTGGCGGGCCTTGCTGAACAGGATCAGGGCCAGTTCGGCGGTGGCCAGGGCATCGGCGCTGGCGTGGTGGCGCTGTTGCACCTGCAGGCCGAAATGCCGGGTCCAGTCGTCCAGGCCTGCGTGGTTCAGCTTGGCCTGAGGGCAGACCAGCGGGGCGATCTCGGCGACGTCGAAGAAGGCGTGGCGCAGGCGGTAGCCCAGGCTCTGCTTGAGGGCGCGGGCCAGCATGCGCTGGTCGAATTCGGCATGAAAGGCCAGCAGCGGGCTGTCGCCGACAAACTCCATAAAGCTCAGCAGGGCCTCGGCCGGCTCGGTGCCGTTGGCGATTTCGCTGGGGGCGATGCCGTGGATCAGGGTGCTGGCGCTGGCCCGATGGCCCTCGCGCTGCAGGGTGCACTCGAACTGCCGGCTAAGGTCGATGGCCCCGTTTTCGATCACCACCGCGCCGATCGACAGCACCTGGTCGCGGCGCATGTTCAGGCCGCTGGTCTCCAGATCGAGGACGACGAAGCGCTGCTGGCGCAGGCTGCGTTCATCGAACTCGGCCGGCTCGCTGAGCAGGCGCAGGCGTTCCAGTTGGCTGTGGGTCAGGGCCGGGCCGCGCCCGGTAAACCAGGTGAACTTGCTCATAGCTGATACCTCAGCGCCAGGCTGCTTTGCAGGCGCTGTGCCTGGCGGAAGGATTCACGCAGGATACGCCGGTCCAGATGATTGAGATGATCCGGGTCGACGCGGTTGGAATAGGGCTGGCCATCGCGTGCCTGCAGCTGATGCTGCTGCATGCGCGCCTGCTGGATGTAGTGGTAGGCCTCTTCGTAGGCCGCGCCATCCTGGGCTTCGATCACGCCCTGGCTGCTCAGTGCACGCAGGCGCTCCAGGGTGTTGCAGGCTTCCACGCCATGGGCCAGGGCCAGCAGGCGGGCACCATCGACAAAGGGCGTGAGACCCTGCACCTTGAGGTCCAGGGTGTCTTTCTCGGCTCCTTTGCGGGCCACCACGAAATCGCGAAACATGCCGACCGGCGGGCGCTGGCGCAGGGCGTTCTCGGCCATCATGCGCTGGAACAGGATATTGCCGGCCACCTGCTTGAGCAGGCCCTGGCGCAGCTGTTCGCAGCCCTCGGGTTCGCCCCAGACCGCGCGCAGGTCGAAGTAGATGCACGAGGCCAGCAGGTTTTCCGGCGTGGCCTCCTGCACGAAGCTGTTGAAGCGTCTGGTCCATTCCTGGCGCGACAGGCACAGCTCGGGGTTGCCGGCCATGATATTGCCCTTGCACAGGCTGAAGTCGCACTGCGCCAGACGCAGATTGATCTCGTGGGCCAGGGGCAGCAGGCGCGCACGAATGGCCGCGGCCTCGGCGGCGTCTGCCGCCTCGAAGAGGATGCCGTTGTCCTGGTCGGTGTGCAGGGTCTGTTCGCTGCGGCCCTCGCTGCCGAACACCAGCCAGGTGAAGGGGATGCCCGGGTCGCCCATATCTTCCAGGGTCAGCTCGATCACCCGGCACACGGTGTGGTCGTTGAGCAGGGTGATCAGCTGGGTGATCTGGGTCGAGCTGGCACCGTGGGCGAGCATGCTGTCGACCAGCTGGCACACATCGCTGCGCAGCGCCGCCAGGGTCTCGACCCGGCCGGCATGGCGAATGGTGCGGGCCAGATGAACCAGATCGACGCGCTGCAGGCTGAACAGGTCGCGCTCGGAAATCACCCCGCACCGCTGCCCATGCTCGACCAGGCAGACATGAGCGATATGCCGCTCGGTCATGGCAATCGCCGCATCGAAGGCGCTGGCATCCGGCGGCAGGTGGAAGGGCGAGTGGGTCATCAGGCGGTCGATGGGTTGCGACAGATCGACGCCATCGGCCACCACCCGGCGCAGGTCGCGCAGGGTGAAGATGCCCAGGGGTTTGAGGGCCGGATCGACTATGACGATGCTGCCGACCTGCTGTTCGTGCATCAGCTTGACCGCATCGCGCAGCGGCATATCCGGTGCGCAGCTGATCGGGTTGCGCATCGCCAGCACGCCCAGACGGGTGTCCAGGGAATACTGCGCGCCGAGGGTTTCCACCGCACGCATCTGCACCTGCTGGTTGACCTGGTCAAGCAGGCTGCTGACCCCGCGCAGGGCGAAGTCGCGCAGCGGGTTGGACAGGGAGAACAGCTTGATAAATGCGGCTTTGCCCAGCAGCAGACAGAAGGTGTCTTCGGCGGCCAGGTGCTCGGTGCGGGTGGCGCGTTCGCCGATCAGCGCGGCCAGGGGGAAGCATTCGCCGCTGGTGATCTCGAAGGTGGTCTCGGTGCCACGGCGTGCCGAATGTGGGCGCTCGCCATGCACACGGCCCTGCTTGACGATATAGAAGTGTTCGACCGGGCCGTCGTCCGGTTTGAT
>JBFJZW010000055.1:0-18911 GCA_041621875.1 Pseudomonas sp. | reverse complement strand
TTATCTCCTCATCAGGCTAATCACGGTTATTGACCCGGCTCTTGCCGGGTCATTTTTTGTGCCCTGCCATCCATGGCGGTCACCCCTTCGGGGCCATCGCTGCGCAATGTCAAAAATCGCTCCCGGCGATTTTTTGCCCGCATTTCTAACTTAGTACCCTAACGCTCGAGCCGATCAGTAATCGACCTGCGCCAGCCACTCCGGAAGATTGAAATGCTGGCTTACCCGGCAGATCTTGCCGTCTCGAATCTCGAAGAAACTCGCAGCCGTCAGCCGATAGCTCTGACCACAGGCGTCCGGCAGGCCATCGTCGGTGCTCAGGTACTCGCCGCTCAGGGTGAACTCGCAGGCGGCGCGGCGCCCGCTCGGCTCCGTCAGGATCTGCAGGTTATCGATGCTTTCGCGGTAGCAGCGCTGGGTCCGCTGCAGGTAATCGGCAAAGGCCTGCACGCCCTGCTCGCGCGGGCCCTGGTTGATATCCAGCAGCACATCGGCACTGAGCAGGGCCATGCAGGCGCGGCTGTCGCGCTCGTTGAGGGCGTTGAAGTAGCGGCTAATCAGTTCATGGGCAGCGGTGGACATTGGCGCTCTCCGGGCGGGAAAGCGCGCAGACTAACCCTCCCGGCGGGCGGAAGCCGGGCTAGGGTCGCAGTTTTGCACAGTGGTCCTGCTCGGGTTGCGCCGCTGTGAACCAGACGAAATCGGCGGACTCGGCGGCAACCTGGCTGCCGACCTCCGCCAGAATCAGCACCTGCACAGCCTCGCCAGCGTGCAAATCCTGCAGATGCAGCGGCACGCCAAGCTCACGACGGACATGAAAGGCACCGGCAAATAGCAGGCTTGGTTGCGGCGCGGCCAGCAAGGCTTCGGCCATCCGCCGGTCGCGCTGCTGCTGCACGGCGAGCATGGCCGGCAACTGGCTTTCCGGCAGCAGGTTGCAATGAGACTGGCGAATCTGCGCCAGCAGCGCCTCACGCGCAGGCACAGCCGTGGAGGCCTGGCCTTGCAGCTGCGGCACCTGGGCGTAAATCTGCATGATCTCGCGACGTTCGAGGTTGGCCGCCAGCAGCGGGTAAGGCTGACGCAGGGCATGCTGCAGCAGCGGGCCGTACAGCGACCAGGCCCAGCCCGGCTGCCAGGCCAGGGTTCCGAGCATGTCCTGCGGCGGTTGCCCAGCAGCGATAGACGCGCGCACCTGATCGACCTTGGCCTGCTGATCCGGCGTCAGCATTTCCAGCAGCAAACTGCCCTGTGGCCGCTGCGCCGCCAGGGCTCGCAACAGCCAGAGCTGCAGCGCGTGGTGGTCCGGATTGTCATGCCGCTCGCCCACCAGCACCCTGGGGGCCGCAGCCAGACGCTCCAGCAGTTGCTCAGGCGTCAGCCGCGCGCCGCTGCGCAACTCGACAATCTGCCCCAACTCAGGGTGCTGCAAACCTTCAGGGCTCTGCCAGGCCGGCAAGGCGGGTAACGAGGCCTGACAGGCGCTCAACAGCGCGGCCACCAGCAATAGCGCAATACGCATAGACACAACCTTAGCGAGCAACGATTAAGGGATGACCCCGTTCCGGATGCCGCTGCACCAGCACCTCAAGGCCGAACACCGCCTGCAGCGGCTCGGCGCGCAGTACGTCCTCGGGGCTGCCGAGCGCATGGGGACGACCGCGTTCCAGTAGTAACAGACGATCGCAGTAACGCGCGGCCAGATTGAGGTCGTGCAGGATCACCAGCACCGCCGCGCCCTGCCGGGCGAAGGCGCAGGTGGCCTGCAATGTGGTGTGCTGATGCAGCGGGTCGAGCATCGAGGTGGGCTCATCGAGCAGCAGCATCTGCCCCTCGCCGCCCGGCCAGAGCTGCGCCAGCACCCTTGCCAGGTGCACACGCTGACGCTCGCCACCGGACAACGCCAGATAACTGCGCCCGGCCAGGTGCAACGCATCGGCCGCCTCCAGCGCCTGCGTGATGATCTGCGCATCGCGCACGCGGCCGCTGGCATGGGGCAAACGGCCCATGCCGACCACGTCTTCCACGCGAAAGGCAAAGTTCAGCGTCGACGTCTGCGGCAATACCGCCAGGCGTTGCGCACGCTCACTGCCCGGCCAGTCCTGCAAGCGCCGTTGATCCAGCCAGACAGCGCCATGGCTCGCCGGCAGCTCGCCACACAAGGCACCGAGCAAGGTGCTCTTGCCGGCCCCATTGGGCCCCAGCACGCCCAGCACTTCGCCCGGGCGCAACTGCAGATTGATATCCGCCAACACTGTGCTGGAGCCGCGGCGTACCGCCAGATTTTCCGCACGCAGCATCAGGTACGCCCCCGCAGCAACAGATAAAGGAAGAACGGCGCGCCAATCAGCGCCGTGACGATACCGATCGGCAATTCCGCCGGAGCCAGCACCAGTCGCGCCGCCAGGTCCGCCAGCAGCAACAGGCTGGCACCGGCCAGGGCCGAGGCCGGCAACAGCACACGATGATCCGGCCCGACCAACAGGCGCACCAGATGCGGCACCACCAGGCCGATAAAGCCGATCATTCCCGCCGCCGCCACGGCCGCGCCCACGCCGAGGGCGGTGCAGAACACCAGTTCGGCCTTGACCCGCTCCACGGCAAAACCCAGATGGCGCGCCTCGGATTCGCCCAGCAGCAAGGCGTTCAGCGCCCTGGCCCGCCGCGGCAACCACAGCGCCACCGCCGCCGTCACCAGCAGCAGCGGCCACAAGCGGTTGTAACTGGCCCCATTGAGGCTACCCAGGTTCCAGAACGTCAGGGTGCGCAAGGTGGCGTCATCGGCCAGGTAGGTGAACAGGCCAATGGCCGCACCGGCCAGGGCGGTCAGCGCGATACCGGCCAGCAACATGGTCGCCACGCTGGTTTCGCCATCCCGACGGCCCAGGCGATAGACCAGCGCGGTCACCCCCAGGCCGCCGATAAAAGCAAACAACGACAACAGATAAGGGGCGAACGCCTCCGGCAAACCGCCCAGGGCCGCGCCGCCGACAATCGCCACCGCCGCACCGAGGGCCGCACCGCTGGACACACCGATCAGGCCGGGGTCGGCCAGCGGATTGCGGAACAGCCCCTGCATCGCCACCCCGCACAGCGCCAGCACCGCGCCGACCAGCAGCCCGAGCAGGGTGCGCGGCAGACGGATCTGCCCGAGGATCAGTTCGGCCTGAGCCAAGCCCTCGCCCGGCAACGGCAACCCGAGCAGGCGCAGCGCCGCCCTGAGCGTGTCGGCCAGCGGCAGACTAACCGGCCCCAGGGCCAGGGATAACCAGAGCGCGAGCGCCAGCAACAGGCCCAGTGCGATAAACAGTGAGCGCGGACGAATAACAGGATTCATGGCGTGGGCTTGGCTTCGGCGACCAGAGATTGGCTGGCAGGATAAAAGGCTGCGGACCAGGCCGCCAGCCCAACGCACTGGCTGGATCAGCCACCCGCCGATAATCCGCGCCAAAGCAAAACGACAACCACTGATAGGGCCGCCCTTTCACTTGCGCGCCAAGGCGGCATAATGCCGGCCTGTCGGGGGAGGTTCCTATGCTGCGTTTATGTGCACCGGATGAGTTGGCCGAAGGCCAGAGCCGGGGCTTCGAGATGGCCGGAGAGAAGCTGTTTGCCGTGCGCAAGGACGGCCAGCTGTATGCCTATCGCAATCGCTGCCCGCACCGCGGCATCCCGCTGGAATGGCTGCCCGACCAGTTTCTCGATGCCAGCGCCAGCCTGATCCAGTGCGCCACCCACGGCGCGCTGTTTCTGATCGAATCCGGCGAATGCGTCGCCGGCCCCTGCGCCGGGCAGTCGCTGCAAGAGCTTGCCATCCGCGAAGATGATCGAGGCATCTGGGTCGAGCTAAACGACATTTAAGAACCTGTATTACGATCTCGCGAGCTAGAGCCATACAAGGCAAAAACAGGCGAGGAAGCGGAGTTTACTGGTGTAAATGAGCATTCCGAGCCTGTTTTTAACGCAGTAGGGCCGACGCGCAGCAGATCGTAAATAGGTTCTAAAGGCCTGCGGCCTGCAGGCGCTGTGCATGCTCGACAAAGAGTTTGACCGGCTCGGCACCTTTGCCGACCAGGCCGAAGGTCTGATTGATGATGTCGAAGTGATCCAGCGGGTACTGATCGCCGATCACCGTACCCAGGTGCGAGCTGTAGCGCCCGACCATGCCGTCGCACTGCCCCACCTCGCGCTGAAAGGTCCGGGCAAATAGCCGGCAGGCGAGATTCGGGCCATCGAAGCGGTTGCCACCCTTATTGGTGATACCCGGCTGGATGGTGCCGGACCAGGAGTAGTAGCGCACGCCATTGACCTCGGCCGCGCCCTCACCGCCCCAGACTTCCGGCAGCCCCTGCGGATACTGCAGATTGAAGGCTGCCACGCCGTCGCGGGTCAGCGATTGCTGCGCTGCCGCCACATCCACCGGCAGCGGTTCGCCCTTATAGCCGCGCTCCAGCCAGGCCATGCAGCGGGCCACCCCACGCAGCAAGGCGCTTAGCACACGCTCGCGCAGGCTGCCGTGGGGCGCTCTACGGGTCAGAAAATCCGCCAGTTCCGAGCCATGGTTGGGCCCGGCCACCGAGGTGACCGACGCCACCCATTCGGGCTTTAGCGCGGCCGCATAGCGCGCCGTCAGTGCGCCCTGGCTATGGCCGATCAGATGCACCTTTTCGGCACCGGTCTGCTGTAGAACATCGGCGATGCGCAGCAGCAATTGCTCGCCGCGCACCTCGGTGGAGTGCACCGAAGACACCAGCACCGGAAAGACCGTTGCACCGAGCCGGCGCAGCGCCGTGACGATGCCGTACCAGTAGGGGTAACCGAGCAGGCTGACAAAGCCGAGCAAACCTGGCACCAGGACCAGGGGATAACGGGGTGCAGAAGATGTCGACATCGCAAACCATCCTTGTGTCATACCGCCGAGAAAGAAAGTGCAGAACCACCAAGCATGCCAGGGCAAGTCATATGCAAGACAAAGTGCAGAGTGGGCAAGGCAGCAGCCCCTGTCATATAGTCCAGCCCTCACTTTGCGCTGCCGTGACCATGCATACCATCGAACGGATTTACCCGAAGGATCTCGACCCGCAGAACCCGGATGACCAGGCCAGCCTGCAGATCCATATGCAGCGCTATGAGTTCGCAGCCCTGCACCTTAGCGGCCAGCGTGTGCTGGATATGGCCTGCGGCTGCGGCTACGGCACGGCCCTGCTGGCCGAGCGCAACCCGGATAAACAGATCACCGGGGTGGACATCGATCCGGCGGCGATTGCCTACGCCCGCGAACATTACCAACTGGACAACCTGCGTTACGAATGCGCCGATGCCGAACAGTTCGACAGCGACCAGGGCTTCGACTGCATCGTCAGCCTGGAAACCATCGAGCATTTGCCGCGTCCGCAGGTGCTGCTGGCCAACTATGCGCGCCTATTGGCCGAGGGCGGCAAGGTTATCGCCTCGGTGCCGATCACCCCGACCCTGGACGGCAACCCCCACCACCTGCACGACTTCAGCAAACGCAGCTTTTATGCGCTGTTCCGCCAGCAGGGCCTGCATGCCCGCCAACAGTTGGAGCAGATTCAGTGGTGGCAGTTCAAAGGCCTGTTCTCGAAACAGACCGATAAGCACAAACAGCACCGCTCCGAAGGCGTCGGCAATGCCGTGCTGCTGTATTACCGGCGTCACCCGCTGTACCTGTTCAGCCGGCTGTATTCGATGCTGCGCCATGGCTTTAGCAACCGTTACCTGACCTGCGTGTTCAGCCGCTGATCTTCCCCCGTAGCCCGGATGCAATCCGGGCTACGCAATGCTCTCAGGCACCGGCCGGCAGATGCTCTGCGGGACGACGGCGGTAGATCCATATCCGCTTAAGCACCGTAGCGAACTGCCCCCACAGGCTGCCGTTGTTATAGACCTGGCCGTAACGCTCGGCGATCTCGCGCACCTCCACGGCCAACGCCGCATAGCGCCGCGCCGGCAGGTCGGGGAACAGGTGGTGCTCGATCTGGTGGCTAAGGTTGCCGGTGAGGATATGAAACAGCGGCCCGCCGTTGAGGTTGCTGGAGCCGCGCAGCTGACGCAGGTACCAGTGGCCACGGCTCTCGCCGACCACCGACTCCTTGCTGAACACCGCCGCCTGCTCGGTAAAGTGACCACAGAAGATCACCGTGAAGGTCCACAGATTGCGCAGAAGATTGGCCACGACATTACCGGTCAGCACCGCCAGGACATTGGCCCCGAGCAGCAGCACCAGCAGTGGGAAGAACAGGTAATCCTTGCTCCACTGCCGCAGGATCTTGGCGTTGAACTGCTTGATCAGCGGGCCCACCTCGGCCTTGCTCAGCTTGCCCTTGTAGAGTTTGTCCAGGCGCAGATGCTGGATCGCCACCGAGTACTGGAACAACAGCGCCTGAATCGTCACCCACAGCGGCTGCCAACGGTAGAACGGCTTCCAGCGCTGCTCGGGAAACAGCCGCACCACGCCATAACCGACGTCATCGTCCATGCCCAGCACATTGGTCCAGGTGTGGTGCACATGGTTGTGGGTGTGCCGCCAGAAATCGCTGGGCCCGGCGATATCCCACTCATAGCTGCGCCCGGCCAACTCGGGGTCATTCATCCAGTCGTACTGGCCGTGCATGACGTTATGGCCCAGCTCCATGTTCTCGAGGATCTTGCCCAGCCCCAGCAGCAGCGTGCCGAGCAGCCAGGTCGGCGGAAACCAGCCGAGCATCAGCAGACCGCGCCCGCTCCAGCAGCAGAACCGCACTGCCGCGCGAATCCGGCGGATATAGCGCGCATCCACCTCGCCCAGATCGGCCAGGGTGCGCTGACGTAGCGCGTCCAACTCATCGCCGAAGGCGCTCAGTTCATCCATGGACAGTTCGCGATCAGCGCGCATGAGGATTCCCTCGCAAGTTAAAGATCAATTTCTACGTCGCTGTGCGGTGCACTTACGCATAAACGTATGGGTTGCCCCGGCTCGCTGAACAACAGGCCGCTGCGCAAATCGCGCACCGTGCCGCTCAGCAAGGTGCAGGTGCAGCTGGCGCAGATGCCCTGGCGACAGCCGTGGGCCGGCTGCAGGCCATGGGCCTCGGCCTGCTCCAGCAGACTGTGCTGATTATTGGCAAGCGCCTGCTGATGGCTGCGGGCAAAGCCCAGGCGCACCGCACGCAGGCTGACGTCGGCGCGCAGCACGGGCGCAGTGAAGGCCTCGACCTGCAGCGCACCGGGCAAGCCGGCGGCCTGCCACCACTGTTGCACCTGGGCGACAAAGCCAGCCGGGCCGCAGGCCAGCACCCGGCGTTGATCCAGCTGGGTGACCTCGGCCAGATGGTCGCCCGCAAAGCGCCCAGTCAACCCGCCTGATTCCGCGCCGGCGGCGGTCAGCGACCAGCGCACCTGCAGGTTGCCGTGCTGCGCCTGCAAGGCCTGCAACTCGGCGACAAAGCCGCGCTGGCCCTGCCCGCGTACGTAATGCAGCAGCGTGATCGGCGCGCTGCAGCCCTGGGCCAGGGCGGCGCGCAGCATGCCCAAGAGCGGCGTGATGCCACTGCCGGCGGCGAGCAGCAGCACGCCCTGCTGCGCCTCGGGCCAGCTCAGCTCGCCATACACCGGGCCCAGTTCCAGCACATCGCCGACCGCCAGGTGCTCCAGCAGATAAGGCGACACACGCCCGCCCGGCTGATGCTTGACGGCGATCTGCAAGCGGCCCTTCGACTGCACCGCGGTCAGGCTGTAACTGCGGTTCAGGCGTACACCATCATGCTCGAGATACAGCTGCAGATGCTGCCCCGGCTGCGCGCCGCGCCAGTTGCCGTTGGCGCGCAGGGTCAATTCGAGCATGTCATCGGCCACCCACTGGCGCTGGGTGATCCGGGCAAACACGCGGTTCAGACGCAGCGCCGGATGCAGCAGCGCCAGCCCGGCATCGACATCGCTTTCCCGCAACCAGCCATGGGCGACCAGCACGCGCAGCGGATCCAGCAGGCTTGCGAGCCCACGCACCCAGGCAAAAGGAAGAAGGGCCACGGCAAGACTCCAGTGAACAATTGTTCACTAGACTGTCAGAGCACCACAATTCAGTCAACACTCGTACACTCAACGACGACAACGCAGCCGCACCGGGCCCTTCGGGTTGCGCTGAAATGGCAACAGCCCCTAGAGTGCTGGGCTGATTGATCCATGCAGAGCCAGGAAGCTTGAAACCACTACAACCACGCGCCGAACAAAAACTGCAGACCCGCCACGCCCTGATGGATGCGGCGCGCAGCCTGATGGACAGCGGCCGTGGCTTCGGCAGCCTGAGCCTGCGCGAGGTGGCACGCTGCGCCGGCATCGTGCCGACCGGTTTCTATCGGCATTTCGACGATATGGACGCACTGGGCCTGGCCCTGGTGGCCGAAGTGGGGGAAACCTTTCGCGACACCATCCGCCAGGTCCGCCACCACGAGTTCGAGCTGGGCGGGGTGATCGACGCCTCGGTGCGCATCTTCCTCGACGCCGTGGCGGCCAACCGCTCGCAGTTCCTGTTTCTCGCTCGCGAGCAGTACGGCGGCTCGCGGCCGGTACGCCAGGCCGTCGGCGCACTGCGCGAACGCATCACCGCCGACCTGGTGGCAGATCTGGCGGCCATGCCGAAGCTGCAGCACTTTGACGCCCCGGCGCAGAACGTGATCGCCGACCTGGTGGTGAAAACCGTATTCGCCACCCTGCCCGAACTGATCGACCCACCCGCAGCGGCCCTGCCGATGCACGCCTCCCCCGAGGTGAAGATGATCGAGCAGCTGCGCTTTATCTTTATCGGGGCCAAACACTGGCAAGGCCTGGGTCCGCACAAAGACTGAGCGCACCAATATCGCGCACAGAATTGCCGGGCGCACCAAAGCACAGCCTGCACGGCACAACCCATAGGCATTTTCCCGCCGCACAGCCCGCCCTGCGCGGCCAGACAGCAGTTTGGCAAGGCCCTTGCTCTATAACCGGCATTGACCTGCCGGAAACTGCCCCATGTTGGTGATCCACCGCCGTATTGCCGCCCAGCCGCACTGGGACGCCGAACTCGAACTGAGCTTCGAGGCCCGCAGCAAAAGCCGCCTGCGCTGCTTCAGCCGCAGCGGCGAGGATGTCGGCCTGTTTCTCGAGCGCGGCCAGCCCGCCCTGCACGACGGCGAATGCCTGCAAGCCGAAGACGGTCGTATCGTCCGCGTGGTCGCCCGCCCCGAGCCGCTGCTGCACGTCACCTGCGTCAACCCCTTCGAGCTGATGCGCGCCGCCTATCACCTGGGCAACCGCCATGTCGCCCTGCAGCTGGGCGATGGCTGGCTGCGCCTGCCGGACGACTACGTGCTCAAGGCCATGCTCGAACAGCTGGGGGCCACGGTGGAACCGATCGAAGCGCCCTACCAGCCCGAACAGGGTGCCTACGGCGGCGGCCATCACCACTCCCATGCCGGCGATGCCGAGTTCAGTTATGCGCCGCGCCTGCATCAGTTCGGTGCACGTACGTGAATCCAGCCTGGCAACTGCTTCGGCTCGCCAGCCCGCAATTACCCATCGGCGGCTACAGCTACTCCCAGGGCCTGGAAATGGCCGTCGAGCAGGGCCAGGTCGATAACGCAGAGCGCGCCCATGTATGGATTGCCGATCAGCTGCTGCTGAATCTCGCGCGCTTCGAAGCGCCTTTGCTGCTCGCCCATTGCCAGGCCGCCGCGAGCGAGAACTGGGCGCAACTGCGCAACCTGGCCGAACAGCAACGCGCCAGCCGCGAAACCCGCGAGCTGCGCCTGGAAAGCCGGCAGATGGGTTACTCCTTGCAACAACTGCTGAGCGGCCTGCCGGAGCTGGATCAGCCCGCGCAACAGCTGTTCAGCGCACTGGACGAACCCGGCCTGGCCGTCGGCTGGGCTCTGGCCGCCCGCGCCTGGCAGATCGAACCGCAGGACGCCCTGGCCGCCTGGCTCTGGGGCTGGTTGGAAAACCAACTGGCGGTGCTGATGAAAACCCTGCCGCTGGGTCAGCAAGCCGCACAACGCCTGACCTCGCAACTGCTGCCGTTGCTCGACCAGGCGCAGCGTCAGGCCAGTGAGCTTGAACCGCAGCACTGGGGCAGCGCCGCCTTCGGCCTGACCCTGGCGAGCATGGCGCACGAGCGCCAATACAGCCGTTTATTCCGTTCTTGATGATAAGGAAGCCCCAAGCATGAACAGCCAACCCCTGCGTATCGGCATCGGTGGCCCGGTCGGCTCCGGCAAGACCGCCCTGACCCTGGCCCTGTGCCTGGCCCTGCGCGAGCGCTACAACCTGGCGGTGGTGACCAACGATATCTACACCCAGGAAGACGCCCAGTTTCTGGTGCGCAACCAGGCCCTGGCCCCGGAGCGGATCATCGGCGTGGAAACCGGCGGCTGCCCGCACACGGCGATTCGCGAGGACGCCTCGATCAACCTGGAAGCGGTCGATCAGCTCAACCGGCGCTTTCCGGGCCTGGATCTGATCATCGTCGAGTCCGGCGGCGACAACCTCTCGGCCACCTTCAGCCCCGAGCTGTCGGACCTGACCATCTACGTGATCGACGTCTCGGCCGGCGACAAGCTGCCGCGCAAGGGCGGGCCGGGCATCTGCAAATCCGACCTGCTGGTGATCAACAAGATCGACCTGGCCCCGTTGGTCGGTGCCTCCCTCGAGGTGATGGAGCGCGACACCCTGAAGATGCGCGGCGACAAGCCGTTCGTGTTCAGCAATCAGAAAATCGGCCTGGGTCTGGAGCAGATCATCGCCTTTATCGAACAACACGGCATGCTCACGACCGCCTGACGCGCCATATTCAGTCAAGGAGACACCCCATGAACCTGCGTAAATCCCTGTTCGCCATCGCCCTGTTCCTCAGCCCGGCCGTGGCCTTCGCCCACACCGGCCACGACCACGCCGGGCTGCTGGCCGGCCTGGCGCACCCGCTCTTCGGCCTCGACCACCTGCTGGCGATGCTCGCCGTCGGCCTGTGGGCCGCGCAGCAATCCGGCGCGGCGCGCTGGGCGCTGCCGCTGTGCTTTGTCGGCAGCATGCTGGTGGGCGGCCTGCTCGGCTTCAGCGGTGTGCAGATCGCGCTGATGGAGACCGGCATCGCCGCCTCGGTATTGGCCTTCGGCCTGCTGGTGGCGGTGGCCATCCGCCTGCCGATGATCGTCGCCATCGCCCTGACCGCCCTGTTCGCCCTGACCCACGGCGTCGCCCACGGCCTGGAACTGCCGGAGCTGGCCAGCCCCTGGGGCTATGCCGCAGGTTTCGTGATGGCCACCGCCACCCTGCATGCCAGCGGTTATGCCCTGGTACGCCTGCTGCCGCAGGCCGCCGCGCCCCTGGTGCGAGTGCTGGGGGCCGCCTCGGCGCTGACCGGTGCCTGGCTGCTGGCAGCCTGAACGACAAGCCCCGCGGGTGCGGACAGGTCGCCCGGCCTGAACCACCCGCCTCGGCCCGCGGCCAGCGATCTGGCCGCAATCGTCTCTCACCTGTCGCCTTTCACCTCTCGCCCAGCGCCGCCGGCTTTGTCATAGTCTGGGCTTAAAACCGCCCCTGCCTTGCCGTTCTGGAACCCTGCCATGTTGCGCGCTGCCCGTTTTCTGCTGATCCCCTTGCTGCTGATTGCCGTTGCCCTGATTGCCCTGGCCCAGAGCAGTCGCCCGGCCAGCCAACCGGCCGTGCTCGCGGCACTCGGCGAACAACCGCTGGTGATCGCCCACCGTGGCGGCAAAGGCCTGTGGCCGGAGAACAGCCTGTTTGCCTTCGAGCGCGCCAGCGCCCTGGGCGTGGACATGCTGGAGATGGACCTGCACCGCTCCAGCGATGGCGAACTGGTAGTGATTCACGACCGCACCCTGGAGCGCACCACCGATGGCCAAGGCCCGGTCGCCGCGCTCAGCCTGGAACAATTGCAGGCGCTGGATGCCGGCTATCGCTGGAGCGCCGATGGCGGCCAGAGTTACCCCTACCGCGACCAGGGCATCCGCATCCCGAGCTTCGCCGAGGTGCTCGAACGCTTCCCCGCAACGCCCAAGGTGATCGAAATCAAGGTGCCGGATATCGGCATGGAAGCGCAGCTCTGCGCCGAACTGAAGGCCCATCGGCAACTCGAGCGGGTGATAGTCGGCAGTTTCTATGACCGCAGCCTGCAACTGTTCCGCGAGCAATGCCCCGGCGTTGCCACGTCCGCCGGCCCGGGTTCGGTGCGCATGTTGGTGGCACTCAACTGGACGGGCCTGACCAGCCTGCTGTCGCCCAGCTACCAGGTGCTGCAGATCCCCGAACACCACAACGACCTGCATATCGCCAGCCCCAGGCTGCTACAGAATGCCCAGGCGCGGGGCCTCAACGTGCAGCTGTGGACCATCAACGAGCAACCGGCCATGCGTCGCCTGCTCGACCTGGGTGCCCACGCGCTGATAACCGACTACCCGGATCGCGCCCTGCAGGTGCTGGGGCGCTCGACCCGGCTCAGTGCCCTGGAAACTGAATAGAGCGCTGTAGAAAAAATCACCGGGAGTGGCTTTTGACGTCGCTCCGCGGCGGCCCCGAAGGGGTGGCCACCAGGGATGGCGGTGCACAAAAAACAACCAATCATGCGCAGACCACAGCGGCTGTGGCCTGGACGCAAGCGTGCGCAGCTTATCCACAGATCGCTCCACAGCAAACCGGGATAAGTATTTCAAGTGCCCCGACACCTGTGGGCAAACCCTTGAAATAGCTTGATTATTTCTTGACCCAAGGCTGACGACATGCCGCATGGAACCATGCCTGGCAGGTTGATCAAAAATCCATCAAGGCGCTCCAGGCCAGACTGCAGAAGGCCTGCAAGCAGGCATACCGGAGTTATCAACAGCTCTACCCACAGTAGTCGTGGACAACTTAATCGCTACCCTGTCTGCGCCCGAATAACCAGCCTAACCTGCTGTTTACACTCTAAAAAATTAGCCGATCAAAAAACGTACAGATCGCCTGACAAGCCGCAGGACTAAGGCTGCAACCGCCTGCACCCACCTTATCCACAGTTCGCTCCACAGTCTTTGTGCACAACTTGACGGACGCCGTGATACGGGCTGTGCATAAGTACCTGGCTATGGCGCTTATCGAGACAATCAACCGGCCAGCCACCGTATTCAGGCATAACCTCGCAGCATCAACCGAGGAGATGTGCCATGCCATTCCATGAACTGTTACGCAGCCTGCTCGCCGCCTATGCCAGTGGTGCCAGCGGCCGCAGTAGCGACTGAACTACGCTCCTGGGCGGATGCGCTGCAAGCCGGGGCCCGCCAGCTATGGCCGTTGCCGGCCGACTCACGTATAAATTTGCGCCAACCGCCACTGCCTCGCGCAGTGGCGCGCCCCTGCTTACAGCCCATAGAAAGGATGCCTCTGATGGCCGGTGCCAGCCTGTTAACCCTGCTCGACGACATCGCCACCGTTCTCGACGACGTGGCCCTGATGACCAAAGTCGCCGCCAAGAAAACCGCCGGCGTACTGGGTGACGACCTGGCGCTGAATGCCCAGCAGGTCAGCGGCGTGCGCGCCGAACGCGAGCTACCGGTGGTCTGGGCGGTGGCCATGGGGTCACTGAAGAACAAACTGATCCTGGTGCCTGCCGCCCTGCTGATCAGCGCCTTCGCGCCCTGGGCGGTGACGCCATTGCTGATGTTCGGCGGGGCCTTCCTCTGCTACGAGGGCTTCGAAAAACTCGCGCACAAGTTCCTCCACAGCAAGGCCGAGGATCAGGCCCAGCATAAGGAACTGCTGCACGCCGTGGCCGATCCCGAGGTGGATCTGCTGGCGTTCGAGCAGGACAAGATCAAAGGCGCGATCCGCACCGACTTTATCCTCTCGGCAGAAATCATCGCCATTACCCTCGGCACCGTGGCCCTGGCCAGTTTCGGCAAGCAGGTGGCGGTGCTCTCGGGCATCGCCCTGCTGATGACGGCCGGGGTTTACGGCCTGGTGGCGGGTATCGTCAAGCTGGATGACGCCGGCCTGTACCTCAACCAGCGCGCCGGCGACGGCCTGGGCAGCCGCCTGCAACGCAGCATTGGCCGCGGCATTCTGTTTACCGCGCCGTACATGATGAAGGGCCTGTCGATTCTCGGCACCGCGGCGATGTTTATGGTCGGCGGTGGCATCCTCACCCACGGCGTGCATGCCGCCCAAGCGTGGATCGAGCGGTTGGCGCAGAGCGTGGCGGCCAGCAGCGGTCTGCTCGCCGCCTTGCTGCCGACCCTGCTCAACGCCATCGCCGGAGTCATCGCCGGGGCCGTGGCCCTACTCCTGGTAAGCCTGGCGACGCGCGCCTGGAAAGCGATCGAGCGCTGACCAGACAGGGTGCGCGCGGCGCACCCTGTAACGCTGACACCGCCTTACTCAAGCAGCTCGAACAGGGCGACGTTGCCGCTCTTTTCCAGGCCGGTGACCAGGAAGTGTCGACCGTTGCGCTCGACATGGGCCAGGCCTTCCGGGGCCAGCTTGCCGGAACCTGCGCCCTCGCCCGCACCTACGACCTGCAGCACCTCGGGTTGCGTCGGCTGATCCAGATCGATCAGGGCCAGGGCATCGGCGCGTTCCAGGGTGGCAACCGCCAGGCGCTTGCCGAAGGCATCGAAGCTCACCACGCCTTCCGGCTCGCTGCCCTTGTTGGGGCTGCGCGCGTCCGGGTAGACGCCGGCCTTTGCCGCCATATCGTCGAGCTGGCTGCCGGTGTCGCCGAGCAACTTGCCGCTCAGGGCATCGAACACGCTGACCGTGCGCCCACCACCGCTGGGCAGACCGGCCTTGGTCTTGGCGATTTTCGGGTCGCTATCGCCTTCATCGGCGCTGATCAGATAACGGCCATCGGCGCTCACCGCCAGGGCATCCGGCTCGCGCAGGGCGAACAGCTCGCCACTCGGCTGATACATGCCGTCATCCAGGATATCCGCGGCATGCCGCACGGTGCCGAGGCCAAACACCTTGTCCAGCTTGCCTTGCAGCACATCGACCACGGCAATCGCGTTGTTTTCCTGCAGGCTGACATAGGCGCGCGCACCGTCCGGACTGAAGGTCACGTACTCCGGCTCGATATGCTCGGGACTGGTGCCGAAGGGAATCTTCAACTCTTCGCCGTCGATCACCCGCTCCAGTAGGCGCTGGTGCTCGGCCTGGGTCGCGCCCTCGACGCCGGCCAGGTCTGGCAGTGTGATCAGGCTGTGCTTGGCCGCCGCCACGCCGCCGCGCAGGTCGATCAGGCTGATCGAGCCCGCGCCGCTGCGAAAGCCCTCGCCGTCGCGCACATAGCCCTCGCCTTCGTTGGCCACCACGATGAAATCACCCTTGGGCGAAAACGCCAGGCTGTCCGGCCAGATACCTATCTCGACGGTATTGAGCAGCTTGCCATCGGCCGCCGCACGGAGTTCGACCCGACCGTTCTTCAGTCCATCGCTGTTGCGGATGCACACGGCAAACAGGTCCTCGCTGGGGTGGAAAATCGCCGAGGTGATTTCCCCCGCGCCTGCCGCCACCAGGTTATGCCGGGCGATGCGCTCGAGGCCCTTGGCCGGGTCGAGCTGCAGAATATCCACCAGCCCTTCGGCGCTGTTGGAGACGATCACACGCATGCTCGAGGCCTGTACACTGACGATCTCGGTGCCAGCGGCAAAGCCGCTCTGGTACAACGCCAGGGGTTTAAGCTCAAGGGCCGAGGCCAAGGGAGCCAGGGCGAATAGCACACAAAACGTAGGGATTCGCAGCACAACAACTATCCTTATGCAAAGACATGGGGATTGAACAAATCCGCAGCAGTCTTCACCCGCAGGATGACGCTTTGATGAAGCATTGATGGCATTTCATCCTTGCCACCGAGGTGGTATTACTGCGCCACGACCAGGCGCATGGCTGTAATCCCGGTGCAACTGAGGGGCATCAATGAAATGGAAGAACCTGTTCGTCGCACTGCTATGCCTGCTGCCCTGCGCGGCGACCCAGGCCAGCGAACAGCGCGTACTCAATATCAGCGTCGGCGACTGGCCGCCCTACCTCTCCAGCGAGCTGAAACATAGCGGCGTGATCGCCCACCTGATCAGCGACCTGTTCGCCGATGAGGGCTATCATGTGGAGTTCCAGTTTCTGCCCTGGCCCCGCGCCTATGCGTCTGCCGCCGCGGGGCGTTTCGATGCCAGCGCGATATGGATGCACAAGACCGAGCGTGAGGCCGACTTTCTGTTCAGCGCGCCGCTGCTCGATGAGCAGTTCGTGTTCTTTCACCTGAAAAGCCTGCCCTTCGACTGGCAGCGCTTCGACGACCTCACCGGCATGACCCTGGGCGGCGGCCTGGAATACAGCTACGGCCCGGACTTCGACGCCTTTCTTGCCGAGGACAAGGTGAGGATCGAGCGGGTATCGAGCGATATGCAGAACTTCGAGAAGCTGCTCAAGGAACGCGTGGTGCTCTATCCGCAGGAAATCAACGTGGGCTATGCCGCCCTGCGCAACCACTTCAGCGCCGCCGATAGGGCCAAGATCACCCATCACCCCAAGCCTCTGCTGATAAACCTCAGCTACCTGATGCTGCCGAAAAGCCTGGAAGACAGCCCGGCGCTGCTCGAACGCTTCAACAAACGCCTGCAGCACTACCGCGCCAGCGGACGCTACCAGCGCTATTTCGACGACCTGCAACAGGGCCATTACCAGCTGGAAGCGCCTGACGCGCTACTTACACCCTAGCGCGGGCGGCCATCTGCACCTGCAACAGATCGGCCAATGGCAAGGCCACACCCAACCGGCTGAGGTTCCAGTAATGCCCTTCCAGCGTGCGGTTGACCAACAGGGTCGCCGGTGCCGGCTGCAGGCTACCCAGCGCGCCCAGTACATCCGGCAGCAGGCGCTGGATCTGCTCATGCAAGGGCATGGCGGCGAAATCCAAGTGCGCACCGGGCTGCAGCAACGGCCCGAGCAACCCATGCAGCTGACGGTACAGGCCATAGGGCGTGGTCGATTGCGGCTGGCGCGTGCCCAGGGCCTGGAAGGCGCGTTCCAGCTGCTCGCCATCGCGCGCCTGCAGGGCCTGATAGGTCTGGGTGTAGGCGGCCAGCAAGTCTGTGGAGAGGTCCTGCACACAGCCGAAGTCATACACCACCAACTCACCCGCGGCGGTGTAGGCGAAGTTGCCCGGATGCGGGTCGGCATGCAGCAGCCCCAGTTCGAAGGCCTGGGCACTCAGCCAACGCACCAGGGTCAGGGCCAGACGCTCGCGCACCTCGGCACTGGCCTGGCTGACCTCGGCAAAGGGCAAACCGGCTTCCTCGCTCAGGGCCAGCACCCCGGGGCGGCAGAGGTCTTCCTGAGGCTGCGGCAGGCGCAGGCCCGGCCAGTCGGCGAAGTGCTGGCGAAAACGCTGCAATCGCTGCATCTCGGCGGAGTAGTCCAGTTCGGCGCTGATCACCGCCGCCAGTTCCTTATAGACACCTTCCAGCTGCTCGGCCGGTGCGCGGAACAAACGCCCCAGCGGCAGCAAACGGCGCAGCTGGCGCAGGTCGGCCGCGCAGATCTCGGCAATCCCGGGGTACTGCACCTTGAGCACCAGCGCCCGCCCATCCAGGGCCACCGCACGGTGCACCTGGCCCAGTGACGCGGCGGCAAAGGGCTGCTCGTCGATCTGCCGGAAGAACTGCCCCAGGTCGTCGCCATAGACCTGCTGCAAATGACCCCGCAGCGCCTCGAAGGGCAACGCCGGTACGCGGTTCTGCAAATTGCCGAGCGCTTCGGCCACCGGCGGCGGCAGCACGTCCTGCCACTGCGAGGCCATCTGCCCGAGCTTGAGCACCGGGCCTTTCATCTCCCCCAGCACCTCGCCGAGCAGGTCGCCCACCGGCTGCCAGTCGATGCCGCTGCGCCCCGGACGCAGGCCTTGGCCCAGCAGGCCACCGCCGATACGTGTGGCAGTGCCCGCCAGGGTGAGAAAGCGCCCCAGGGCGGACGCGGAAGGCGGTGCGGAGGTTCTGGCCATAGCGGTTTGCTCCTCGATACCACCCGATCATGCGCGTGCTGCCAGCGTTAACCAAGCGCCCGGCCACTACGCTGCACGGGGTGGACTTACCTGGCGTTCCAGTAGCGCTGCATTTCGACGAACAGAAAAGACGCGGTCCAGGTGATCAATACCAGGCCGGTCAGCGCCTCGATCCCGGTCAGGTAGCGCAGATCGCCGATCGGCTGGATATCGCCGAAGCCCAGGGTGGTAAAGGTGGTGAAGGAGAAATACACGCAATCGAGCAAACCGCCGTCGGTATTGCCCTCAAGATGTCCCCAGCCTTCGGCGCGGTCCATCAGGTAATAGGCGAAGGCGAATATCCAGACCTCGATGGCATGGGCGATCAACGCACCGCCCACGCCGATAAGAATGCGCAGGCGATGCCTGACCTTCATGCGCGGCACCCACAGGCTCATCCTCAACAAAAATTCGTAGTGCAGCACCACCACGCATACGACGATCAGGCTGTTGACGGCGAATAATTTAATCACGGGTTGTCTCGGTTAATCGATAGGTGGCCACCTGCGCCAGCATACCCGACGGAGCGAGCCGAGCGGCCTGGCGGTTGCAGCGAATAGAGCCTTGAATAATTGATCTGTATTCACCCGCGCAATGTGCAGTGCATTGGCCTGCGAAAGAAGCCAGGCTGATCGCTTGCCCCGAGAGGACGATCCCCATGGAGTTTTTGCGAACCCCCGACAGTCGCTTTGCCGAGCTTCCCGGCTATGCGTTCAGCCCCAATTACCTGATGGTCGATGATGGCGAAGGCGCTCAATTGCGCGTGCATTACCTCGACGAAGGCCCCGCCACAGCCGCCCCCGTATTGCTGATGCATGGCGAGCCGTCCTGGAGCTACCTGTACCGCAAGATGATCCCG
>JBFJZW010000054.1:0-18935 GCA_041621875.1 Pseudomonas sp. | reverse complement strand
GCTATATCAGCCAGGTGCGTGAGGTGCGCGATGACAATGCCGCCTTCGAGAGCCGCGCGCCGTTGGCCATCGGCGGCAAGGCCCTGCGTCTGCTCAGCGAACGCGATGGCCTCGGCGAATACGCCTGCCTCGGCCTGGTGCGGGTGCTGGAGAAACGCGCCGACAACGCCCTGCAACTGGACGACAGCTATATTCCGCCCCTGCTCGACGTGGCCGCCTCGAAACCGCTGGCGGCCTTTCGTAACGAACTGCAAGGCCTGCTGCACCAGCGCGGCGAAGCGCTGTCGGGACGGGTGGTGGCATCCTCGGCCGGCGGCGCGTCGGAAATCGCCGACTTCCTGCTGCTGCAACTGGTCAATCGCGCCGAACCGCTGATCAGTCATCTGGCCCGCCTCAGCCCCCTGCACCCGCAGGACCTGTACCGCGAATGCGTCTGCCTGGCCGGGGAGTTCGCCACCTTCAGTGCGGCCGAGCGGCGCCCGCCGGATTATCCGGCCTATGCCCATGACGACCTGGCCGGCAGCTTCGCCCCGGTTATCCAGACCTTGCGCCAGGCCCTGTCGATGGTCATTGACAGCCGGGCCACGCCGATACCGGTGGTGGAGAAGTCCTTCGGCGTGCATGTGGCCATGCTGGCGGACAAGAGTCTACTGAGTACGGCCAGTTTCATCCTGGTGGTGCGCGCCGAGGTGCCGGCGGAAAGCCTGCGCACGCACTTTCCGCAGCAGGCCAAGGTCGGCTCGGTGGAGCACATCCGCGACCTGGTCAACCTGCAGTTGCCGGGTATCGCCCTGCTGCCGATGCCGGTAGCCCCGCGGCAGATTCCCTACCACGCCGGTTCCAGCTATTTCGAACTGGACCGCGGCAGCGAGCACTGGAAGCAACTGCTCAACTCCGGGGGCTTCGCGTTTCACGTCGCCGGCCAGTTCCCGGGCCTGAATCTGGCCTTCTGGGCCATTCGAGGATAGTTCGTCATGCCCCCGATCGATGATCCCTTCGGCGCTCCACCCGCAGGCGGTTCCTCAGGAGGTAATGCAGGTGGCAACGATCGCACCCTGATCATGCCCCGCCCGGGCGGACGCCCCAGCGATTCGCCGCCGCCGCGGGCCGATAGCGCCAGTGCCGCTGGTGCAGCGCCGGTGATGCCGGGGGCACCGCTGCCGAGCAGCCTGGCCCAGGGTCTCAACCCCCTGGAGCGGGCCGCGGGGCCGCTGCTGGCCCTGCTGACCCGGCTGCGCCACACCATCGCCCATCCGCTGCCGGCCAGCCTGCGCGCCCAGTTGCTGGCCTACCTGCGCCAGTTCGAGGAGCAGGCGCGCGCCGCTGGCGTGGCCGCGGACGAGGTGATGCTCAGCCGCTATGTGCTGTGCACGGCGCTGGACGAAGCGGTGCTCAGCACGCCCTGGGGCAGTGCCAGCGACTGGGGCAAACAGAGCCTGCTGATCACCCTGCACAACGAGGCCTGGGGCGGCGAGAAAGTCTTCCAGCTGCTCGAACACTGTCTGCAGAATCCGCGTCAGCGCCTGCATATCCTCGAACTGCTGTACCTGTGCCTGTGTCTGGGCTTCGAGGGTCGTTACCGGGTGATGAACGACGGCCGCAGCCAGCTGGAGAGCTTGCGCGAGCGCACCAGCGCCACCATCCGCAGCGTGCGCGGCGAGTTCGAACGCGAGCTGTCGCCGCACTGGCGCGGGCTTAGCGTGGCCCGCGATCGGCTGTCGCAGTTCCTCCCGCCCTGGGTTGGGGTGGCCATCTGCCTGGCCCTGCTGCTGCTGTTGCTGTTCGGCCTGCGCCTGAAGCTGGCCGCCGATGCCGAGCCGGTGTTTCGCAATATCCACGCCCTGGGCGAAATCCCGGTGCAGACCATCGACCGCCCGCCGCTGCAGCCGCGGCTGATCGAACGACCGCGCCTGGCGCGCTTTCTCGAAGAGGACATCAAGGCCCAGCGGGTGGCGGTGGAGGACGCGGTGGATCGCTCGGTGGTGACCCTCCGCGGCGACGAGCTGTTCGCCTCGGGTAGCGCGAGCATTTCCGAGCAGTTGCAGCCGTTGCTGCTGCGCATCGCCGATGCCATCCGCCAGGTCAAGGGCATGGTGCAGGTCAGCGGCCACAGCGACAACCGGCCGATTGCCACCCTGCGTTATCCCTCCAACTGGAAACTCTCCCAGGACCGGGCCCAGCAGGTGATGGATATCCTCGCCGCGCGCAGTGGTCAGCCCGAGCGTTTCAGCGCCGAAGGGCGCAGCGACACCGAGCCGGTGGCGTCGAACGACAGCGCTGCCGGGCGGGCGAAAAACCGTCGTGTGGAAATCACCGTGTTCGCGGAGGGCAACCAGTGAAAGCCTTCTTCAGTTTCTGCGTACGCTGGCTGGTGCCGCTGCTCGGCCTGCTCGCCCTGAGTCTGGTGATCTGGTTTCTCGGCCCGCTGATCGCGATCGGCGACTACGAGCCGCTGGCTTCGGCCGTGGTGCGCTGGAGCCTGATCGTCCTGCTGTTCGTGCTCTGGCTCGGCCTGCGCGTGCTGCGCATGGTGCAGGCCCGGCGCAATGCCGCCAGGGTCATGCAGGGCCTGGTGGCGGTGGCCCCGGATGCGGCCAGCGTGGCCACCGCCGAAGAGCTGGCGACCCTCAGACAGCGCATGGACGAAGCCCTGCAGCTGCTCAAGCGCAGCAAGCTCGGCGGCAACGAGCGGCGCAACCTCTACGAGCTGCCCTGGTACGTGATCATCGGCCCGCCGGGTTCGGGCAAGACCACCGCGCTGGTCAACTCGGGGCTGAACTTCCCCCTGGCCGAACATATGGGCAACGGCGCGATTCGCGGGGTCGGCGGCACGCGCAACTGCGACTGGTGGTTTACCGATGAGGCGGTGCTGCTCGACACCGCCGGACGCTACACCACCCAGGACAGCCACGCGGCGGTGGACAAGGCGGCCTGGCTGGGCTTTCTCGACCTGCTGAAGAATCAGCGCAAGCGCCGCCCGATCGACGGGGCCTTTATCGCCATCAGCCTGTCCGACCTGCTGCTCGGCAGCGAGACCGAGCGCGCCGCCCATGTGCAGGCCATCCGCGCGCGGATACAGGAGCTGTACAGCCAGCTGGGGGTGCGTTTCCCCATCTATGTGATGCTCACCAAGTTCGACCTGGTGCCGGGCTTTATGGAGTTCTTCGATGGCCTGAGCAAGGAAGAGCGCGCCCAGGTCTGGGGCACCACCTTCGAACTGGATGACGGCAAGAGCGCCGAGGGACCGCTGGCGCGCTTCAACGAAGAGTTCACCGCCCTCGAGGCGCGGCTGACCGAGCGCCTGGTTGAGCGCCTGCAACAGGAGCGCGATCCCGCGCGGCGCGACCTGATCTACGGCTTTATCCAGCAGTTCGCGGCGCTGCGCGAGAACCTTTCGTCCTTTCTCAACGGTGTGTTCAAACCCAACCCCTACGAAGAGCGGCCCTTGCTGCGCGGCCTGTACTTCACCAGCGGCACCCAGGAGGGCAGCCCGATCGACCGTCTGATCGGGGCCATGGCGCAGAGCATGAACCTGGACCGCCAGCACCTGGCGCGGCAGACCGGCAGCGGCCGCAGCTACTTTATCGAGCGCCTGTTCCGCGATGTGGCCTTCGGCGAGCGCGGCCTGGTCGGGGCCAACCCCAAGGTCGAGCGGCGGCGCACCTGGATCAACCGCGGCGTGCTCGCCGCCTGCGCCCTGGTGTTCGTCACGGTGAGCGCGGTCTGGCTGGCCAGCTACCGGGCCAACCAGGCTTATATCGCCGAGGTGGATGCGCGGGTGGCACCGCTCAAGGATCAGGTCGAATCCCTCAGCCCGGCCCAGCGCGAGGTGCTTGCCGTGCTGCCGCTGCTCAATGCCATCCGTCATGTGGCCGACCAGCCGCCGTCCTGGGCCGATGGCTTCGGCCTGTACCAGGGCGACATGCTCGGTGCCGAGGCTGCCAGCGTCTACCGCAAACTGCTGATCGCGGTACTGGCCCCGCGCCTGCTTACCCGTATGGAGGAGCAGCTGCGCAGCGGCGGCAACTCCGACTTCCTCTACGAGGGGCTCAAGGCCTACCTGATGCTGGCCAGCAGCGAGCACTACGATGCCGACTTTATCCGCGCCTGGATCAACCTCGACTGGGACCGCAGCCTGCCGCGCGACCTCGCCCCCGAGCAGCGCGAGGCCCTGGGCGAGCACCTCGATGCGCTGTTCGCGCGCAAACCGCCGCCGGCACGCCTGGACGAGGAGCTGATCGCCGACCTGCGCCGCCAGCTGCAGCAGATGTCGGTGGCGCAGCGAGTCTACAACCGGGTCAAGCGGCAGAAACTGCCCGATGGCCTGGCGGACTTTCGCTTGAGTGAGGCGGCCGGGCGCGATGCCGCCCTGGTGTTCTCGCGCAAGAGCGGCAAACCGCTTAACGAGCCCCTGAGCGGCTTCTACACCTACCGCGGCTATCGCCAGGTATTTATGCTCGCCAGCCTCAGCCAGTCCGGGGCCCTGGCCGAAGAGCAGTGGGTACTCGGCCGCCCCCTCAGCGACAACCAGGATGTCGCCAGCCTGGCCCTGGAGGTGCGCGACCTGTACTTCCAGGATTTCCTCGGCCAGTGGGAGACCCTGCTCGGCGACCTCGACTTCGTTGCCATTACCAGCGTGGCCCAGGCCGCCGATGTGCTGCGGGTGCTCTCCGGACCCAACTCGCCGCTGAAACGGCTGCTCGACGCGGTGGCCAAGGAAACCGACCTGCAGCAGGAGGACCGCCTGCTGGCCGAGAAGCTCAAGGCTGCCGATGGTACGGTGGACAAGCTCAAGCAGCAGCTAGGTTCCCTGGTCGGCCAGCCCAGTCAGGACCAGCCGCATGCCGCGCCCCAGGTCGACCCGATCACCGCGCGCTTCGCCGAACTCAATAGCCTGGTGCTGAAGCCCGAAGGCGGCGCGGCCCCGATCGACGATCTACTGGCCCAGCTCAACGAGCTCTATGTGCAGGTCAGCGCCCTCAGCGGTGCCAGCGGCGATGCCCTGCTCGGTGAGGCGAAGAACCAGGCGGTGGCCGCCGCGTCCAGGGTCAAACTGGGGGCCGAACGCCAGCCGCCGCTGGTGCAGAACCTGGTCAATACCGTGGTCAGCGCCACCACCAACAGCATGATGGGCGGCATCCGCGCACAGCTCAACGCGGCCTGGACCAGCGAAGTGGTGAACATCTACCGCCAGTCCCTGGCCGGCCGTTACCCCCTGGTCAACGGCAGCATGCGCGAGGCCACCCTGGAGGATTTCGGCAGTTTCTTCGGCGTCGGCGGGGTGATGGACAGCTATTTCCGCAAGTACCTGCAGCCCTATGTCGACACCTCGGCCAGCAACTGGCGCTGGCAGCCGGGGGCGGCGGAGCGCCTGGGCATCGGGGCCGGGGTGTTGCAGACCTTCCAGCGCGCTGCGGCCATTCGCGATGCCTTCTTCCGCTCCGGCGGCACCCAGCCGACGGTGCGTTTCGAGCTCAAACCGGTGGCCATGGATGCCGCCATCAGCCAGTTTCTGCTCGACCTGGACGGCCAGCAGCTGAGCTACGACCACGGTCCCAGCCGACCGGTGGCCATGCAGTGGCCCAGCCCCAACAGCCTCGGCATGGTGCGTCTGTCGGTGACCCCACCGACGTCCAGCGGCCGTTCGGGCCTGACCCTGGAAGGCCCCTGGGCCTGGTTCCGCCTGCTCGAACAGTCGGACCTGACCCAGGGCAGTTCGCCGGATCGCTTTACCCTGCGCCTGCGCGTGGATAACGCCAGCCTGTCCTGCGAACTGCGCGCCAGCAGCGCCTTCAACCCGTTCAAGAGCCGGGTGCTGACCGGCTTCAGCTTACCGGAGCGGCTATGAGTGCAGTGGGCTTCTACGGCAAGCTGGCCGGGCGCGGCGACTTTATCCACCGCGGCCTGCCCAGCAGTTTTATCGAACCCTGGGACGCCTGGCTGGCCGCCGGCATCGCCAGCAGCCAGGCGCAGCTGGGCGGCGACTGGCTGGATGCCTACCTGGTCAGCCCGCTGTGGCGCTTCGCCGTGGCCCCGGGCCTGCTCGGCAGTGAGGCGGTGACCGGGGTGATGATGCCGAGCATCGACCGGGTCGGGCGCTATTTCCCGCTGTGCATCGCCCGGCTGCTGGAACCCGACGCCGATCTGACCGGCCTGGTCAGCGGGCCGCAGCACTGGTTCGAGACGGTCGAGGCGCTGCTGCTCTCGACCCTCGACGAAGACGCCGAGTTCGAGACGTTCGAGGCCGCGGTCAGCGCCCTGGACAGCCCGCCCTGCGGGCAACGCCTGGCGTGTAGTCGGGAGTTGGCGCTGGTGCATTTCAATGCCGCCAGTGGCGTCGAACGGGCCCAGGCCCTGGCCCAGCTCAGCGCCGAGGGGGCCAGCCTGTGGTGGGGGCAGGGTTCCGAGCGGGTCGCCGCCAGCCTGCAACATTGTCTCGGCCTGCCAGCCCCGCAGCTGTTCAGCCGCTTTCTGCTCGGCCCAGCTGGGGCGGCGGGCATGGCCTGGCAGCTAGATAGCGGGAGCCGAGGATGAGCCAGGTCGGCAGTTACCAGTCCGCCAGTCACAGCCATGTCGGCATGGTCCGCCAGGTCAATGAGGATGCCTGCCTGGATATTCAGGAAGCCGGGCTCTGGGCGGTCGCCGACGGCATGGGCGGGCACGCGGCCGGCGACTTCGTCAGCAACCTGATTATCGATAGCCTGCGGCGGATTCCCGTGGAGCCGGAACTGCCGGTGTATCTCCAGGCCTTGCGCGCTGTGCTGGCCAGGGTCAACCAGGCGGTGCGCGACGAGGCCGCGCGGCGCGGCGTCAGCATGATGGGCAGCACCCTGGTGCTGCTGGCCGCGCGGGGCAATCAGGCGACCTGCCTGTGGGTTGGCGACAGCCGCCTGTATCGCCTGCGCGATGGCAGCCTGAGCCTGCTCAGCCACGACCACAGCTATGTCCAGGACCTGGTCGACAGCGGCGCGCTCAGCGAGGAGGAGGCGCGCAGCCACCCCATGGGCAATATCGTCACCCGCGCAGTGGGAGCCCAGGACGATCTGGAGCTGGCCGAGACGCAGCTGGAGGTGCGTCCCGGCGACTGCTTTCTGCTTTGCAGCGATGGCCTCAACAAGACCGTCGAAGATCACGAACTGCAAACGGTACTGGGATCCCAGGCCCCCTACGAAATGGTCCGCAGCCTGGTGCACCTGGGCCTGACCCGGGGTGCACCGGACAATATCACCGCCGTCGTCGTCAAAGCCTCCTGAGGAATGCAGGCATCCATGGATATCGAAATACCCGGCTATGAGATCGAAAGCGAACTGGGCGATGGGGCCATGGCCACCGTGTACCTGGCGACCCAGCGCTCGCTGGAGCGCAAGGTCGCGCTGAAGATCATGGCCGCGGCGCTGGCCGCCGACCGCAGCTTCTGCGAACGCTTTCTGCGCGAGGGCAAGACCCTGGCGCGGCTGTCCCATCCGCATACGGTGACCATCTACGACATCGGCAATGTCGGCAATTTCTACTATATGGCCATGGAGTACCTGCCCAACGGCACACTCAAGGAGCGCATCGCCGCGGGCCTGAGCGCCGAACAGGGGCTGGTGTATATCCGCCAGATCGCCTCGGCCCTGGGCTATGCCCACGCCCTGGGCCTGGTTCACCGCGACGTCAAGCCGGCGAATATCCTGTTTCGCGCCGACGGGGCCGCGGTGCTCTCCGACTTCGGTATCGCCAAGTCCCTGGAGGACCGCACCCAGTTCACCCAGGCCGGCTTCGCCGTCGGTACCCCCAGCTATATGAGCCCGGAGCAGGCCCGCGGCCAGGATATCGACGGCCGTGCCGACCTCTATGCCCTGGGCGTGGTGCTCTACGAAATCCTCACCGGCAAGCTGCCCTATGTCGGTGCCGACTCGTTGTCCACGGCCCTGGCCCACCTGACCGAGCCGCTGCCCGAACTGCCCCTGGCCCAGGGCCGCTACCAGCCGATCCTCAGTCGGCTGCTGGCCAAGGACCCGGCCCAGCGCTTCGCCGACGCCGCGGCGCTGATCGCCGCGCTGGATGCCCTGGGCAGTTTGCCTGCCGAGGCGCAGGACAGCCAGGCGACCCAGTTCCGCCCCTTGGGCCTGCCAGCAAGCCAGGCCACGCAGAGCGCGGAGATCGACCTCGGCGGGCTGACGCCGGTATCGCTGAGCATGCCGCCGTTGGCGACTGAGGCAGCTAGTCGCGACACCAGCGGCGAGGGGCGCAGGAGTGCGGAACACTCCCCGGCGGCGGCAGCTCGTTCCGACACCCCGGCCCGCAGCCCGCGCCTGGCGCTGATCGGCGCGGCGGCGCTGGTTCTGCTGGCCCTGCTCGGCGGCGCTTACTGGCTGTTTCTCGCACCATCCGATACCGCGCCCGAGCAGGCCCAGGTTGACCCGCCCGCATTGGACGGTGGCGTATCCGGGCCAGCCAGCGATGGGGCTGCGGCAGCTGGCACCCAGACAGGCGACGTGGATGGCGGCGAGCGACCGCTGCTGATGGCGGGCAAGAAGACCCTGTTCCAGCGGGTGCTGAGCAAACCCCAGGCGCGGTTCGCCAGTCAGCCCGGTGGTGAAGGGCAGGGCAGCGAGCTGCCGGCCTTTTCGGTGTTCTATGTCTACCAGCGCAAGCAGGTCGACGGGCAGGACTGGCTTGAGGTCGGCGCGTCCAGCACCGGCCAGCGCGATGGCTGGTTGCCGGCCAGTGCGCTGAGCGACTGGAAGCAGAGCCTGGTGCTGAGGTTTACCGAGCGTTCGGGGCGTTCGCCGGTGATGTTCCTCGACTCCGCCGGCGCGGTGGAGACCCTGCTCGGCGACACCGCCCAGGCGCGCGCGACCCTGCATCGGGCGCAGTTCGAGAATCAGGTGGCCGAGCAGATCGTCGCCCTGGAACCGGTCGACAGCGCCATCCCCCAGGAGCAGTTCTATCTGTTGCCGATCTTCGAATCGCGCGAGACCTACGATAACAACGGCCTGCCGGTGCAGTTGCTCAACGTCGCCTCGATCGACCCCGGCGACAGCGAAGCGGTAATGGGCGATGGCAACCAGAGCCAGCCGCGCTATCAGGGCGAGCAGTTTCGCACCGGCATCGTGCTGGTGGTCGATACCTCGGTGTCGATGCAGCCCTATATCGACCGGGTCAGCCAGGTGGTGCAGGAGCTGCATCAGCAGATCGCCAGTCGTGGCGACCTGGACAGCGTCAGCTTCGGTCTGGTGGGCTTTCGCAGCAATGTCGAGAAGACCCCGGGGCTGGAGTACGTCGCCCGCACCCTGGTGACCCTGGACGAAGGCCGCGATGCCCAGCGTTTCGTCGAGCTAGCTCGTCAGGTCAAGGCCACCCATGTTTCCAGTCATGCCTTCAACGAGGATGCCTTCGCCGGGGTGATGGAGGCGGTCGAGGGTATGGACTGGAGCCCCTACAGCGGTCGCCTGATCCTGCTGGTCAGCGATGCCGGGGCGCTGCGCAAGAACGATCCGCTGAGCCGCACCCAGATGAACGAGGCCGAGGTGCGCGAGGCGGCGCTGCGCAAGCAGATCAAGATCTACGCCCTGCACCTGCGCACGCCACTGGGCAAGGACAACCACGGCTTCGCCGAGCAGCAGTACCGCAGCCTGACCGCCGACGCCAACCCGCAGATCGGCGACCTGTATATCCCGGTGGCCGATGGCGAGGTGGGCAAGTTCGGCCAGACGGTGGCCGAGATCGGGCTGATCTTCGCCGAGCTGGTCAACCAGGTGGCGAACAATCAGGTGCTCAAGCCCAGCGAGCATCAGTCGACCCACAGCATCGCGGCCAAGACCACGGCCATCGGCTACGCCATGCATATGGATTTTCTCGGCCGCCGCAGCGCCGTGCAGGCCCCGCAGCTGGTCACCGCCTGGACCGCCGACCACGACCTGACCAACCCGAGCCTGCCGGCTTTTCAGGTGTGTGTGCTGTTGACCAAGCTGCAGCTCAACGACCTGCAGCAATCGCTCAAGCTGATCGTCGACGCCGCGCGGCGTACCCAGACTGCACCCAAGGACTTCTTCCAGGAAATCGCCAGCGCCAGTGCCTATATGAGCCGCGATCCCAGCGCGCTGAAACGGGGCAGCAACCTGGCCGAATCGGGGCTGCTCGGCGAGTACCTGGAAGGCCTGCCGTACCGCAGCAAGTCGCTGAATATGACCCAGGACCTCTGGTTGTCCCTGAGCGTGGCCGAACAGGAGGACTTTATCGACGAGCTGGAATCGAAGATCCGCCTGTATGAAACCTTCCACAACGACATCGCCAACTGGGTCCGGTTCGGCGCTGCGCAACCGGGCGATGCGCTCTATCGCGTACCGCTGGCGACCTTACCCTGATGCTGCGCCTGCGCGATATTCGCAAAAGCCGTGGCGCGGGCCGCAACGGCTATAGCCTGCTGGTGCCGCGCCTGGACCTGCGGCCGGGGCAGCGCCTGGCGCTGGTCGGGGCCAGCGGCAGCGGCAAGAGCACCTTGCTCGACCTGCTGGCCCTGGTCCTCAGCCCGGACCCCGGCGGCACCCTGGAACTGACCCGCGACGGCCACATCAACGACATCGCCGGGCTCTGGCGGCACGGCCGTCAGGATCTGCTGGCCGAGCTGCGCAGCCGCGCCATGGGCTATGTGCTGCAGACCGGCGGCCTGCTCGGCTTTCTCGATGTACGCCGCAATATCGGCCTGTCCCGCGCCTTGCTGGGCCTGGCCGAGGACGCCAGCGTGCAGCGTCTGGCCGAACGCCTGGAAATTGCCGACCAGCTGGACAAGCTGCCGGCGGCGCTCTCGGTCGGCCAGCGCCAACGGGTCAGCATCGCCCGGGCCCTGGCCCACGCCCCGGCCATCGTCCTGGCCGACGAGCCAACCGCATCGCTCGACCCGGTCAATGCCGAACGGGTCATGCAGCTGCTGGTGGCCCAGGCCGAGGAGCAGGGGGCCTGTATCGTCGTGGCCACCCACGACGAGGCCCTGGCCCGGCGCGTCGGCCTGCAGCTACAGCGTCTGCAGGTGCAGCGCAACCTGGATGGCGGGGTCACCGCCACCCTGCTGGAGGCCGGCTGATGCGCCTGAAACTGATGAGCCAGCTGGCCTGGTACGACTACCGTTGTGACGGCCGCCTGTCGACCTGTGCGGTGCTGGCCCTGGTGGCGGTGCTGGCACCGCTGCTGGTGTTGTTCGGCCTCAAGTTCGGCCTGATCAGCACCCTGACCGAACGCCTGGAGCGCGACCCCAGCGTGCGTGAAATCATTCCCCTGGGCGGTGCCCGCTTTACCGCCGAGGCGATTGCCGAGCTGGCCGAGCGCGGTGATGTGGCCTTCGTTCTGCCGCGCACCCGGCAGATCGCCGCCACCGCCGAGCTGAGCCACGGCGACCAGCAGCTGACCGTGGAGATGATCCCCACGGCCCCCGGCGACCCCCTGGTGGCACCGGCGCTGCTGCCGTTACCGGCCGACGCGGTGCTGCTCAGCCAGCGCGCCGCGGAAAAGCTCGGGGTCAAGGCCGGCGACAGCCTGGGCGCGGCCTTTGGCCGGCAAGTCGGTGGGCGCGTGGAATATCGGCGCAGCGTCCTGCGGGTGCAGGGGGTGCTGCCGCTCGCGGCCTTTCCCCGTGACGCCCTGTTTGCCTCGCTGAGCCTGCTGGAAGCCGCGGAGGACTACCGCGACGGCCTGGCAGTGGCCGAGCAGGGCTGGCCCGATGGGGCCCTGGCGCAACGGGGCGCACGGATCTACCCGGGGTTTCGCCTGTACGCCGCGGGGCTGGACGACGTCGAGCCGCTGCGCCTGCACTTTGCCGAGCGCAATCTGGAGGTGGCCACCCAGGCGCAGGCCATCGCCCAGGTGCGTTCGCTCAGTCGCAACCTCAACCTGCTGTTCTGGATCATCGCCGCCCTGGCCCTGGGCGGGGCCTTCGCCGCCATGACCGCCAGCGCCCTGGCGGCGGTGGAGCGCAAGCGCCGCGCCTTGTCGGTGCTGCGTCTGCTGGGTTTTTCGTCCGCCGCACTGGTCGCCTTCGTCGTGCTGCAAGCGCTCTATACCGGGGTTTTCAGCCTGTTGCTGGCCTGGGGGCTGTATGGCCTGGCGGAAATCGGCCTGAATCGGCTGTTCCAGCAATCGCCTGGGGAGCAGGCCTGCCGCCTGTTGTTGCAACACTACCTGCTGGCCTTGCTGGCCACCTTGCTGTGCAGCAGCCTGGCCGCCGCTTCCGGCGGCTGGCGGGCGGCGCGGATTGAAGCTTCGGAAGGATTGCGCGATGTCTAGAAGGTTGCCGTTGTGCTGTGCGCTCTTGCTGATTCAAGGCTGTTCCGAGGCCGAGCCGCCGCCGTCTGCGGGCGCAGCGCCGGCAGCCCAGCAGCCGCCGGCCACTGAGGTCGAAGCAAAGGTCGAGGTGGTCGAGGCGGTAACAGACACCCAGGTCGCCGCTGAGCCTTCCGAACCGTCCCAAGCTCCCGAACCAGCACCGGCGCTTGTCGCAAGCGCCGCCGACCCTGCGGCGGACAATCCCAAACCGCGGGACGACGATGTCAGCCTGCCGCTGCCCTGTGGTGGCGAGATGGTCTTCCGCCATGTCTATATCCTCGCCCGCGGAGCCCTGGACGATAAGGAAATCAGCCTGGGCTACCCCTTTAGCGAGGGCGACCCGGGCTATCAGCAGTCGTTTATCGCCGGCTACCGGCGCGACTATATCAACGGCCAGTTTGTCCTCGAGGATCTGCCCAGCGACTGGCAGGCCCTTATCCAGCCGAGCCTGCCCAATGGCCAGGCGGATGCGCTGCTCAAGCCGATGCTGTACTTCGTCGGCAAATACGAGGTCAGCCAACGCCAGTTCCAGCTGGTCATGGCCCAGGCCGCGGCGCTGGCCGGCGAAGGCCCGGAGCCGGCCTGCGCGCCCCCCGGCGGCATGTCGGCACGCCTGCCCCAGGTCAACCTGTCGCGTTTCGAGGCGGAGCGTTTCGCCGCGGTCTACAGCGCCTGGCTGCTCAAGCATCATCGCGAGCGCCTGCCGGTCAGCGGCCGCGGCGACAACCCCGAAGACGGCGGCCTGGGCTTCGTCCGCCTGCCCACCGAGGTGGAGTGGGAGTACGCCGCCCGGGGGGGGCACGCGGTCAGCCGCCAGGAGCTGGAAGGGCGGCTGTTTCCGCGCAAGGTCGAGGAGGGCGACGACGAGGGCCCGCTGGCCGACTGGGCGGTCTATACCCAGGTGGCCGGCGGTACTGGGCAGGGCGCGCGGCTGCTGCCGGTGGGCATGAAGAAGGCCAACCCGCTGGGCCTGCACGATGTGATCGGCAACGCCGCGGAAATGGTCCATGACCCCTTCCAGATGGTGCATGGCGGCCGGCGGCAGGGCACCTATGGCGGTTTCGTGGTCAAGGGCGGCAACTACCTCGAAGGCGAGATGGCCCTGTTCACCGGGATGCGCCGCGAATACCCGCTGTTCGGCGCAGATGGCCGCGAACAGCGCAACGAGACCACGGGCTTTCGCGTCGCCCTGGGGGCCTTGTCGGCACCACGTTCACGCTACAAGGCGTTGTTCGAGCAGTGGCAGCGGGAAGGCCGCCTGGCCGGTCTGACCGACGAAATCGCCGATGCCGACGACCCCACGCAACTGCTCGACAGCATTATCGCCAGCAGCGAAGACCCGGACCTGCAAGCGCGCCTGGCGCTGGTCAACGAAGAGCTCAAACGCAACGTCTCGCTGATCGCCCAGCAGCGCCAGGAGGCCGCCGCCAACCTGATCCAGTCGGCGGCCCTGGTCGCGGAAACCGTGAACAACTACAACATCCGCCTGACCAATCTGCAGAACAGCCTGGCCCAGGCGGTCAAGGCCAAGGATCAGGCCTCGGTACGGCTCTACCAGGCGGCCATCGGCAATGGCCGCACCGCCCTGGACGGCGCGGTGGCGATCTATATCGACAACCTGGCCACCGGCACGCGCTACTCCGATGCGGTGATCCAGGCCCAGTTGCAGCGCACCCGCGAAGAACTCAATCGCAACCCGGTACTGGGCAAGAGTCTGGTGAAACGGGCTACGCTGTTTGTACAGCACGTAGGTGAATACCGTCAGCAGCGTAAGGCGGCCCCGGCAGTCATCTTGAAGGAACTGCTCGGCCCATGAGGTGCATGCGTTTGCGCACGGCAGGTGAGGGAGATGTCCACCGGATAAAACCAGGATGGGATCCATACACTCAAGCACGAGAGAACGACCATGGAATATCGCCACAACCATCAATTGCTTCGCTCAACCCTGCTCTGCGGTGCTGCTTTTTCCCTTGCCCTGGCAAGCGGCTGCGCCAGTCTCGGCGGAGGAACCAGCGCCAAGGTAGCGGCCACCACCCAGGCCAATTACTACCCCGGCTGCTATGAGCCGGTCAGCCAGTTGCGCAACTCCGACGCGGCAATGCAGAAGACCGTGGCCACCGCGGCGGTTGCCGGCGGCCTGCTAGGCGGCCTGGCCGGAGCCCTGACTGGTGGCGACAACGCCGGGCGCAATGCCCTGATCGGTGCGGCGACCGGTGCCCTGGTCGGTGGCGCGGCCGGCTACTACAGCGAACGGCAGAAGCAGATCGCCGATGACAAGCAGCGAATCGCCTCCTATGGCGGCGATTTCGAGCGCAGCACCATGGACCTGGATCGCAGCATCGTCTACGCCAAGGCTGCCCAGGACTGCTACCAGCGCGAGTTCGACAACCTGCGCGCCTCCCACCGCAACAAGAGCATAAGCGACAGCGAAGGGCGCAGCCGCTTCGCCGAGATCGTCAGCGGCCTGCAGGAGACCAATGCGCTGCTGGCCGCCGTCGACGGCCGTACCGGCGAGGACATCAACACCTATACCCAGGCCTACGAGAAGGACCTGCAACAGGTCGGCGTCGAGCGCCAGACCGTGGCGGCCGTGGCCAAGACCCCGGCCCCCGTGAGCCAGCCCAAGGTGGTACCAAAGGAAGCGGTGGTCACCGAACAGAAACTGCAGAAAGCCACCGCCAAGCGTTCGGAGGCCCAGGCCGTCAGCAGCCGGGGCAGCAGCATGGTCAGCAGCGCCTGCAATAACCCGGATATCGGCGACTGGGGCGGCGATGCCTGCAGCAGCGCCTGAGCCTCGCTCCGCAGGCCTAGACGACCGGCGCAGAGCGGTCATGGCCTGGCCGATAGCGGCGAGACTGGACGCCCGGAACAGCTGAGCTAGGGTACAAGCATGAAAGAGTGAGATCGCACGACAGGGATGCATCTATGGATAGATACGTGGTGCTGCCCTTCTGGCTGGCAGGGCAGCATTTTGCAGTCGCGCTCGAGAATGTCGTTCGAGTATTGCCAGCATTGCTCAGTACCCCCTTGCCCGGTGCGCCGGCAACCGTACGCGGGCTGGTCAATGTGCAAGGCCAGGTGCTGCCGGTGATCGACCTGGCCCGACGCTTCGACTGGCCATCGCCCCCGACCACCCTGTGGCAACCCTTTATCTGGCTGCAAACCAGCAAACGCCAACTGTTGCTACCGGTGGAAAAGGTGGCGGCGGTATGCAGTTGCGCCGCCAGCGATTTCTCCCCGGCCCCCGATCCCCATGTGCCATCCAGTCTGCTTCAGGGCGTGCTGCGCAGCGCGGAGGGCATGCTGCTGATTCAGGATGTCGAGCAACTGCTCTGCGCCGCCGAAGAAAGCCAGCTGGACGCCGCCCTGGCCGAGCGGGGAGGCGCAGCCGATGCGAGCGCCTAAACCGTCCTGTTCGGCCCCGCTGCTGGAGGCGCTGGTGCACAAGGTCCATCGGCACCTGGGCATGGACTTTTCCGCGCAGCGCAGCGGCGAACTGCTGCGTCGCCTGCAGTTGCTGGCGGTCGAACAGCAGGTCAGCGATCCGCAAGCCTGGTTGCAGGCGCTGGCCTTCAGCGAATGGGATGCCGCGCTGATACAGCGCCTGGTACCGGCCTTCAGCGTCGGCGAAACCTATTTTCGCCGCGACCCGGAAACCTTCGACTGGCTGGCCCAGCACCACCTGGCCGGCCTGCTGGCGCGCCGCCGGCAGAGCGGGCAGCGCAACTTGCGCCTGTGGAGCGCCGGCTGCTGTACCGGCGAGGAGGCCTATAGCCTGCTGTTTCTGCTCGATGAGTTGCTGGGCGAGGAGCGCGATAGCTGGACGCTGGAACTGGTCGCCAGCGATATCAACGGGCAATTTCTCGCCAGGGCCGAGCAGGCCCTGTATGGCAGCAACGCCTTTCGCCGCAACGAAAGCGCCTTCCGCCAGCGTTACTTCCAGGCCGAAGGCCGCCTGTGGCGGGTCCGCCCAGCCTGGCGCGGACGTATCCGCTTTAGCCAGTACAACCTTATCGATGAGCGCCAGGGCTGCCTGCTGGCGGAGGCCGATCTGATCCTGTGCCGCAATGTGCTGATGTATTTTTCCCCGGCGCGGGCCGCGGCGGTGGTCAAGCGCCTGCTCGGCTGTCTGAATGACGAGGGGCTGTTACTGCTGGGCGCAGTCGAGGCCGGGATCGCCACCCAGGCGGGGCTGACGGGGTGCTGGGCGGGCTGCAATTACGCCCTGAGCCGCCACGCTGGCCGGGCCTCCGCGGCCGTGGCAACCTCGACCACGGTCGTGAGTCAGGCTGAGCCAGCCCATCACAGCACTCGCCAAAAGCGCGACGGGACGCGGGCACCCGTGCAGCCGGCCACGCGCCAGGCCGTCCCCCCGGAGGAACACTGGCAGCAGGCCCAGCAAGCCCTGGCTGCGGGCCACTACCCGCTGGCCCGCGCGGCCCTGCTGAGCTATCTGGCCTGTGCCGGTCTGAGCCGCGGGCAACAGCATCAGGCCTGCCTGCTGGCCGCGCGTAGCTGGGCCGATCAGCAGTGCCTCGACGAGGCCCGGGACTGGCTGCAGCGGGCTCTGCAACTGCAAGCCGACTCGCTTCCCGCCTACTGGCTGCAGGCCCAGTTGGCGCAGCACAGCGGTGATGATGCGGGTGCGTTGCAGGCCCTGCACAAGGCGCTGTATCTGCAGCCCGAGTTTATCCTCGGCTACTTTCTTCAGGCCCGCCTGCTGGTCGCCCAGGGACGTGCCCGGGCCGCCGCCAAGGCGTTGCGGGTGTGCCAGCAGTTACTGCGGCAGCAGAGCGGCGATAGCCTTGTCCCTCTGGGCGACGGCATCAGCTGCGGGCAATTGCTGCTCTTGTGCCAACAACTGCAGGAGGCCGCGCCGTCATGCCCGAGCCGATAGACGCCAGCGAACGCTGGGATCAGCTGCGCGAGCGCCTGGGCGCACTCGAACGCCGCCTGGGCGAAGGCAGCGATATAAACGCCAGCGAGTTGAGCGCGCGGCTGACCGCGCGCACCCGGCAATGGGCCGGGGTCGTGCAGCCGGCGGAACTCGGCGAGCAACTCGAGGTGCTCAGTTTCAGCTTGAGTGATGAGCGCTATGCCATCGGCAGCGAACATGTCGCGCAGGTGCTGCCACTGAACCAGTACACGCCCTTGCCCAATACCCCGGCCCATGTGCTGGGCATCGTCAATGTGCGCGGGCGCATCGTCTCGGTGCTGGATTTGCGGGTGTTGTTCGAATTGCCCCACGGCAGCCTGTCCGATCGCAGCTTTCTGCTGATCCTGCACAGCCAGGACATGGAGTTCGGCTTGTTGATCGACCGCGTGCTCGGGGTGGCCCGGATCAGCTGCGCCAGCTTGCAGACGGACCTGGCCAACCTGGACGGGGTGCGTGTGCGCTATCTGCTGGGCGTGACAACGGAACAATGCACGGTGCTGGACGGCGCACGCCTGCTGGGCGACCCGGACCTGCGCGTGATGGCGGAATAATCGTACAGCGGAGAGGGACGGATGATGCTCAGGATTTTGCGCTTCAACATAGGGGGCAAGTTGCTCCTGGCTTTCGCTTTGCTGATTCTGGGCTTTGGCGGCCTGCTGTTCACCACCCTGGAGCGCTTCGTCGAGTTGCAAGCCAACGAGGAGGTGCAGTTTCAGCGCAACTACGAGCGGATCTCCGCGGTCAAGGAGCTGCGCATCAATATCGCCGCCCAGCGCAGCGAACTGCTTCTGGCCATCAGTCCTGGGGGCAACGGTGAACTGGACGAGCGCGAGGAGCAGATTCGCCAGCACAGCGTCGAGAACGAGCGCCTGATCAAGCAACTGCGCAGGGTGGTCAGCGACGACCAGCAAGCCAGCGAGCTGCTCGATCAATTGCTCGATGTGCGCAATGCCACGGCGCATACCCGCGCCACGCAACTGCAGCTGATCCGCAACAATCAACTGGAAGAGGCGCTGCAGCTGAGCAAAGGCGTGCAGCGCGAGCGCTTCGAAACGATCCATGAACTCGGCCTGCAACTGGCCACACTGACCGAGCAACGCATCGCCGAGACCCTGGAATATTCCCGCCAGAGCCTTGAGACCCTGCGCGAGCGCATCCGCAATCTGAGCCTGCTGCTGGTGGGGGCAAGCGCCGTGCTGGCCTGGCTGCTGAGCCGGCACATCGCCCTGCCACTGGCCCGCCTGACGGGACTGGCCGAGCAGATCGGGCGTGGCGAGATCCCGCGCGAGGTGAGCAGCAGCCTGCGCCAGGACGAAGTAGGGCGGCTGGCCCAGGCGTTCGTGGCGATGAGTCAGTACCTGCGCGAACTGGTGCAGGAAATGAATGAAGGCATCTCGGTGCTGGCCAGTTCCAGCGAGGAGATTCTCGCCGCCACCAGTCAGGTGGCCAGCAGCACCCAGGAAACCGCCACGGCCATCAGCGAGATCGCCACCACGGTGGAAGAGGTCAAGCAGACCGCGGTGCTGGCGGGCAGCAAATCGCAAGGGGTCAGCGCAAGCGCCGAGCGCACCCGGCAGATCGCCCAGGGCGGCCGTCAGGCGGTGGAGGAAGCGCTGAGCGGCATGCAGCAGATTCGCGAACAGATGCAGGCGGTGGCCGAGAGCATCATGCGCCTGGGCGAGCAGAGCCAGGCCAT
>JBFJZW010000053.1:0-19080 GCA_041621875.1 Pseudomonas sp. | reverse complement strand
TTGCTGGCCGACCGGCCGCGGCATGCCGTGATCCTCACGGCCCGAGGCGGGGTCGGCTTTGACGTCGGCGGCGCGATGGCCCATATGAACCATCTGGAGCCGAGTCTGATCACCGCCCTGGGCTTTATCGGCATTACCCGGGTGCATCAGATTGCCATCGAGGGTCAGGAAGTCGGCGGTGAGCTGCTGGCCGAGTCGGTGGCTCGGGGCCTGAACCAGGTCGATACCCTGGTGGCACAGCTGCAGCGGGCGCTGCAGGCAACCCGCACGCCGGAACCGGCCTGAAAACCGCCGGCCTGCGTCATGCACTTCCACCCTGGGACATCCAGGGTGGCTGCTTTGCAGGGGTATCGCTACGCTCAGCCCAGCCGACCAAACGGCCCTCCAAGCGTGCCCTCGAGGCCCAAGCTAATCCTTCTTGTCCTCATTGCCGTTGGGCCTAGAGTCCAGCAGCAGGGGCATGACATGCAGTATCAGGAGCGCCACCAGGGTGCCGAGCACGGCGGTCGCCTCACGGCCCAACCCCACGGCCACGCCTATGGCAGCAGTGGCCCATAAGCCGGCGGCAGTGGTCAGGCCTTTCACATCGGAGATGTTCTGGCCTTTGAGGATGGTGCCTGCACAGAGAAAGCCGATACCGGTGGCTACGCCCTGAATCACCCGGCTCATGGCATCGTGGTCCGCGCCTTCCTGCTCCAATGACATGACGAAGACAGTGGCCCCCAGGCACACCAGCATGTGCGTACGCACACCAGCGGCCTTGCCCATTACCTCACGCTCATAGCCAAGCAACCCGCCCAGCAGTATGGCCAGGATGATACGCAGGGTGGCACGGGTCAGGTGTTCCAATTGACCGAGGTCGGAAAACTCGGCCAGCAGGGTACTCAGAATACGTTCGGTGAAGTCCATCTACCTCTCCTGCATCGTGCCCATTAACCTCTGAGTCTGGAGTGACGCAATAGGTTCGACCTATCCCCGAGGCCAGTCCGTGCATGATGGCGTAACGGCCGTTTCGCGCAGAGAACCCCGGATGCCAGAGCGTAGTTGTCATATCGGCTCGCCGCGGGTAATCCGCCATTTTTAGTATTCGCCAGACGTAGAGACCAGGCAGTAAGGGCGGAGCCGCTAGACCGGACAATAGAGAAGCGGCGGATAACCACCAATCCGGCATTCAGCAACCGTATGGGAACGATCAAAGCCGCGGGCGTTACAATGCCGCCCACGCCGACGCCCCACTCGCGCAAGCCCCGGAGCCAGACTCACGATGTTCACCCTTGTACACCTGGACACCCCGCCACCCGAGGCCCTGAAAAGCCAGATCCTGCAGATGGTGGTGGACTACCTCAGCGACATCAGCCCGGTATCGCTGACGCCCAGCAACCCCCTCTACCAGCTGTATCAGTACGTGATCGGCTATGAGATGCACCTGTACCTGCAGGCCATGGACAGCGCCCTGGAGACCAGCGCGCGGTTGATCCTGGCCCTGGATGATCAGGATCCCTCCCAGGTGCTGGGCTTTGCCCTTTACCTGCCGGCCAAGGATGCTCCCGAGGCCTGCACCCTGGCCTATCTGGCCGTGCAAGCCAGCCAGCGTCGGCGTGGTATGGCCCGGGCCATGCTGCAGCAGATGATCAGCCGCCACCCCCACGCCGAACTGGCCTGCGTGGCAGGCAAGGTCGCGACCTTCGAGGCCATGGGCTTTCAGGTGCTGGCGGCGCGGGGCCCCCAGGTGCTGATGAGCACCCGGAACTACAGCGCGGACGGCATGCTGGCCGTGCAGGACCTGGCACCGATCTTCCAATCCAGGGAAGTCCGGCAGATCCACGCCTACCTGGTCAAGCAGCACGGCAAACGGGCCATGAGCGAGGCGGAGAAACAGCGCGACCGCCAACTCGACCAGATGGCCCAGCAGGCTCAGGCGCTGGTTCGCGAGCGTCTTATCCTGCACTGAGGTAAACGCCGCATGACCGTGCTGCCACACAGAAACCGCGCTAAAGCGCGCAACACCAACCCAAGCGAAATCCCATGACCACCCTGACCATTGCCGCCGCCTGCCTGATCGACGACGCCGGCCGCCTGCTGCTGGTACGCAAACGCAACACCCAGGCCTTTATGCTGCCCGGCGGCAAGGCCGAGCCCGGCGAAGACGCCATCACCGCCCTGACCCGCGAGCTTGAGGAAGAACTCAACCTCAGCCTGCCGGCTAACGCCCTGCAACCGCTCGGCCAGTTCCGCGCCGCTGCGGCCAACGAGGCCGATACCTGGATCGATGCCAGCGTGTTCCAGGCCCGCCTGCCGCACAGCGTCAGCGCCGCCGCCGAGCTGGAAGAGCTGCGCTGGCTCGCACCGGGCGAGGTGCCGCCAGCCACACTGGCACCGCTGCTACGTGAGCACGTGCTGCCACTGCTATGGCCAGTGGTTCGATGCCCCTAGGGCGGGTTTAACGGAGCGAGGTGCCTGGATAGCAAATGGCGAAAACGCTTCGCGGCGTTCCGCCCCACTGGCTCGACGGTGCGCCGGCATAAGCCTGCGGCTGGCTCGGCCCGGGGTTATTCGATGGGCGGCGGGTGTCGCTAGAACCCTCTGGCCAGCACGATATCGAACACCCCGCGTCGCCCCTCACCGTCCGCCTCCAGCGCGATCACGCTGTCCGGGTGCACGCTGGCCCAGGGATCCTTGGCGATATAGGGGTCGCCCTGGAAATACAGCTGCAGGGTCACCGGCACATGCAGCGACTCCATCACCCGGAAGTGGATATGCGCCGGCCGGGTGATCCCCGCGTACTGCTCCAGCCCCGGCAGATTCGGCGGAACCGGGTAGCGACCAGGCATCACCGTCTCGATGCGGTAACGGCCCTGAGCGTCGGTGTAGAGCATCCCGCGCAGGTGGAAATTGCCCTTGTCGGTAAAGTTACCGGGCGTCTGAGTGTCGTACAGGCCGGCGCTGTTGGCCTGCCAGACCTCGACCAGGGCATTGGCAATCGGCGTACGGCAGTCCGCACTCAGCACCGTGCCGCTGACCACCAGCCGCTCGCCTGGCTCCTCCGCCCCGACCAGTGTTGCCAGAAAAGGCGCGCCGAAACGGTAGTAGGGACCGAGGATGTCGCCCGCCGTGGGCCGACAGAGTTGCCGCGCCAAGGCCGGCGTGGCCAGCAGGCCGCCACCGAGGATGGCTCCGCCATAGAGAAAGTGGCGCCGTGAAAGGCCGGTGCCTGCCCTTTGTCGCTTGTCCACTTCCACCTCCTGACCGGGGGCCAGCCCCTGCACGTCGGACGCAACAGCCTGTGGAAAGACCCGGCCCGAATGCAGTCAGTCTAGCTCGTAGCCTGGCGACTCGCAGTGGCCACCCTTGGCCGGGCCAATACGCCGCAAGCAGCCTTGCTTGCGCAGCTGGGCAATCTGTTTTTCCACCGTCCGCGGACTGATACCCAGGCGCTCGCCCAGCAACCGGGTCGGCAAGCGCGGGGCGGGCCGCACAAGTCACGCGGCCAAGGCCGCTACCAGGCAGTCGCAGCGAATAGCCGCGGATTGCACCAGGCCCTTGGTTCAGCCGCCCCCCAGATAGGGCTCGATATTGCCGAGCGCCCGCTCGACGTATTCCGCCTTCTCCCCGACCGGGGCGACGTAATGCAGCGCCTCGGCCGCCGCCTCACGCCCAACCAGACGTGCCAGGGTCCAGGCGGCGAGGTAGATGGAGGCCAGGCAACCGCCGGCGGTGGCCAGGTTGCCCCGGGCGAAGAAGGGTTGTTCCAGCACCTCGATGCCAGCCTCCTGCACCCAGGGCTTGCTGGTGAGATCGGTGCAGCCTGGAATACCGTCCAGCAAACCCGCCTTGGCCAGCAGCAGGGTGCCGGAGCATTGGGCACCGATCAGCTGACGTGCCGGATCGAGCCGCGCCAACACCTGCATCACGGCGGCGTCCCGGGCGATTTCGCGGGTCTTGATGCCGCTGCCGACCAGTACCGCATCGCATGACTCGATCTCATCCAGGCGGGCCTGACGATACAGCTGAACGCCGTTCATCGAGGTGACCGTTTCGCTTGGCGCGGCCAGGGACACACGCCAGCCCGGCTGTTTGATGCGGTTGAGGATGCCCAGGGCAATCAGCGAATCCAGTTCGTTGAAGCCGTCGAAGGTGAGGATGCCGATATGCATGGAAGGCCCTGCGCGATTGAGTAAGGCCATTCTCGAGCGGACCGGGGACGACGCATAGACACAGTGACGCGCAACAGCAGCGGTACAGGACCACGGCCCTCGCCAGGCTCGGCCGCTGCCAACTTGCCAAGCCGAGGAACTTCACCTATGCACAAGGGTCAGTGGCTGCTCAGCCAACCCGGCAATCTTGCTCAACGGACGGCCCACCAGGCCCACTCAACAAGGACTCTCAATGAACTCGCACAAACTGCCCCTGCTCGCCCTCGCCTGCGCCCTGCCGCTGGCCGCCTGCGCCGCCACACCCGAGGCGCTCAAGCCCTACCCGGCGGCCAGTGCAGGCTATAACCGCCATGTCATCGAGCTGCCGGCCCAGGCCAATGAGGCCGAGCACAAGGTCGAGCTGATCGCCGGCAAGACCCTGGACGTGGATTGCAACCAGCAGCGCCTGGGCGGCCAGTGGCAGGAGAAGACCGTGGAGGGCTGGGGCTACACCTATTACCAGCTGAGTCAGGTCGGCCCGGCGATGAGCACCCTGATGGCCTGCCCCGACAACAGCCGCAAGCAGGCCTTTGTCCCGGTGGGTGGCGAGCCCCTGCTGGTGCGTTACAACAGCAAGCTGCCGCTGGTGATCTACGCCCCGGCAGAGGTGCAAGTGCGCTACCGCATCTGGTCCGCCGCGGCCAACGCCACGCCGGCACCCCAGCAGTAAGCCCAAGCGTCGGCCACGCCTCGGCAGCAGGCGGTTGCTGGCGTTAAGCCCTGACTAGATCGCGGCCATGGGCCGCTCCTACGGGGGTGCCGGCGCTCAGTTTGTACAACCCGGTCCTAGCTCGCTGGGCTAAGCATCTCGATCTCGCGAATGTCGAAATCACGGCGCAGGTAGTCCATGCGCCGTTCATGGAACTGGCGCATATGCGGCAAGGCGCTGTGGATCGCCAGGTGCGCCCGCGATTGCCAGACCTCATAGAAGATAAACAGCGTCGGGTCGTGGCTGTCGCGCAGCATGTGGTATTCGATGCAGCCGGCCTCGGCGCGGCTGGGTTCGACATAGGGGCGCAGCAGCGCCTCGAACTCGGCGGCCTTTTCCGGGCGGGTGTGGGCGTGCAGGATAAATCCGTAGGTATCGGCCATGCTGGGCTCCTGGCGGGTCAGTGGTTATTTACCTTACAGCGGCCAAACCCAACCCATTCATGCCTTTCAGTCATATGTCATTTGCCCGTGGACGGCTGTTTCTACCCGTTCGTGCACCCTAGCATGCCGCCATCAGATTACCGAGGCCCATGCCATGAAGAAGATTCTGCTGCTCGACGGCGGTAAACAGTTCGCCCATTCCGAGGGGCGCTACAACGCCACCTTGCACGACACCGCGCTGGCCTTTCTCGACCGCGCCGGCTTCGACCTCAAGCACAGCCATATCGACAGCGGCTACGACATTGCCGAAGAGGTGGCCAAGTTTCTCTGGGCCGATGTGATCATCTATCAGATGCCCGGCTGGTGGATGGGCGCGCCCTGGACGGTGAAGAAGTACCTCGACGAAGTGTTTACCGAAGGCCACGGCAGCCTCTACGCCAGCGACGGCCGTACCCGCTCGGACGCTTCGCAGAAGTACGGCAGCGGCGGCCTGATCCAGGGCAAGCAGTACATGCTGTCGCTGACCTGGAACGCCCCGCAGCAGGCCTTCGACGACCCCAGCGACTTCTTCGAAGGCCAGGGCGTGGACGCCGTCTACCTGCCCTTCCACAAGGCCAACCAGTTCCTCGGCATGAGCGCCCTGCCGACCTTCCTCTGCGTCGACGTGATGAAGCGCCCCGCCATCGAGACCGATATCGCCCGCTACCAGCAGCATCTGGCGCAGACCCTAGGCAACAACCCTTAGTGACAGAGGGGCGAGGCAAACAGCTGCGCCCCCAGCCAGCCGGCCAGGTACACGCCAAAGCCGAACACCAGATGGGTCAGCAGCGCGCGCAACCTGACCTGCCAGGGCCTGGCCATCCGTGAGGCCGCCAACCCCATGCCGAACCCCGGCTGCATCAGCAGCAAGGGCGCAGCCACGCTGACAATACCCAGCAGCAGCGCCGGCGATAAGCTCGGCCGGCACAGCCACTGCGGCCCTACCAGCGCTACAAACAGGCCGACGAAAGCCACACCGATCAGATAATGGCTGCACCAGCCCAGCAGCCGTTCGCCACGCACGGGCTGTGCCTTGCCGATGGCCATATGGCGGAAACGGCCGTGGCGCATATGCCCCAGCCAGCGCCCTACCAGGGCGTAGTCCAGCGAGGCAATGCCGAACACGCGTCGCCGCGCCAGCGCCCAGATATCCATCAGCAGCGTTGCGCCCACGCCCACCAACAACACCTGCAGGATCAGTTGACTGTTCATCTCCACCTCTTTTGCTTTGTCTGAAAGGCTGTTTTCATAAGCCTGCCAGTTCAAGTCAACTTGAGGTCAAGGATGAAAGAGATGGATATCGGCAAAGTCTCGCGCCGGTCCGGTTTGCCGGCATCGACTCTGCGCTATTACGAAGAGAAAGGCCTGATCCGCTCCATCGGCCGCAACGGCCTCAAGCGGGTGTTCAACGAGTCGGTGATCCAGCGCCTGGCGCTGATCGCGCTGGGTCGTGAGGCGGGATTTTCCCTGGATGAGATCGTCGTCATGCTCGCCGCAGGCACCCAGCCGGCGATCGACCGCGCGCAACTGCAGGCCAAGGCCGACGAGTTGGACCGCCGCATCAAGCGCCTCAGCGCCATCCGCGACGGCCTACGCCACGCGGCCTCCTGCCCGGCGGAAAACCACCTGGAGTGTCCGAAGTTCCAGCAACTGATGAGCCTGGCCGCGCGCACCACGGCCAGAACCCGGGCGCACCCGCCGCTCAAGTAAGCGGGGGCTCGGCATGGCAACCCGCAGCGGCTTACGGTGCGCCAAACAGCGCCGTCCAGTAGATCCCCGCATCGCTCTTGGGGTCGTTGGCATAGGCCGCGCCCAGCTCGCTGAACTGCGGGTTCATCAGGTTGGCACAGTGGCCGGGACTGGCCAGCCAGCCTTCGACCACCCTGCCGGCGCTATCCAGCCCGGCGGCGATGTTTTCGCCGACCCGTTGGCCGCCGTAGCCGGCCAGTTCCGCGCGGTCGCCCGGGGTGCGGCCGTCGCGGTCCTGGTGGGCGAAGAAGTTGCCGTTGGCCATGGCCCGGCTATGGGTTTGCGCGGCGCTGCCCAGGGTGGCATTCCATGTCAGTGGCGTGGCGGCGGCGAAGGCCTGGCGACCGCATTGGCGCGCCTGCCCGCGGGCGGCGTTGACCTGTTCGAGGACTTTCTGCCCTTCCGCCTGCCAGTCGCCCAGGCCTGCGGTCAGCAGCGGGCGGGCCAGCACGATGCGCCAGTCACGGTCCTGCCGACTCACCCCGACATCGACGAACTGCGGGTCCAGCAGCACCTGGCAGAAGCTCTCCTGCAGCACCTTCATGGCCGCCGCGGCATCCCGCGGCCCGGACAGGCTGATCGCCTGCACATTGACCATCGGATAGCCCGCCGCGCTCATCGCCTGCTGCAAATCGCCGGCGCGCCCCACGGGCAGCACCAGCCGTGGATCGGTCGCCAGCGGTGGCAGCTCCTCCGAGGCCTGCTGCGCGCAACGCTGCACCTCGCTGCGGTACAGGTTGATCGACTCGACCAGCTGCGCCTCCTCGACCGCAGCGGCACCCAGGCTGCACAGCAACGCAGCAAGACCTGCAAGGCATGATCTGATGCCCATAACCACCTCCTTCATGCGAATGGCCTCCATGATGCGGACTCGCCGCCGTCGCAGGCAAGGCACAAAAGGCCGGCACGCCGCACAGACGCGATTGGCCACGACTGCGGTGCATTAACAGCCGCCGCCAGGCGGCGTATGGTGAACAAACAGACCCCATGGAGGAATCGCTATGTTCCAGGTAACCCGCAACGGCGAAAACCGCATTGACGTGGACTTTGCCGGCAAACTCGACAGCATCGAGATGCGCATGGCGCTCGATCAGTTGACCCAGCACGCCGAGGGCATCGAACACGGCCGGATGATGTACCGCATCGGCACATTCGAGTTGCCGACCCTGGGGGCCATGGGCGTCGAATTGGCGCGCATCCCGCAACTGCTGCGTTTTATCCGCCGCTTCGATCGCGTGGCGGTGGTGGCCGATCAGGAATGGATAAGGCGCGTCAGCGCGGTCGAGGGGGCGCTGATTCCGGGCCTGACCATCAAGACCTTCGATTCGATACAGGAAGCGCAGGCGCAAGCCTGGCTGCAGGAGTAACCCCGGGCCGGGGCGGGCCCCGCAGTCCGCCCCGGGCTCGGCCTGTGCCCGCTGGCGCTCAACCCAGCTGATCGACCATCACCGCATTGGTGTAGATCAGGCTGCCGTCGCTGGCCCGATGGCCGACCAGATGGAACTGGCCGCGCTGATAGTCTTCGCTCAGATAGACGCGGAACTGGCAGTCGGACAGCGGCCCGCATTCGGGCGGTGTGCTCAGTTCCAGAGTGGTCATATCGACATCGATCATCAGCTCGGGCTCATGGGTTTTCTGCAGACGCTCTTCGGCCTGTTCCAGGCGCAAGTGGTCGTTCTCGCTGAGGTGGAACTGGATCTGCCCCATGGGGATGGATTTCTGCGCAGGATCGGGTTTGCACCAGCCTTCAATAGTTAGGGTATTCATGGCGAAGCCTCCTAGAATTGGCCTTCGGGCACTTCATGCCCGACAGTCTGATTTTAGACAACAGGCACAGCGTCGATCTCCATGCGCCGCGCAAGTGGCCCGCCGATGATGATGCACTCGCTGCCGCAGCAGCTGGACAAGGTGCGCTATGTGGCCACCATCAATGTGTTCTTTCTGCTGACCAATGCCCTGAAACTGATCCCCCACACCGCCCTTGGCCAGTTCAGCCTGGACAACCTGCTGCTCAGCCTGGCCCTGACCCCGTCGTGTCGCGGGGGTATGGAGCGGGTTGTGGCTGCAATCGCGGGTCACCACCTGTGGTTCTACCGCATCGCCCGGCTCGGCCTGCTGCTGGCGGGCAGCTGATCTACGGCAACCTGTAAATGCCGCGCATACGACTGCGCCCCGCAGGCAGGCCTGCGGGGCGCACAGAATGGAGGGGCTGGCAGCAGGACATGGTCTGCTGCCCGGGGCGTGGACTTACAGCGCGCGCAGCTGTTGCTCGGCGAGGAAGTCTTCATGCAGGAGCGCGTCCTGACCGGGGATATCCGCGGCCTCGTCGCTCTGCAGCGGGGTGGCGCGCTTGCTGCGCAGTTTGCCGAACTGGTGGTCGAGGGCGTGGTGCAGTTTTTCAACGGCCCCCTCTATGGCCTGCTCCAGGGATTCGGCCTTGTGGGTGACGGATAGCGGCTGCAGCCCTTTGGGCCGGGCCTCGATCTGGCAGCGCTTGTCCTGTGCGCCGGCCTTCTGGCCATTGTCGTCGTGCAGGTGAACGACGATACGGGTCAACTCATCGTCGAAGCGTTCCAGCTTGCTGGCAACACTGGCACTCACCCATTCAACCAAGCGGGCGCTACCGTCGATGTGGTTATCGCTGTGAACTTGGATTTGCATAAAGCTTTCCTTCTTCAACTGTTCGCGAATAGCGTCGCCTCCCGAGGCGACAGCACCAGCCTACGCCATTCCCCCCCCATTTAGGCAAGCCCTAAGACCTTTGTCGCAGGCTGAAACAATCGAGTGCCCGATACACGGCACCGATAGCGTCCCCGCCCCATCGCCAGCCCTTGAATAGCCGGCCGATTCCGGTAGGCTTTAACGCTTATTTCAAAGGAGTAACTCCCCATGGCCCGCGCCACTGCCCGTCACATCCTGGTTGCCACCGAAGACAAGTGCAACGAACTGAAAGCCGCTATCGAAGGCGGTGCCGACTTTGCCCAGGTGGCCAAAGACAACTCCACCTGCCCTTCCAGCCGTAGCGGCGGCGACCTCGGCTCGTTCGGCCCGGGCCAGATGGTCAAGGAATTCGACACTGTGGTATTCAGCGCGCCGATCAATGTGGTGCAGGGTCCGGTGAAGACCCAGTTCGGCTATCACCTGCTGGAAGTCACCAGCCGCCAGGACTGATCCAACCCCGGCCGAAAGGCCAGGCTCGAGCGGTACCCCGGCAATGCCAGTCGCGGTTGCCCCTCTCCGCTAAGGGCGAGGGGCAACCGGCGCAAGCCGTGCAACCCGGGGGTGCAGCCCAGAAAAAGGCGCAGTGGTCCCCACCACAGCGCCTTTTTTGTGTGCGCCAGCCAGGCCGACGCGACGCGCAAACCCGCACAGCGGTTGGACAGGTGTCCCGAGCCAATAGAGGGGTATACTCGCGCCCCACTTTATGACCTCGGCAGCCGCGGACCTTCCATGACCAGCACTCAATTGCCTGACCCACAGCCCAGCGCCCAGGCTGACACCCCGCCATCGGGCAACCAGCCGGTGGCCGCGAACAAGACCGGGTTTGCTTCGCTGTTCTGCGCGGCCAAGGCCGCCTCCAGCAAGCAGGACGACCAACCCTGGCACCAGAAGGGCAACAAGTCCGCCCACGAGAAGAAGATCGGCCCGGCCCCCAGCGGTACCCGCCGCGCCATGGGCAAACGCTAAGCCAATCACCTGCTGGCCGAGGTAAACGCTTTTGTAGGAGCGGGCTTGCCCGCGAGCTTTTACCGCGCCCCCGCGTAGCTAGGCAAAACTACGGATCGCGACCAAGGCCCCGCCCGCCTGAGGTGATGGACGTCCGCATCCCCCCGGCCCGAGCGGTTGAATCAGCCCGGCACCCGGGCCAGGCGCAGTCGATCGTATAACCAGCCGCCGCAGACGTTCAGCAACAGGCCGAGCATCACCAGCAACGCCCCCAGCAGCTGCAGGCCGCTGAGGCGTTCGTCGAGCAGCAGCGCCGCCGAGGTCAGCCCGACCACCGGCACCAGCAGCGAGAACGGGGCCACCTGGCTGGCCGGGTAACGCGACAGCAGCCGACTCCACAGGCCATAGCCCAGGATGGTCGCGCCGAAAGCCAGGTAGATCAGCACCAGGATCGAGTCCAGGCCGAGACCGCGCAGCGCACTCGCCATCGCCTCCGGGCCTTCCAGCAGCCAGGACAGCGCCAGAAACGGCAAGGGCGGAATCAGGCTGCCCCAGACCACCAGGCCAACCAGATTCACCTTGCCGAGCTTGCGCGTGATGATATTGCCCAGCGCCCACATGGCCGCCGCGCCGATGGTCAGCACGAAGCCGGCCAGGGTCATGATGCGGTCGCCCTGCAGGCCGATCAGCAGCAAACCCGCCGCGGCCACCAGCAAGCCGAACAGGTTGGCCCGGTGCAGGCGCTCGCCGAGCAGCAGCACGGCGAACAACAGGGTGAAGAACGCCTGCGACTGCAGCACCAGCGAGGCCAGGCCAGCCGGCATACCCAGCGACATGGCAGAGAATAGAAAGGCAAACTGGCCGAACGAGATCGTCAGCCCGTAGGCCAGCAACCAGCGCAGCGGTATCTGCGGGCGCTTGATAAACAGGATCGCCGGAAAGGCTGCCAGGATAAAACGCAGCGCCCCCAGGAGCATCGGCGGCATACCGTCCAGACCGATCTTGATCACCACGAAATTCATGCCCCAGACGACTATCACCACCAGGGCCAGCAACAAATCCTTGGGCGACATGGCGGCCCCTCAGCACAGGCAAGGCCTACATTAGAGCAGGCACTGCCGCGCTCGGGCCTATACAGTCGGGGAACAAACCGGCTGCACAGTGCCCGCACGGGGTGAGTCGGGGCCCTGCGGACAGACGCGGCGAAGCGTGCGCGAGGTCATGCTCGCCCTCACGCGGCCGGCACAGCCCGCGTGGTTTGTCTGCCGGCGCAGGTGCCCGGGGTTATTTCACCAGCAGCACCGGCACCGAGACCTCATGGATCACCCGCGTGGCCACCGAACCCAGCAGCATGCCGGTAAAGCTGCCCAGGCCACGGGTGCCCATCACCACCGTGTCGCAGCCCTGCTGCTGGACCAGCGCGGCGACCTGCTCGGCGACATTGCCCAGCGCGGTGTAAGTGGTATAGGCCAGGCCGGCGGCCTTCAACTGATCGGCCGGCCATTCCAGTTCCTGGACCGCCGCTTCAGTCATCGACTGCTGCAACTGGGCGACGACCTCGCCGGTCACATACTCGCCGTAAAGCATGGGCTCCTGCTGCACATTGAGCAGGCACACATGCAGCGGCGTGGCATGATCGCGGGCGAAGTTGATCACGTATTCCAGGGCGCGCTTGGCCGGGGCCGAGCCGTCGTATGCAATCAATACCTTGCGCATTGTCTGCCTCCTTTTCCGAGTCTGGTCTAAGCATAGACCAGCGCCCCGGGCGCTTGGTTGCGCGGGCCGCGGCGCTGCAACCGGGGCGAAGCAGCCCCGTCCACCCGGAGGCCGCAGCTGTACGACAAAATTGCAGGGTGCCAGCGGCCGCTGGAGGGACTAAAATCGCTCCCTGCATACGTCGCCGGCCACTGTGCCGCCGCTCAGCCCGAGGGCTGGCGCTCGCCCGGCCAGGCAGACGACCTCCTCCATCCGCACAGACCAAGAGAACAGCATGGGCGCCCAGTGGAAAGCCAAACCTAAAGAAGCCGCCGCCAACGCCAGAGGCAAGATCTTCGGCCGGCTGGTCAAGGAAATCATGATCGCCGCACGCAACGGTGCCGATCCGGACATGAACCCCAAGCTGCGCCTGGCCGTGCATCAGGCGAAAAAAGCCTCGATGCCCAAGGACACCCTGGAGCGGGCGATCAAGAAAGGGGCCGGCCTGAGCGGCGAAACCGTCAACTTCGAACGCACCACCTATGAGGGCTTCGCACCGCATCAGGTGCCGCTGATCGTCGAGTGCCTGACCGACAACGTCAACCGCACCGTGGCTGAGATCCGCGTACTGTTCCGCAAGGGCCAGATGGGCGCATCCGGTTCGGTGACCTGGGACTTCGACCATGTCGGCCTGATCGAGGCGTCCTCGGATGAAGGCGCAGACCCGGAGCTGGCGGCGATTGAAGCCGGGGCCCAGGACTTCGAGCCCGCCGACGAAGGCAATACCCTGTTTATCACCGAACTCACCGACCTGGATGCCGTGTGCCGTGCCCTGCCCGAGCAGGGTTTCACCGTGCATTCGGCGCAACTGGGCTATCGCCCGAAGAATCCGGTGACCGGCCTGAGCGCCGAGCAACTCGAAGAAGTCGAAGCCTTCCTCGAAGCCATCGACGCCCACGATGACGTGCAGAACGTCTACGTCGGGCTTTCCGGCTAATCGCCAGACACCGGCAAGCACACCGCCACTGCCTCCAGGGTGGTGCCGCGCTTGCCGGGGGCTGTGAACCAGGGACATCAATCACAGTCAGCAACAGCCAAAGCGAGTAGAATCGCCGGCCGCCGCGCATAGAGTGCCCGGCGTGTACACAAGGACGTTGTCACACAGGAGTTTTACCGTGCACAAGTTTCTCACCCTGGCTGCCTGCATACTGCTGACAGCCTGCGCCAGCAATCAGCAGACGGTTTACCAAGACGCGGTCAAGAGCGGTAGCGGCCCGGTGGCCAAGACCACCCTGGAAGCCATCCACAACACCCAGGCCATTCCCCTGCCGTTCGACACCGGCCTGCTGGCCCGGCAATGGCCGATCAGCGCCAACGAGCCGCGCCTGGACTTCGGCAGTTCGATTTCCAACTACCGGGTATTTTCCCTGGAGCTGAAAAAGGGCGAGCACTACAGCCTCAATGTCAATTCGCTGTGCCAGAAACCCTGCATCAGCTTCAACAAGCTGGCCCTCAAGCCGCGCGCCCTGTTGCTGGATGCCTATGGCACGGTGATCGCCGCCAACCCCTCGCGCGCCTCGGCAATGGTCGGCCAGATCAGCCTGAGTTGGGAGGGCGAAGCCCCGGAAGACGGCACCTACTACCTGCTGGTGGCCGCGGACAACGACGATCTGGGCGAGACCATCGTGATCGACGATATCTGGGTCAACAACTCGCCGCTGATGGCGGTCAAGGTCGACATGCACAGCGCGCCCTTCGGCAAGATCAGCGCCTTTTCCTCGCCACGGCAGAACTGAACCCACGCCCCTGCCGGGCGACTGTCTGCCGGCTTATTGATCCTGCGCAAGGTGCGCTGCCGACTACGCCTTAGCCTATGGCGGTTGTTTCCCGGGGTACGCCCCGCCAACCGTCATCGACGAGGTTCCCATGAGCATCACCTCCGCCAGCATCTGCGCTGCCGCCGACCATTTGCAGGGTTTTGTCGGTTTTAACGGCAAAACCGGCCGGCATATCGTGCGTTTTTCCGAAGACTCCTTCGGCCTCGATGTACTGGAACAGAGCATCACCCCCGCCTGCGAGTTCGTCTGGCGGGCCTATGAAGGCAACCTGATGCTCCTCGACCGGAGCCGCCTGCAGCTGCTGTTCGAGCAGAATATCGACGACCGCCTGAACATCGGCGAGCCCTTGCGGGTGTACATGCGCCGCCAGGACCTGCCGGAAATCAGCGCCGAACGGCGTCGCCTGCCGGCCTGACAGGCCGGCACCGGCAGCAGACATGGCGAAGAATGCCCAGCCAGCCGCCGCAGATGTGCAGCTGGCGGCCACCGCGGCCCTGGGCGCTTATTCCACCTGGGCCAAGGCGCTAAACTGCAGCACTGCCGGCAGCCGCCAGGCACTTGCCAACCCCACCCCGCGCAGCCTTCAACAGCCATGACCGACCTGTATTTCCGCGCCCTGCCCCCTCAGCTCAAGCCCCTCGCGGACAAGTTCTACCGCGCCCATCGCAGCCCCATGCGGGCCGGCCAGAGCGATCAGTTGTGGGTGGCCCAGCAGGGCGAGATCGTCGCAGCGCTGTGCCTGCGCCCGGTGCTTTCCGGGCAGTGGCTGACCAGCTTGCTGGTGGCACCGGCACTGCGCCGCCGGGGCCTGGCACGACAACTGATCGAGCAGGCGCTCGACGGCCGCGACGAGCCGGTCTGGCTGTTCTGCCAGCCGCAGCTGCTGGGTTTCTACCAGCGCCTGGGCTTCGACGAGTGCCCGCGCCTGCCCACGCCCCTGGCCGAACGCCTGGCCCGCTATCGACGCAGCAAGAACCTGCTGGCCATGGTCCGCCAGAGCGGCGCAACCCCGGAAAACCCACAGATTGAAGCCCCTTATGGCGGATAGCCGGCCAACCTGGCACATCCACCCTGTTTTTACAGTTGCCTTATCCGGGCTAAGCTCTGCATGCTTGGCCCATAACAACGACAAGAATGGCTATACATATGCGTATACCGCGGTTGCTCAGGCGTCTGCGTAACGACTTCCAGCTGTCCATCATCACCCTGATGGGGCTGTTTGGCGTGATCGGTATTTCACCCTATGCCGTCTATCGGCTGGCCACAGGGAACGTCCTGGTGGGCGTCGCCGACATCATCATCGTCTTCTCGACCGTACTGGCCGTGCTCTATGCCTGGCGCACTGGCGACACGATCAAGCCCGGCATCTACCTGGCCGCGATCTTCTCCACCGCAGCCACCCTGATCGCCATCAACCTGGGGGTGAACGGGCTTTTCTGGATCTACCCGCTGATCCTCTTCAACTTCTTTATGGTGTCGCCGGGCAAGGCCCTGATCGCCACCACCCTGGTGCTGACAACCATGGTCGGTTACGGGCAACTGCATCCCGGGCGCGTCTTCGAAAGCAACTACCAGATGGTCTCCTTTCTGGTCACCAGCATGATGGCCAGCACCCTGACCTACATCTTCGCCTACCGCACCCGCAGCCAGCGCGACCAACTGCAGCAGCTGGCCATCCAGGACCCCCTGACCGGAGCGCGCAACCGCCGGGCGATGAACGAGGAGTTGCGCATCGCCGCCTCCATACGCCGGCGTCATGGCAACAGCTACGGCGTGCTGGTGATGGACCTGGATCACTTCAAGCGCATCAACGACAGCTTCGGCCATCAGGCCGGCGATCAGGTGCTGGTGGACTTTGTCGAGCTGATCAAGCGCTCCTCGCGTGAAGAAGACCGGCTGTTCCGCTTCGGCGGCGAGGAGTTCCTCCTGCTCCTGCCCAACACCGCGAAAGCCGGGCTGCAAGCCGCCGCGCAGCACCTGCAGCAACAGCTGGCGGAACACCTCAAGGGCCCGGCCGGCGTGGTGACCATGTCGGTTGGCGGAGCCACCCTGCGCAACGCCGAACACTGGGAAAGCATGCTCAAGCGCGCCGACCAGCGCCTCTATCGCGCCAAGAACGCCGGGCGCAACTGCGTCATCGTCGACGACGACGATGTGCCGCACAATCGGCACGAGCTGCCGGTCAGCTGACTCACGCAGTCGCTAATACCTGCTTACAAGTGGCAGCGGACAAAGTCCCGCTACGGCTGTAACAACGCCTAGGCTGCTCTGTCTATTGAGCCAGACATCACGCGAGACACAGCCATGAAAAGACGCGCCTTACTCAAGGGCCTGGCCCTGCTCCCCGCCCTGCCCCTGCTCGGTCAGGCCCCGCTCAGCCTGGCCGAAGCCATCACCGCGGCCGCCACCGTACAGCCCCTGGACAAACCCCACAGCGCCTGGCGCGAATTGCTCTCGCCGCAAGCCTATGCGGTGCTGTTCGAGGAGGACACCGAACGTCCGGGCAGCAGCCCGCTGAATCAGGAGAAGCGCGAGGGCACCTATATCTGCGCGGCCTGCTACCTGCCGCTGTTCAACAGCCAGGACAAGTACGAGAGCGGCACCGGCTGGCCGAGCTTTACCCAGCCGATAGCCGGCCATGTCGGCCAGAAACGCGACTTCAAACTGATCTTTCCCCGCACCGAATACCACTGCGCGCGCTGCGGCGGGCATCAGGGCCATGTGTTCGATGACGGTCCCAAACCCCGTGGCGAGCGCTGGTGCAATAACGGCGTGGCCCTGCGCTTTATTCCCCGAGGCGAAAGCCTGCCCGAACTGCGGAGCTGAACATGAGCAGCCCATCCACCTGGCATCAACCCCTTCTGCGCAGCATCACCCTGCTCCTGGCCGGCCTGCTGGCGGCCTGCGAACCCAGCGCGGCCCAGGCCCCGCAACCCGCCCCATCCAGCGACAATGCCGGCCCGGCGAGCGACAGCGGCGTGGCGATCTTTGCCGGCGGCTGCTTCTGGTGCACCGAGGCCGACTTCGACAAGCTGCCGGGGGTGCTCGAAACCACCTCCGGCTATATCGGCGGGCATGTCGACAACCCCAGCTACGAGCAGGTCTCGGCGGGCACCAGCGGCCATATTGAGGCGGTACAGGTGCGCTTCGACCCCAGCCAGACCAGCTACGCCAAACTGCTCGAAGCCTTCTGGCCCACCATCGACCCGGTCACGCCGAACGCCCAGTTCTGCGACCGCGGCCCGCAATACCGCAGCGCCATCTTCTATGCCAATGCAGAGGAACAGGCCCAGGCCGAAGCCTCCAGGGATGCTCTGCAAGCCTCCGGCAAGCTGCCAGGCCCGGTGGTCACCGAAGTGCTGCCCGCCACCCGCTTCTACCCGGCCGAGGACTATCACCAGGATTACTACCAGCGCAATCCGCTGCGCTACGCCTACTACCGCAATGGCTGCGGCCGCGACAAACGCCTGGAACAGCTTTGGGGGAAAAAGCCCGGTTAACGCCCCACAGACCGTTCAGCTGAAAAAAATGCCGCTTTGCCCTGACCAGGCAAGCGGCATTTTCTTGGATTCAGAACCATTGCCTAGATACGCTGACCTGGGAGGGTACTGGCGGAAAAAAGTGGTGCCGTTGAGAGGAATCGAACCCCCGACCCCATCATTACGAATGACGTGCTCTACCGACTGAGCTACAACGGCGCATGGCTCGGGCATTATTCAATGGAGTCGGCGCACGCTCAAGCGGGTTTTGCTGGCGACGCCCGAGCCGCACGGCGGCAGGCAGCCTTCGACCTGGGCAGGGTCGAAGGCACTAGGGGGTCGGCGCTACTTGTCGACCAGCTCGATGCGGTCTTGGTGAATCAGGATGCGCCCCTGCTTGTACAGGCCGCCAATCGCCTTCTTGAAATTGCCCTTGCTGGCGCGGAACAGCGCCGTGATCGCCTCGGGCGAGCTCTTGTCGTTCAGGTGGAGCACGCCACCCTCTTCACGCAACTTGGCCAGGATCTGTTCGGCCAGGCTGCTGGCGGCTTCCTGGCCTACCGGCTGCAGGCTCAGGCTGATCTTGCCGTCGCTGCGCACTTCCTTGATAAAGCCCTTTTCCTGCATGCCGCCGCGCACGAACTTGAACAGTTCGTTCTTGTGGATCAGGCCCCAATGCTTGCCGTTGATGATCGCCTTGAAGCCCATATCGGTGGCTTCGACCACCAGCAGATCGACTTCCTGGCCCACCTTGTAGTTCGCCGGTAGCACGTCCAGGTAGCGATCCAGTCGGGCCGTGGCGGTGATGCGCTTGCTGCGCTTGTCGAGGAAGACATGCACCACGCAGTAGTCGCCCACCTGCAGCGGGCGCTTTTCTTCGGAATGGGGCAAGAGCAGGTCTTTCGGCAAGCCCCAGTTGAGAAATAGACCGACCCGGTTGATATCCACCACTTTCAGGCTGGCGAATTCGCCCACCTGCACTTTCGGTTTTTCCGTGGTGGCGATCAGTTTGTCGTCGCTGTCCAGATAAATAAAAACATTCAGCCAGTCTTCCACTTCGCTCGGCGTATCGCTCGGGATATAGCGTTTGGGCAGCAATATTTCGCCATCCGCGCCACCATCCAGGTACAGGCCGAAGTCGGTGTGCTTCACGACCTGCAAACTATTCATTCGTCCAATTACAGCCATGATGCCCTACCCTCGATTTCAGCCGGGCATTCTACCCGAGTTGCGCGCCGGTTTCTCAGCCCACGCGCAGCGCATCGGCAGCCAGCTGCTCGCACAAACGCGCGCCCTGAGCGGCTCAGAACGGCCGCAACAGCAACCGAT
>JBFJZW010000052.1:0-19081 GCA_041621875.1 Pseudomonas sp. | reverse complement strand
TCTTGATTGCGATGATCGAGTAGATAATCGACCAGGGCGGCACTGTTGCAGATGCTGGCCAGGATATCGCCGAACGGCATGCCAATATCGTCGAGCAGCTTGATTAAGAGCCCGTGGAAATATTTCGAGCGGTCGATAGCCTTGCTGCCTACATCACTCACCAGAATGCGCTGCTCGTCGCTCAGGCCTGCCAGAGTCCTCAGGTCATACGCCTGGCCTTCGCCTGGAATCAGCAGTTCGGGCAGTGCGTCCGAGCCCCCCGCAGGCTGCAACAGGGCCTTCACCAGCTCGATACTGTCGAGCTGGGCGATGGTGGTGCAGCCAGTCAGCAGACGGCCAGTGACGATCACGTGGCGCGCCCTACGGCCTGCAAGGAAGGTGTCGACGTGGGCACAGCCGGCCAGTGCGGCCCCGTTGCGCCCCCAGTATTGCGCGGCCTGGCACTCTCTCAGCAGCAGGAAGCCATGCACGCCGGTGTAGGAACCTGACGCTTCCCACATGGTTTCGGGTAGCTGGGCGATAAGCGGGACGCGGGCCAGTACCTCGTTGGCATCAGTGGCCGGGTTAAAGGTTATAGCAGTGCACCCAGGCTTGCCGGGCTTGTCCGGTCGATACTTGCGGCAGCCCTCGACTTCATCGATATCAATGCACAGTAGGCGGTAGCCATTTTTCACGATGCCGCCAGCGGGGAATATCAGACCAATATTTGACAACTCGAACTTAGCAGCCGTTGCCTGCGCCTCTTCCAAGGTCATTAAAACTGCATCCGGTTCCGACCAATCGTTGAACTTATGCCCACTGGCATCGCAGGGCGTTTTGTTCTCGTCGCTGGTTACCCACAAGCGGTCGTTTGCATACTCGCTGAATATATGGGCATGGGGTTGTACAACTTCGGTTGTATCTGGCATTATCAATCCACCCTAATGGCCCTGGCGGTCTGTTAGGTTCCTTATGCGATGTAATCTTTAGCCCCGGCACAATCCGGGGCTTTCTTTTCAACAGATATAATCTTTGGCTGAAAAATTATTATTTCACGTTCCTTGCGGCCGAGCTTCAGCGCAATAACTTCTTCGCGCCGGGCTTCAGCAGTGATTAGAAGCGGAATGCCTTCTTGCCGATAGCGATGTAACTGCGTAAATTTTTCAGCGACTTCTTTCTTCAGGCTCCAAGACAATCCGCATTTATTATTTTCATAGCATCCGCGATAAATGCGGAAAACATCCGGCAGGCCTTGAAGCACCATTAACTCGCGATCAGTCATCATTTCTCTAATCTGTTTTTCCCCGCACAGCAGATCAATGATTTCCTCCGTAAAAACTCCAATGTTGTCGCAGACCGCCCATTCCTCGCCAAGTAACTTAAGCCAGTCAGCCCTTGGGAACTCACATTCCAACTCAAGTAAAACAGGCAGGCGTGAGTAGCTATCGCAAAACATTAGCTCATGCCTTGCTTCTTCTAGAGTCATTACACCGCCTCGCCGCGCACAGTCTGAGCCTCAAGGAAGTTGTCAAGGTCACGCTTCCAATAAAAGACCTTGGAACCGACTTTTATATAGGGCAAGTTCGGGAAGCGTTTCTCGCAGCGCCATACGTTAAGTGTGTTTACAGCTACGCCGAGATACACGGCTGCTGCTTCGTTTGGTAGACGGTCGTCCATACGTACACCTCGCAAGTAACATGCGGTTGGTTTAAGTCTGGCGGCTGTGGATGCAGCTTTACACCCATAAATTTTTACGTCAACAACGCGAAATCGTACTTATGGCTCATTACGAGCCATAAACATGAACTAAGTGCTTGAAAGTTCTTTACTTACCGTTCGTCGAGTCATTAAAAAAGGCCCCGCAGGGCCTTTATTCTCAATCTAGATTTAGTTTTTTGCGGCTTCTTCTATAAAGTCAGCCACCGCCTGCCAGCCGGCGCGGAGTTGCTCTTCCTGCTTCCTTATATAGTGCGTTCCAGCGATATCTGAGGCCTGCTTATGGTTCATCAAGCGCTTCAGCGTGGCTGCTGTTGTCAACTCCTCGGCCACGCTGGCAAATAGGCTGCGCGCCATCTTTGGTACAAAGGCCATGCCGGTGACGCGCACCAGCTCATGCGCCACCTTGTTCAGTTCGGCCACAGAGACGGGAAACAGGCGGTCGTCGCCAGCTTTACCCTCGGCTGCGCGCTCCACGATCACCAGTGCCTGCCTCGACAAACGCAACACGTGATCGCTGCGGTTTTTCGTGTCGCGCGGAGTAATGTTGCCAGCCGCCAGGTCGCAGTCGGCGACGGTGATCATGCGCGGCTCGCCAGCGCGGCAGCCGGTCAGCATGAGGAAGGCGATGTAGTCGGTTGCAGGCGTCACCGGCATGGCGATCAGGGCGCGCCAGAATATGCCGAGGTTGGCCAGCAGGCGCTCAACCGGCGCGGGATCGCTGGCACGGGTCTTGGGCAGGATGATCCGGTCGCGGCCATGGGTTTCCAGGCTGAACGGGTCGTGCGGGATCGTCACACCGTGCCAGCGCAAGACTGCGCGCAGGGTCTGCATGGCAAAGATTGCCTGCCGCTCGCCACGTTCGAGGTTGGCCGCGTGCACCTTCTTGATATCGCTGGCGGTAAGGCTGTGGATAGGCTTGTTGGCCAGGGCAGCCAGGGTGCCGCCACGGGTGCGCTTGCCTGTCGCTGTCAGACGCCCAGGTGTCACCATCGCCATGTAGTCGTCATGGGTGCGCTGCTTCAGCGGCAGGCCATCGGTGCGTCGTTTCTCGGCCAGGTACTGGCCCACGGCTTCGGCCAGGGTCAATGCCTCGGCCTTCTGCTCACGCTTGGCCGCTGCTGGGCTTTCACCTTCGCCGATCTGAACAAGCAGCGCCAACGCTTCTTGCCGAGCCTGGGCGATGGTCGTGGTGGGATACGGGTGCTCACCTACCTTTATGCGCTCAGGTTTCCCGTTGACACGCTGGAACACGTAAAAGGTTTTGGTGCCGTTGCTGGTGACTCGCAACTGTAAGCCGTTAACGGACCGTTTGTGGCCGTGATCGTGGTAGGTCGCCCGCTTCCCCTTCGCCGGCAGCGGCAGGTCGTCCAGATCTTTCTTGGTGAACTTGAGTTTATTGGATGGAGCCCTGGTCTTAATGGCCATCGGGTTTACCTCCTGGGGTTACTCCGGGGTTACGCAACAGGCGTAACCCGGTGAATTTCAGTGTAACCCCGTAAAACTAGGAGATCCCGTAAAGCATTAGAATATAAAGACTTATCAAGCTGCATGAAGCTAGGTAAAACAGTATTTCTACGAGCCAGTGGCTCGGTTTTTTTATGGCCGATGATGCGGAGATAGGCAGTGTGTAGCCTGCGTCAGCGCAATCCGGGAAACCTTACCCCGGATTGCGCCTAGGCTTATCCGGGCTACCAATGGGTATTTAAGCAGCGTTCGCCATCACCACATCAGATCATCCGGCACCTGGTAGGCCGCGTATGGATCGTCGGCATCCGGCGCTTCGGTCGGGGTATTGAGCAGCACCACGCGCTGGGCGTCGCGCTCCTGAATTTTCAGCGCTGCCTCGCGCGGGATCACTTCATAGCCGCCGCCGTGGCGGACGATGGCTAGAGAGCCGCTGCTGAGCTTGTCGCGCATCAGCTTGTTCACCGACAGGCGCTTGACCTTCTTGTCGTCGACGAAGTTGTAGTAATCCTCGGTGGTCAGCTTGGGCAGGCGCGACACCTCGATCAGCTGCTTGATCTGGGCGGCACGGGCCTTCTGCTCGATCTTCTCCTGCTGCTGGCGATTGAGTTCCTGATCGCGGGCGGCCTTCTCGGCCATGGCCTGCTGGGCGGCGAGCTTCTGCGACTCGTCCTTCTCGATATGGCCCTTCTGCTCCAGGCGCTGTTTTTTCTGTTTTTCCTTGCCGGCCTGTTTGGCCTGCTTTTCGTTGACCAGCCCAGCTTTAAGCAACTGATCGCGTAGTGAGAGAGCCATAACCTACCTTTCCAACAATCAATATTGGGTGGGCGTACCCACCAGAATCGTTACGCGGTATCCGCAGCGGGCGTTATCCCGCCCAGCTGTTCAGCAATCCAGGGCTTGCTGCTTTTCCAGCTTCTTGGCCTCGCCCCAGAGCGCGTCCAATTCATCCAGGGCGCAATCTTCCATGTTGCGCCCCGCTTCGCGCAATGCCTGCTCGATAAAACGAAAGCGCCGCTCGAACTTGCCATTGGCGGCGCGCAGAGCGGTTTCGGGGTCGACCTTGAGGTGCCGCGCCAGGTTGCCGACCACAAACAAGAGATCGCCGATCTCATCGCTAATCGCCTCGGGGTCGTTCTCGCTCATGGCCTCCAGCACTTCATCCAGCTCTTCGCGCACCTTGTCCAGCACCGGCAAGGCGTCCGGCCAATCGAAGCCGACCTGGGCGGCGCGCTTCTGCAGCTTGATCGCCCGGCTTAGCGACGGCAGCGCAGTGGGCACATCGTCGAGCAACGAGAGCTGTTCGGGAGCAGCCGCTTTCTCGGCGCGTTCTTCGGCCTTGAGTTCTTCCCAGCGCTGCTTGACGGCGGCCTCTGCCAGCTTGGCCACGTCCACCGCGCCATACAGATCACCATCGGGAAACACATGGGGATGACGGCGAATCAACTTGGTCGTGATGCCATCGACCACCTGGGCAAACTCGAAGCGCCCTTCCTCGCGGGCCAGCTGGCTGTAATACACCACCTGGAACAACAGATCACCCAGCTCGCCGGGCAGATGCTCGAAGTCGCCACGCTCGATGGCATCGGCCACCTCGTACGCCTCCTCGATGGTGTAGGGCACGATGCTCGCGTAGCTCTGCTTCAAATCCCACGGGCAGCCATGCTGCGGGTCACGCAGGCGGGCCATCAGGTGCAGCAGGTCGTCGAGTTGGTACATAACAAATCCCGGTAATACGCATCCGTAGGATGGGTTAGCGGCGCAGAGTACGGGTTACGCAGCGCTGATAAACCCGCGCGCCGCGTAACCCATCGAGCCAATAATGGATACAGCATGGGTATCGCTACGCTCGACCCATCCTACGAAACCCGATGGCGGCGCGCTTCGATAATATTCGGCAGCTGGGAAATACGCCCCAGCAGCCGCCCCAAGGCATCCAGCCCGGGAATCTCCACGGTGATCGACATGGACGCGGTGTTGTCGTCCTTGTTCGAGCGGGTGTTGACCGCCAGCACATTGAGCTTCTCGTTGAGCAGCACCTGGGTCACGTCACGCAGCAGGCCGGAACGGTCGTAGGCCTTGATGATGATGTCCACCGGGTAGGTCTGCACCGGCACCGGCCCCCAGCTGACCTGGATAATCCGCTCCGGCTCGCGACTGCCGAGCTGCAGCACCGAGGCGCAATCCTGGCGATGGATGCTGACCCCGCGGCCCAGGGTGATATAGCCGACGATCGGGTCGCCCGGCAGTGGCTGGCAGCAGCCGGCCATCTGCGTCAGCAGGTTGCCCACGCCCTGGATCTGGATATCGCCGCGCTTGCCCGGCTTGAAGCCCAGGGCCTTGCGCGGGATCAGTTCGAGCTGCTCGTTGACCCGATCCGGCTCGACCAGTTGCTGGGCCAGATTGACCAGCTGCGCCAGGCGCAAGTCGCCGGCACCGAGGGAGGCGAACAGGTCCTCGCTGGTCTTCATATTGGCCTTCTCGGCCAGCTTATCGAAGTCCACATGGGGCAGCGCCAGACGCCCCAGTTCACGCTCCAGCTGGGCCTTGCCGGCGGCGACGTTCTGGTCGCGGTCCTGCAGCTTGAACCAGTGGACGATCTTCGCCCGCGCCCGGCTGGTGGTGACGTAACCGAGGTTGGAGTTCAGCCAGTCGCGGCTCGGCGTGCCGTGCTTGCTGGTGATGATCTCCACCTGCTCGCCGGTCTGCAGGCTGTAGTTGAGCGGCACGATACGCCCGTTGATCTTCGCGCCCCGGCAGTTGTGACCGATTTCGGTGTGCACCCGGTAGGCGAAGTCCAGCGGCGTCGCCCCCTTGGGCAGGTCGATGGCGTGGCCGTCCGGGGTGAACACATAAACCCGGTCCGGCTCGATATCCACGCGCAGCTGTTCGGCCAGGCCGCCGATATCACCCAGTTCCTCATGCCATTCGAGCACCTGACGCAGCCAGGAAATCTTCTCTTCGTAATGGTTGGAGCTGGACTTGACGTCAGTGCCCTTGTAGCGCCAGTGCGCGCACACGCCGAGTTCGGCCTCCTCGTGCATGGACTGGGTGCGGATCTGCACTTCCAGCACCTTGCCTTCCGGGCCGAGCACGGCGGTGTGCAGCGAGCGGTAGCCGTTTTCCTTGGGGTTGGCGATGTAGTCGTCGAACTCCTTGGGGATATGCCGCCACAAGGTGTGCACTATCCCTAGGGCGGTGTAGCAATCGCGCACCTCCGGTACCAACACACGCACCGCACGCACGTCGTAGATCTGGCTGAACTGCAGGCCCTTGCGCTGCATCTTGCGCCAGATCGAATAGATATGTTTGGCCCGGCCGCTGATATCGGCCTTGATCCCGGTGGCCTCCAGCTCCTCGCGCAACTGGCCCATCACCTCGTTGATGTACTGCTCGCGGTCCATCCGCCGCTCGTGCAGCAACTTGGCGATCTGCTTGTACTGCTCGGGCTCCAGGTAACGGAAGGACAGATCCTCCAGTTCCCATTTGATATGGCCGATACCCAGGCGGTGAGCCAGCGGCGCATAGATGTCGAACACCTCGCGGGCCACGCGCTGACGCTTCTCATCGTCGGCCTCCTTCACCGCGCGAATCGCGCAGGTGCGTTCGGCCAGCTTGATCAGCGCCACGCGCACGTCATCGACCATGGCCACCAGCATCTTGCGCAGGTTTTCCACCTGGGCCTGGGAGCCGAGCACCAGGGAATCGCGCGGGTTCATCGAAGCGCTGATCGCCGCCATGCGCAGCACGCCGTCGACCAGTTTGGCCACCACCGGACCGAAACGCTGATGGACCAGCGCCAAGGGCACCTTGCCTTCACGCACGCAGCGGTAGATCACGGCGGCTACCAGGGAGTCCTGATCGAGCTTGAGGTCGGCGAGGATCTCGGCGATTTCAAGCCCTGCGCGAAAACTCGACGCGCCCTCGGTCCATAGATTCTGTGCGGCATTGGCCTGCTGCTCGGCCTCGCGAGCAAACTCGCAGGCCTCGCGCAGGGCCTCGCGATCCAGTGCCGGGTCGACACTCAGCACATGCCCGAGCCAGGCCTCGAGGTTGATGCTGCCGTCGTCGTTGATCGGCTGATGCGCTCTAACCTGAACCATCTTGCTTACCTTCCATAGGCCGCCCCGTGGGACAGCCGAACTGTCGCCGGCCTTCTACGAGCCGGTCGGTTTAACCACTTAAGACGCAATCCCTATGCGCCCCTGCTGCTCCTAGATAAGGGCGGGGCCGGATAAAACCAAGCACCCTGCCGCCTTATCCAGGCGCGTTCAATCTACTGCCGGACAAACAGCGCCATCGCTTCGACGTGCGCGGTTTGCGGAAACATGTCGAGGATACCGGCCCGTTCCAGCCGATAACCTTGCGCCAGCAACTCGGCGCTGTCGCGGGCCAGGGTCGTCGGGTTACACGACACATAGAGCACCCGTTTGACGCCCAACTCGGCCATCTGGCGGACCACCGCCAACGCACCATCGCGCGGCGGGTCGAGCAGCACGGCGGCAAAGCCACCCTGCGCCCAGCCAACCCCGGCCAGCGGGTTGGACAGATCGGCCTGGAAAAAGTGCGCATTGCCCAGACCGTTGCGCGCGGCATTCTCAGCGGCGCGCTCGACCATGGTCTGCACACCCTCCACCGCCACCAGCTCCTGCACCCGCTGGGCCAGCGGCAGGGCGAAGTTGCCCAGGCCACAGAACAGATCCAGCACCCGCTCATCGGCCTGCGGCGCGAGCCAGTCCAGGGCCTGGGCAACCATGGCGTCATTCACCGGCTGGTTGACCTGAACAAAGTCGCCGGGCCGGTAAGCCAGGTCGAGATTAAAAGCTTCCAGGCGATAACTCAGCTGCTGCGCTGGCTCGAACGGCTGCGGCTCGGCACTGCCGTGCAACCACAGCTGCGCCTCCTGCGCGGCGCAGAACGCCTGCAAACGGGCCAGATCCGCCTCGCTCAATGCAGCAGTATGCCGTATCAGCACAGCACTGCTGCTACCGCTGAACAACTCGACATGACCAATGGCCTGGGGTTTATCCAGCTCACGCAAGACCTGGGGCAGCGCACGCAGGATCGGTTGCAAGGGCTGTACCAGCACCGGGCAATCGCTGATGGCGATGATGTCCTGGCTGGCGGCGGCGCGAAAACCGACATCCAGGCGCTTGGCCTTGTGGTCCCAACGCACGGCAATACGTGCGCGGCGGCGATAGCCCAGCTCCGGGCCGACCAGAGGCGCAGCCCACTCTTGCGGCTCAAGATTAGCCAAGCGGCTGAGTTGCTCGGCGAGCATGCGCTGTTTCAGAGCAAGCTGATCGGCATGGGGCATATGCTGCAGGCTGCAGCCGCCGCAGACCTTGGCATGGGCGCAAGCCTCGCTGCGGCGCTCGGTACTGGCAGTGAGAATGCGCTCGACCCGCGCCTCGACCACCTTGCCATGGGCACCGAGTACCCGCGCCTCGATCTGCTCGCCGGCCAGCGCGCCACTGACAAACCAGGTACGCCCCTCGCTGAATGCGATGCCGCGACCATCGCCCGCCAGGCGTTCAATCGCCAGTTTCTGCTTCTTGCCCACTGGCACCTGCGGCGCACGGGAACCGCCGCTGGGTTGAAAGCGCAGACCGCCGTCTTTCTTGGCCATCAGTTGCTCGGTGCGTCGTAAACGCCACTGGACAGGTAACGGTCGCCACGGTCGCAGATGATCGCCACCATCACCGCGTTCTCGACTTCCCGGGACAGACGCAGCATGGCCGCCACCGAACCACCGGAGGACACTCCACAGAAGATGCCTTCCTCGCGCGCCAGACGGCGCATCACCTCTTCGGCTTCCTGCTGGCCCATGTCGATGATGCGATCGACCCGCTCGGCCTGATAGATTTTCGGCAGGTATTCCTGGGGCCAACGGCGGATACCGGGAATCGCCGCGCCTTCCATCGGCTGCAGACCGACGATCTGCACCTCGGGATTCTGTTCCTTCAAGAAACGCGACACGCCCATGATGGTACCGGTGGTGCCCATGGAGCTGATGAAGTGGGTGATTTCGCCGCCGGTCTGCTGCCAGATTTCCGGGCCAGTGCCGCGATAATGGGCCTCGGGGTTGTCGCCGTTGGCGAACTGGTCGAGCACCTTGCCCTTGCCGTCGGCCTGCATCTGCAGGGCCAGGTCACGGGCCTCCTCCATGCCGCCGACCAGGATCAACTCGGCACCATAGGCGCTCATCGCCGCCTTGCGTTCGGCGGTGGAGTTGTCCGGCATGATCAGGATCATCCGGTAGCCCTTGATCGCCGCCGCCATGGCCAGGGCGATACCGGTGTTGCCGGATGTGGCCTCGATCAACACGTCGCCGGGGTGGATATCGCCGCGCAACTCGGCGCGATTGATCATCGACAGCGCCGGGCGGTCCTTTACCGAACCCGCCGGGTTATTGCCTTCCAGTTTCAGCAGCAGGGTGTTGCTGGTGTTACCCGGCAGGCGCTGCAAACGCACCAGCGGGGTGTTGCCGATGCAATCGGCGATAGTGGGGTATTGCGGGCTCATGGCGAACGTGGCGATCCATAGGCAAAGAAGGCACCCATGATAACGGCAAACCGGCGGCAGCCATAACGGCAGTCGCACCCACAGCCTCAGGTCACGGGTAAATGCAGGTGGATGCGTAAACCCGGATGGGCGTTTTCGGCGTACATACGTCCGCCCTGCCCGTCGATGGCGCTGCGCGCGATGCTCAGTCCCAGGCCAAAGCCACCGTCACCCGGCCGGGCACCGTTCAGGCGGGTGAAGGGGAGAAAGATCTGCGCCAATTGCTGCTGCGGCACCCCCGGCCCCTGGTCTTCCAGCCACAGGTGCCATTCATCCGCCTGCACTTTCCCGCCGAGGCGGATCAGCCCGGTCTCGGGCGAATAGCGGATGGCGTTGCGCAAGATGTTCTCCAACGCCCGCGCCAAGGCATTGAGGTTGCAGGACAGATGACAGCCCGGCTCGACGGCGTACACCAGACGCTCGGCCCCCCAGCCACTTTCAAAACAGGCGCGCTCGCACAACATGTCCCAGAGCGCCTCCAGATCCACTGGCTCGGCGGCCAACCGAGGGCGCTCGGTATCCAGCCAGGCCAGCTCCAGCGTATCGCCAACCAGCCGCTGCATCAGCTGCACCTCATGCATCACCCGCTGCGTCAGGCTTTGGCCTTGCAGCCCGCCCTCGGCGGCGACCCGCAGACGGCTGAGCGGGGTGCGCAGCTCATGGGACAGATCGCGCAGCAACTGGCGCTGCAGCTCCACCGTGCCCTGCAGACGCTCGGCCATATGGTCGAAGGCGCGGCCCAACTCGCCCAGCTCATCCTGTCGCCGCGCCACCGCACCGGCACGGGCCGACAAGTCGTCGCAATGCAGCGCGTTGGCCTGCTCGCGCAAACGCACCAACGGGGCAATCAATACCCGGTAAAGGCCTATGCAGAACAGCAACGCCAGCATCCCCGGCAACAACGCGCGGGTCAGCCATAACAGGGGTTGGCGATATTCCCAGGGGCGAAAACGCTCGGGCAGTTGAATCACCAGATGCCCGCCAGCGTTGGCAAAAGGAATGTCTATATAAGGCAGTTCGGTCGAGCGGCGGCTCATCGGCCAGTCCAGCTGACGCATAAAGGTCAGGCGCTCACGCTGCGTCTGGGTCAACGCCTGACTACCCAGCGGCTGCAACTCAGTATCCAGCAGCAACGCATCGCTCGCTTCACGCTCACGCAAATCCTGCAGGAAGGCGTCGGCAGCGGTCGCACCGCCCTCCAGCCAGGCCTGCTCGGCGGCATCGGCATAAGCCTGCAGTTGCTGCTTCGCAGGTGCAGACAGGTAGGAGGTGTGCAGCTCGACGCGCTGGCTCCAGAACCAGCTGAGGGAAATCAGCAGCAGGGTGAAGGTGACCAGCAGCGCCGCCAGCTTCCAGAACAATGAACGCCGTCCAGGCAGCGCCACCTCAGGAGTCCTGCCCGCTGAGCAGGTAACCCTTGCCCCACACGGTTTCCAGACGCAGACCAGTGTCACCCAGGGCCTGCAATTTGCGGCGGATATGGCTGACGTGCATATCCAGACTGCGGTCATGCGCCGCATAGGCACGATGCAATGCCTGCTGATAAAGGAACGCCTTGCTCAGCACCTCGTCCAGGTTGCGCGCCAGCAGCTCCAGCACGCGATACTCCGCAGGCGTCAGCCCGGCCCAACGGCCCGCCAGGCTTATATCCATACGCGGCTCATCGAAGAACAGCCCGCCTCTCTGCGGTGGCAGCGCCGTCAGTTCGCGCCGCTCATAAGCCACCCGGCGCAACACCGCCGCGATACGCACGTTCAGCTCGTCCATGCTGAACGGCTTGGGCAGGTAGTCATCGGCACCCTGGCTGAAACCGCTAATCCGATCCTGCTCGCCGCCCAGCGCCGACATCAGGATAACCGGCACACCGCGACGTTCACGCAGGCGCTGTAACGCCTCCAGGCCGCCGATGCCGGGCAGCAGGATATCCAGCAACACCAGATCGAAATCGCCGTCGGCCGCCAGGCGCAACCCTTCGCGGCCATCACCGCAGAGGGTGACGCAGTGACCGCTGCCCTGCAGGTGCTGCTGCACATGGCTGGCCAGCAGAGGATCATCTTCAACCGCAAGAATTCGCGCGGCGGGACGGTTACACCTGAGCACGAGAAAACCACCGAGACAAATGAGAATAATTCTACCTACTAACTGCGCCGCACTCACCTACAGATTCTCGCCAGCCGAATCGCTACACTGCCAAGACATCATCCAAGGAGGCAGCGTGTGTTAAAGGATTTAGGCATCAAAGGCCGCGTACTCATGCTCACCCTGCTGCCCACCAGCCTGCTGGCACTGGTGCTGGGCGGCTACTTCACCTGGGTGCAGCTGTCCGCCCTGCAGGCCCAGTTGCTGCAACGCGGACAGATGATCACCGAACAGCTCGCGCCCCTGGCCGCCCCCGCCTTGCAGCGCGGCGACGGCATCCTGCTGCAACGCATCGCCACCCAGGCGCTGGAGCAACCGGACGTGCGCGCCGTGAGCTTTCTCGCCAGCGAACGCACGACCCTGGCCCACGCCGGCCCGCGCATGCTCAACGGCGTACCCAGCGGCGGCAGCCTGCTCGCCGCGCAACACAGCAGCCAGGACGCCACGCGTTTCCTCCTGCCGGTATTCGAACAGCACCTGAGCCTGACCGGCGAAGCCGTCGGCGATAACGGCAACACCCTGCTGGGCTGGGTCGAGCTCGAGTTGTCGCACCACAGCACTCTGCTCAGTGGCTACCGCAGCCTGCTGGCCAGCCTGCTGCTGATTGCCACCGGCCTGGCGGTCACCGCCCTGCTGGCAGTGCGCATGAGCCGCACCATCAACGACCCGCTGCGGCAGATCAAACATGGCGTCGCTCAGCTCAAGGACGGCCATCTGCAAACCCGCCTGCCGCCGCTCGGCAGCCATGAACTGGACGAGCTGGCTTCGGGCATCAACCGCATGGCCGAGTCCCTGCAGAACGCCCAGGACGAGTTGCAGCAGAGCGTCGACCAGGCCACCGAGGACGTGCGGCATAACCTGGAAACCATCGAAATCCAGAACATCGAGCTGGACCTGGCGCGCAAGGAAGCCCTGGAGGCCAGCCGGATCAAGTCCGAGTTCCTGGCCAATATGAGCCACGAGATCCGCACCCCGCTCAACGGCATCCTCGGCTTCACCAACCTGCTGCAGAAAAGCGAGCTGAGCCCGCGCCAGCAGGATTACCTGGGCACCATCGAGAAATCCGCCGACAACCTGCTGGCGATCATCAACGAGATCCTCGACTTCTCCAAGATCGAAGCCGGCAAGCTGGTGCTGGAAAATATCCCCTTCAACCTGCGCGATCTGCTCCAGGACACCCTGACCATCCTCGCCCCGGCCGCCCACGAAAAGCAGCTGGAACTGCTCAGCCTGGTCTACCGCGATACCCCGCTGTCGCTGATTGGCGATCCGCTGCGCCTCAAGCAGGTGCTGACCAACCTGGTCAGCAACGCCATCAAGTTCACCCGCGAAGGCAGCATCGTCCTGCGCGCCATGCTCGAGGACGAAACCCCCGACCGCGCGCAACTGCGCATCAGCGTGCAGGACACCGGCATCGGCCTGTCCGATGAGGACCTGGGCGAACTGTTCCAGGCCTTCAGCCAGGCCGACAACTCGCTGTCGCGCCAGGCCGGCGGTACCGGTCTGGGCCTGGTGATTTCCAAGCGCCTGATCGAGCAGATGGGCGGCGAGATCGGCGTCGACAGCACCCCCGACGAAGGCTCGGAATTCTGGATCAGCCTGAGCCTGCCCAAGGCCCGCGACGATGCCGAAGACCTGCCGCGCGCGCCACTGCTGGGCCGCCGCGCCGCACTGCTGGAAAGCCACGCACTGGCCCGCCAGGCCCTGCAGCACCAGCTGGAAGATTGTGGCCTGCAGGTCAGCGCCTTCGACAGCCTCGACAGCCTGTTCGCCGCCGTCAGCGCCGCGTGCCACACCGAGCAGCCGATCGAACTGGCGGTGCTCGGCGTCAGCACCCAGGCCTTGCCGCCGGAACGGCTCGGCCAGTACATCTGGGACCTGGACCGCGTCAACTGCAAGGCCCTGGTGCTCTGCCCCACCACCGAGCAGACGCTGTACCACAGCCTGCTGCCCAACGCCTACAGCCAGCTGCAGGCCAAGCCGGCCTGCACGCGCAAGCTGCAGCGCACCCTGGCGGAGCTGATCAGCCCCCGGCATGCCCGCGCCGAACCGCAGAACAGCCCCCCCAGCCGCCCGCCACTGATCCTCTGCGTCGACGACAACCCGGCCAACCTGCTGCTGGTGCACACCCTGCTGGAAGACATGGGGGCAACCGTCAGCACCGCCAGCAGCGGTTATGAGGCTCTGGACAAAACCAAGCTGCAGGTCTTCGACCTGATCTTTATGGATGTGCAGATGCCGGGCATGGACGGCCGCCAGGCCACCGAAGCGATCCGCCAGGTGGAAAGCGAGCGCGGCCAGAGCCCGGTGCCCATCGTCGCCCTCACCGCCCACGCCCTGGCCAACGAGAAGCGCGCCCTGCTGCAAAGCGGCCTGGACGACTACCTGACCAAGCCCATCAGCGAACGTCAGCTAGCCCAGGTGGTGCTCAAATGGACCGGCCTGGCGTTGCGCAATCAGGCCGTCGAACAGCCGAGCGAAAGCGGCCCGCGCAGCGACCTCAGCGTTCTCGATGCCGCCGAGGGCCTGCGCCTGGCCGCCGGCAAACCCGACCTGGCCGCCGATATGCTGAACATGCTGCTGGCCGGCTTGCCGACGGACCGCCAAGCCATCCACCAGGCGCGCCAGGCCGGCGAACGCAGCGCGCTGATCGAACGCGTGCATCGCCTGCACGGGGCCACCCGCTACTGTGGCGTACCGCAATTGCGCGCCGCCTGCCAACGCAGCGAAACCCTGCTGAAACAGAATGATCCAGCGGCCAATCAGGCCCTCGACGAACTCGACGCCGCCATCGAGCGCCTGGCCAACGAAGCCAGAGTCAGCGTCTGACCCATCGCCACCCGGAAAATCGCCATGCGCATGATCCTGTTCAGCAGCAAAGCCTACGACCAGCAGAGCTTTCTGGCCGCCAACCTGCCCGACGACTGGCAGGTGAGCTTCCAGGAAGCGCACCTGCGTCAGGACAGCGCCGACCTGGCCGCAGGCTGCGAGGTCGTCTGCGCCTTTATCAATGACGACCTCAGCGCCCCGGTACTCAGGCGTCTGGCCGCTGGCGGCACGCGCCTGATCGCCCTGCGCTCGGCCGGCTACAACCATATCGACCTGCCCGTCGCCGAGCAGCTCGGCCTCTGCGTCGTCAGGGTGCCGGCCTATTCGCCCCACGCCGTGGCCGAACATGCCCTGGCCCTGATCCTGACCCTCAACCGCCGCACCCACCGCGCCTTCAACCGCACCCGCGAGGGCGACTTCTCGCTGCACGGCCTGACCGGTTTCGACCTGCACGGCAAGAGCGTTGGCATCATCGGTGCCGGCCAGATCGGCCTGACCTTCGCCCGGATCATGGCCGGCTTCGGCTGCCAGTTGCTGATCAACGACCCCCGCCCCGTCGCCAATCTGGCAGGCCTCGGCGCGCGCCAGGTCGAACTCGACGAGCTGATCGAATGCAGCGACATCATCAGCCTGCACTGCCCGCTCAACGCCGCCACTCACCACCTGATCAATGCCCCGCGCCTGCAGCAGATGAAAGCCGGAGTGATGCTGATCAACACCGGGCGCGGCGCACTGATCGACACTCCAGCGCTGATCGGCGCGCTGAAAAGCGGCCAGCTGGGCTATCTGGGTCTGGATGTCTATGAAGAGGAAGCCGAGCTGTTCTATGAAGACCATTCCGACCAACCGCTGCAGGACGATGTGCTGGCGCGGTTGCTGAGTTTCCCCAATGTACTGATCACCGCGCACCAGGCCTTTCTGACCCACGAAGCCCTGGCCGCGATTGCCGCCACTACCCGCGACAATATCGCTGCCTGGCTGGCCGGCACGCCGATCAATCTGGTGCACGCCACTGCGTGATAGCATTTGCGCCCAGGTCTGTTGACGCTTCGTCGCGGCCACGAACGAAACGTCAACAGACCCTTCCGGAGGACCCATGGCCGAACACGACTTTCGCTACAACCTGCTCAACCCCGAACACACCCTGATTGAATGCCGCGCACTGGCACCCGGCCGCTATCAGGTCACCGGCAACGGCGGCTCGATCCAGAGTGGCGACGACCTGCTGGTGACCCTCAAGGGCAGCCGCGAGCTGTCCATGCGCCTGCATGCCGAAAAGGTCCGCCACCTGATCAACCCCCGCGGTCAATGGGTGGCGGTGGCCACTGGCCCGGTCTTCGGCGAGCTGGCAATCTTCAACTGGCAGGTCAAGTGCGACACCTGCCAGGCGCAACTGGATTTCGAATTCGCCGTAGATGCGGCCCTCGGCAAGAAAGCCCAGGCTCCGGCCGCCGAAGCGCGCATCAATGAACTCGGCTGGCGCAAACAGAACAACCGGCACCTGTGCCCGCAATGCATCGACAAGGAGGTTGCATGAAACCCGTACTCGCCACCGGCCTGCTGGCCGCCAGCCTGCTCGGCTGCGCCGCTACAGCGCCGCAGCTGGAAACCGAACACAGCTATCAGGTGGAATGGATCGGCGAGCGCCCGCTGATCGACCGCAGCCACCTGACCATCACCTTCGGCGACGACGGCCGCGCCTATGGCAACGCTGGCTGCAACCACTGGTTCGCCGGCTACCAGCTCGATGGCGATAAGCTCAGCTTCAGCGCCGCCGGCAGCACCCGCAAGATGTGCGCAGAGGCTCTGATGGAGCAGGAAGCGCGTTTTCTCGAGAGTCTGGGCCAGGTCCAGCGCTGGGACTTCAACGATATCGGCCAGCTGCAGCTGTGGCCGGCCGCAGGCAAGCCGATCCGGCTTTGGCCTGAAGGCAGCTAAGCCCCATCGATGCCTAGGGTGCGCCGCGCGCACCACAGAAGAAGCGCCACGGCCTCAAGGTGGACAAGCCTGCGGCATGTCCACCCTAGGGCGCGAACAGCTCCAGCTGCTCATGATGACCGCGCAAATCATGCAGGCGCACCCCCACCCCGAGCAGCCGCACCGGCTTGTTGCCACGGGCAAAGGCCGCACTCATTAGCAGTTGGTAACTGTGTAGATCGCGCCGGGCCCCGGCCTGCTCCAGGGTGGTCTGGCTGAAATCGTGGAACTTGATTTTGACGAAGGGTTTGTCCGGCCGGTAACTCTGATCCAGCCGTGCCATGCGTCGGTCCAGCTCGGCGAGCAGCTCTGGCAACTGCTCGAGGCACGCGGGCAGATCCGCCAGATCCTTGTCGTAGGTATGCTCCACGCTGACGCTCTGCCGGCGGCTGTCGGTCTGCACCGCACGCTCGTCGATCCCCCGCGCCAAGCCCCACAAGCGCTCGCCAAAACTGCCGAATTCCCTGACCAGGGCCAGCTTGTTCCACTCGCGCAGGTCGCTGCAGGTGCGAATCCCCAGGCGCGCGAGCTTGTCCGCGGTGACCTTGCCAACGCCATGCAGTTTGCTGACAGGCAGGGCGGCGACGAAATCCTCAACCTGCTCCGGGGTGATCACGAACAGGCCATTGGGTTTTTTCCAGTCGCTGGCGATCTTCGCCAGGAACTTGTTCGGAGCTACCCCGGCCGAGACGGTGATATGCAGGTCCTGGGACACCCGCCGGCGGATATCCTGGGCGATGCGCGTGGCGCTGCCGGCAAAATGCGGGCAATCCGTCACATCCAGGTAGGCCTCATCCAGCGACAGCGGCTCGATCAGCTCGGTGTACTCGCGAAAGATCGCCTGGATCTCCCGCGAGACCGCCTTGTAGGCATCCATCCGCGGTTTGACGATCAACAGATCCGGGCACAGCTTCAAGGCCTGCCCGGACGCCATGGCCGAACGCACGCCATAGGCGCGCGCCTCATAGTTGCAAGTGGCAATCACCCCACGCCTGTCCGCCGAGCCGCCCACCGCCAGCGGTTTGCCCGCCAGGGCGGGATCGTCACGCATCTCGATGGCGGCATAGAAGCAGTCGCAATCGACGTGGATGATCTTTCTTTGATTCATAAGCTATTGATTTTAAATGGACTAATCAAAGAAACACGCAAACTGATACCCGCTTTAATACCCACCATTTTCTCGGTTGGATTTTCTGCGCGTAACGGCACCACTACCGCTCGTCAGCCGACGAACGGTTGATAAAAATAGAAACAAGACCTGAAACTGTCCGTCGTTGCAGACAAGATTGCACAGGCCGATGTGTTTAGCGCGAAACCTTTGGCACGATACCGACCTGCATGCCGAATGGATTAAACACTCTGTTCAACGTCTGAACGGTGGGGTTACTTGCATCATGCTCCAACTGCCGCAGGGCGCGTAGCGACAGCTTACACATCTGGGCGAACGTGGCCTGCTGCAACCCAGTCACGTCCTTGCGTAACCGCCGGACTGCCGCCCCGATCGTAATTTCTCCAGAAGCCAACTGCTCCTGCAGCTCGGTAAGAATCCGATTGCGCTCAAGGATGTCCATTAGATGAGCCCCCATTTATTGAGCCGCTGAGAGAGATCACGCAGCCCCACGCGAGGATGGTTCATTGTCGCAGCGGGCAATCCATCTGCACTCAGCAAGTCAGGCAAGGCCAGGAAAGTTTGAGCCGCAGCCCTGAGCCGCTGGAATAGCTCATCAGGGTTGACCCACTGCGCAGCCTCATCGCAGGCAGCCCGCCAGGTGACCTCACCCGCCACTTCAATGTACTTTGGCCATTTTGTCGTACGCGTTACGCCTTCATCATCCATGACCATGGGGGCAAGATCATAAATCGGGGCCAGCCTCACGCCCTGCTCATTCCTGAGAATCGAGGTGTTGCGGCCATGATTGTCTGAATTACCCAGAATCTGATTCAGCAGATCACGCTGCATGTACTCGAATACCAAATCACCAACCTGCTCAGCCTGCCCAACGCTTTGCCATAACCCGACCAAGGTTCGTAGCACCTGCGAATGCGACATATAGCTGCCAGCCTCTGCAACACCAGACAGTGAGTACATCGACTCAACGGCAACTCGACCCACGCCTGCCGCACTGACTTTGCGATCAAAGCGATGCATCCACAGGCTGGGCTTATTGCCCTCTTCCAAAGCCAGCCCTTCTGCGGCAACTGTATCGAGGCCCAACTGCCGAACCGCTCGGTAGAAGCAATACTCGCTGCGAAGAATGTCCTGATCCGTTCGACCTGCCTTGTTACGTGCAAATTTCACAAACCAGTGCTGTACAGCATCTGCATCCGGCAATACGGCATCAGGGTGCAGGGCACCATGACGATCTTCAGTTAGTAGCAGCTTGGGAGCCTCACCACCCGCCCCAGTAGC
>JBFJZW010000051.1:0-19601 GCA_041621875.1 Pseudomonas sp. | reverse complement strand
GTGCCCGTTTGCCTGCCGGCTATAGCTCGACCCGATATGCTCGCTGGACAAATCCAAATGGTCGAGTACTTGCAAACCGGTTGAAGGTGTCCGGTTGTTGTGTAACCGGCTAATGAGCGACGCTGTCGCTCCGAACCGGAGACACCATGAGCAAGACGCCACACCCCATCACCGGCGAGCTGCTGGATCAGCTCCTAGCCAACTACCCAGAAACCTGAAGACCTGATCGGTGCCGACGGCATCCTCAAGCAACTGGCCAAGAAGCTAGTCGAACGTGCACTGGATGCCGAGCTGACCCGCCACCTGGGCCATAGCAAGCATCAGCCGGCCAGCAATCCAACTGGCAACACCCGCAACGGTTTCCGCAAGAAGAAACTAAAGGGCGAGTTCGGCGAGCTGCCCATCGAAGTGCCTCGCGACCGACATGGCCCCTTCGATCCGCAGATTGGTCGAGAAGCACCAGGCCAGCTGGGCGGGTTTCGACGACAAGATCCTCTCGCTGTATGCCCGCGGCATGACTGTGCGCGAGATCCAGGCGCACTTGCCGGAAGTGTACGGCACCGAGGTGTCACCCAGCTTGATCTCCTCGGTGACCGATGCCGTAGCCGATGAAGTGAGGTCCTGGCAGGCGTGCCCGCTCGATGAGGTCTACCCCATCGTCTACCTCGCCTGCATCCACACCAAGGTGCACGAAGGCACCGCGCGAGTGAAGGCGGTGTATCTGGCACTGGGCATCAATCTGGCTGGCAAGAAGGAAATCCTCGGCCTGTGGATCGACCAGAACGAGGGCGCCAAGTTCTGGTTGCAGGTGGTAACCGAGCTGCGCAATCGCGGACTGCAGGACATCTTTGTGGCCTGCGTGGATGGCCCGAAGGGCTTCCCCGAGGCCATTGAGGAGGTGTTCCCGCACACCAGCGTGCAGCTGTGCATCGTGCACATGGTCAGGCACAGCCTGAACTATGTGTCCTGGAAGCGGCGGGCCGAAGCCGCCGCTGACCTGAAGCGGATTTACCAAGCCAGTACGGCTGACGAGGCCGAACTGCGCCTTGGCGAGTTCGAGGCCAAGTGGGACGACTGCCTGCCGATTGGCCAGTCCTGGCACCGCAATTGGCCACGTATTACGCCGTTCTTCGACTTCCCGCCAGAGATTCGCAGGGTGATCTACACCACCAACGCCATCGAATCGGTGAACATGAGGCTGCGCAAAATCACCAAGAATCGCGGCTCGTTTCCCAGCGACGAGGCGCTGCTGAAACTGTTCTACCTGGCACTACGAAACTTCAGCAATGAATGGACGATGTCGATCCGTGACTGGAAGGTGGCGTTGACGCGCTTTACGATCGGCGACGAAGACAGGCTGCCGCAGCAGCAACCCAAACCCCGGGCACACAAATTTCTTCACACCCTCTATGTAGGAGCCATTAAAAAACACACTACTTAGCCCAGGATTACATCGTTTTTCAGTTCGCTGCCGTCTCCCTATAGTCCCTGCAGACCGACCCACGGGTCAGTGAAGTCATCTCAGTGTTGCGGGAATAGGATATGAACAAGAAAGTGGAAGTCGAACGGGGTAACACCGCCAGCGTGGAGACCCGAGTGGTTTGGGGCGGTGAGCAGGTCCAGCATCCGTACAATGCGACCCAGACCCCGATCGTGGTCAGCGCGGCCTACGGCTATCAGGACATTGATGTCTGGTACGACGTCGCCCTGGGCAAACAGCCGGGCTACATCTACAGCCGCATGAGCAACCCCACGGTGGCGACGCTGGAGGCCAAGCTCTGCGATCTGGAGCAAGCGGAGTCGGCGGTCGCATTCAGCAGTGGCATGGCCGCCATCAGTGGTGTACTGCACACTTTCCTGACAAGCGGCATGCGCGTGGTCTCGACCCGCGACAGCTACGGCGGCACCAATAAGATCTTCGAGGAGTTCCTGCCGCGCATAGGCGTGCAGGTCTGTCTATGTGACACCCTGGACACTGAAGCTATCGAGCGGGAAATCTCCGCTGGATGTGACCTGCTCTATCTGGAAACACCGACCAATCCGACCCTGAAGGTGCTGGACATCCAGCGTCTGGTCGCTGTGGCCAAGAAGGCCGGCGCTCTGGTGGTGGCCGACAACACCTTCGCCACGCCTCTGAACCAGAATCCCCTGACGTTGGGTGTCGATATCGTGGTACACAGCGCCACCAAGTTCCTGTCCGGCCATGGCGACGTGCTCGGCGGCGTTGTCTGTGGTGCCGAATCGCTAATGGGGCAGGTGCGTCACTATCGCGAAATCAACGGTGCGTCGCTGGACCCATTCTCGGCCTACCTGATCATTCGCGGGATCAAGACACTGGCAGTGCGCGTGCGCCAGCAGCAGGCGAGCGCCCAGGCGCTGGCCGAATACCTGTGCGGTGAGTCGCTGGTGGAGGCGGTCAACTACCCCGGTTTGCCCCAGCACCCCGGACATGTGATCGCCCGTGCGCAAATGCGAAACTTCGGTGCCATCGTCAGCTTTGTGCTCAAAGGCGGCATGGAGACTGTTGTGCGGCTGCTGCCACGGCTGAAGTACGCCCATCGGGCCGGCAATCTGGGGGCCGTGGAAACCATCTATGGGCCGGCGCGCACCACCAGTCATGTGGAGAACACCTTAGAGGAACGCCTGGCCCTTGGAATATCCGAAGGGCTGGTGCGGATCTCCGTGGGCATCGAGGACACCGCCGACCTGGTGGCGGATCTCGCGCAGGCTTGCGCCGCGGTGCGCGAGGAACTGGCCAGGGAGGCTGAAGCGGTGGTTCGCCACCGCGAGCCACAGGTCTGAGACCTGTCTAGCGACGTCTGCCCCGCGGCGGGCGTCGATTCATGAAGTCGAACAACAACAAGATGCCAAGGCAATTTGATTCGTTCTGCCCAAACGCTGGCCGTAGGACCGTCCTTGCCCGTCCACTTTCATGAGAGTCCAACGATGTCCGAGCAGACGACAACAAGCAAAATTGCGTCGACACATGCCTTCAAACAGGATATGCAAACCCGCCATATCGTCATGCTGGCCCTGGGGGGCGTGATCGGTACCGGCTTGTTCCTGTCTTCGGGCTACACCGTCAACCAGGCAGGCCCCCTGGGCGCGGTGATTGCCTACATCATTGGCGCGATCATGGTCTATTTGGTCATGATGTGCCTGGGCGAACTGGCCGTGCAGATGCCCGAAGTCGGCTCGTTCAGCAGCTATGCCACCCGCTATCTAGGGCCCGGTACCGGTTACACGGTGGCCTGGATGTACTGGCTGACCTGGACCGTGGCCATTGGCTCCGAATTCACCGCCGCCGGCATGCTCATGGTGCGTTGGTTCCCGGACACACCTGTGTGGATCTGGAGCGCACTGTTCGGTGCGGCGGTGTTCATCAGCAACATCGTCTCGGTGCGCACCTTCGCCGAAACCGAGTTCTGGCTCTCGCTGATCAAGGTGCTCGCGGTGATCGCGTTTCTTGTGGTGGGCGGTGGTGCCATCCTCGGGATCTTCGAGATCAAGCACGCGCATAGCATCGGGCTGGGCAACTTCACCCGCGAGGGGCTGTTCCCGACCGGCTTCTGGTCGATCGCCATGACCCTTCTGGCGGTGTCCTTCGCCTTCTCCGGAACCGAGTTGATCGGCATCGCCGCCGGTGAGACCCGCGATCCGCAGAAGAACGTGCCCAAGGCTATCCGCACCACGGTAGTGCGCCTGGCGCTGTTCTTCGTCGGCACCATCTTCGTCCTGGCCACCCTGTTGCCGCGTGAGCAGGCCGGCGTCGTGGAAAGCCCCTTCGTGATGGTCTTCGAGACGATCGGCATTCCCTACGCCGCCGACATCATGAACTTCGTCATCATTACCGCGCTGCTGTCGGCCGCCAACTCTGGCCTCTATGCCGCCGCGCGTATGCTCTGGACCCTGAGCGACCAGGGCAACATGCCACGCAGCTTCGCTTCGCTTTCCCGTCGCGGTACGCCGTTCAACGCCATCGTGCTGAGCATGGTCGGTGGCATGGCGTCCCTGCTGACTAGTGTGTTCGCGCCGGACACCATCTACCTTGCCCTGGTGTCCATCTCCGGCCTGGCCGTGGTGGTGGTGTGGATGAGCATCGCAGCCAGCCAGATCGCTTTCCGACGCCACTACGTGGCCAACGGCGGTAAGGTGGAGGACCTGAAGTTCCGCGTGCGTGGCTACCCCTTCGTTCCGCTGGCAGCGTTGTTGTGCTGCGTACTGGCCTGCGTCGGCATCGCCTTCGACCCCACGCAGCGGGTGGCGCTGTACTTCGGCTTGCCGTTCATCGCCTGGTGCTACTTCGTGTTCTGGCTCACCCGCAAGGCGCGCGAACAGTACAGGGGGTCGCTGGCTGCTGCGGTCGGCGGTTCCACAGTTGCCTGAGCGACGCGATACTAGGCTGCTAGAACAGTCGCCATGAGGACCCGTCGTTGAGCCATAAAGCCCTGCCCCCATTGAACTGGCTTCGCGCCTTCGAAGTATCGGCGCGCCACCTGAACTTCACCCACGCGGCGGAGGAACTACACCTTACTCAGGGAGCGGTGAGCCAGCAGATCCGCCAGCTGGAGGGTCAGCTTGGGGTAGCGCTGTTCAAACGCCTGCCCCGGGGGTTGGGGCTGACCGAGGAGGGGCAGTCCTATCTCCCGGTCGTACAGGACGCCATCAGCCGCCTGGCGGTGGGTACCAACGAGATCTTTGGGCAGCGCCAGCACCGGCCGCTGAAGGTGCGCGGCAGCCTCTCGCTCTTGCACTTCTGGCTGGCACCGCGCCTGGAGGACTTCCGCCGGGCAAATCCGCAGATCGACATCCGCTACATCAGCAACCTGTGGGTCAAGGAGCTCGATGCCGAGGACGATCTGGAGATCCGCTGGGGCAGTGGGCAGTGGGCCGGCGTCGAGGCCCAGCGACTGACCTGGGATTACCTGGTGCCGGTCTGCTCGCCCGCGCTGATGAGCGAGTCCGCCCTGCGCGAGCCGCGCGATGTGGCCCGGCTGACGCTGCTGCACGTGCTGGGCTACGAGGAAGGCTGGGGCTACTGGCTGAAAAGGGTCGGGGCCGGCGATGTCGATTACACGAGCGGCATGCAGTTCGACACCTTGGTTTCTACCCTGCGCATGGCGGAGCTGGGACTGGGCATCGCTCTGGCACGCTCGTCGCTGGTCGAGGACCTTTTGCGTGAAGGCCGCCTGGTGGCGCCATTCGCCCAGCGCATCGAGGCTAGCGAGTCGTTCTACCTGGTGCGTGGTCTGGGCGAGGCGCTGACCACGGACGCACAGGCCTTTTCCAACTGGCTGGTGGCCATGGTCCACCGCCAAACATGAGTACGAACCTGGAGTGACGATGCAGTACACAAGCACGCGCGGCACCGCGACACGAGTGGATTTTCGTACGGCGGTCCTGTCCGGGCTGGCCGAAGACGCAGGGCTCTACGTGCCTGCGTCGCTGCCGCAGTTCAGTGCGAACGAGATCGCCAATTGGTCCTGGCTGCCGTTCGACGAACTGGCCTGGCGCGTCATCTCGCCCTTCGTCGGCGACAGCATCGACGAGGCGAGCCTCAGATCCCTCGTGAGCGACAGCTATCGGGGTTTTCGCCACCGTGCAATCGCCCCGCTACAGCAGATCGGTCACAACGAATGGGTCTTGCAACTGTTCCACGGTCCGACTCGCGCATCCAAGGATATCGCCGCGCAATTGCAGATGCGTCTGGTGCAGCACTTCCTCGGCGAGAACGGCGACAGGGCGATGCTGGTCGGTGCCAGCAACGGTGATACTGCGGTGGCGGCCATTGAGGCGCTCGGCGCTAGCGCAGGGGCCAGGCTGTTGGCGCTCTACCCATGCGCCGGCACCCCTGGCGACCGCCTGGCGATTCTGCAGGCGGCGGATATCGGCCGCGTCTGCACGCTGGCCGTCGACGGCAGCTTCGACGACTGCCAGTCGCTAGTCTCCCGGCTGTTTCGCGACTGGCCGCTGCCGGGCCTGGTTCCCATCAGTTTCAACTCTACCAACTGGGTCGGCGTGCTGGCGCAGATCGTCTTCTACTTCCATGCCGCGCTACAGCTGGGTGGGGGCCTGCGTCCGGTAGGTTTCAGCGTGCCGGCAGCCAGCTTCGCCGAAATCTACGCCGGCTTCATCGCACAGAAGATGGGCTTGCCGATCAACCAGATCATCGTCTCCACCAATTGCAACGACGCGTTGCACCAGTTCATCCACAGCAACCGCTATTGCACAGGCTCTGCTAGTCGCACACTTTCGCCGGCCATGGATTTCTCGCTGTTCTCCAACATCGAGCGCTTCGTCTGGGAACTCTACGAACGCAACGGCCCGGCGACCCGCGCGCTGATGGAGCACTTCGAGCAATGTGGCGAGCTGAGCATTGGCAATCGCCAGTGGCTGCAGGCACGCATGCTCTTCGACTCGTACTCCGTGGGCGACGCCCAGACCCGCGAGGAAATCGCCACACTGTTTCGCGAAACCGGTTGCGCGGTGGACCCGCACACGGCGACCGGCGCCTTTGCCGGGCGCTTGCACCGGCGAAATATCGGCGCGCCTATGGTCACCCTCGGGCAGCTCGCTCCGGAGAAGTCGGCGGCGCTGCTGGCCGAGCTGGGGGCCTGGCACGGCGAGGTGCCGACCAGCGCCGTTCATGGCGCCCCGGCGCGGGTGCTCGGCCGCGACGACCTGCAGGGTCTCTGCGAGATCCTGGCGCAGTTGCAGGCGGGCCGATGAAGCGAATTCTCGACCCATTGGACGAGCGCATCCTCGCCGAACTTACGGCCAACGCACGGATCGCCCATGCCGAGCTGGGGGCGAAGGTCAACCTGTCGCGCAATGCCGTGCGTCAGCGCATCGAACGCTTGGAGCGCGATGGCGCCATCCAGGGCTACACGCTGCGCATCGGCGAAGGCCGGCGCCCGACCTCGCTGATCAACGCGGTAATCTTCGTCTACCGCTACGACCGCATGCGCGGCAAGGCGGTGCTTGACGCGCTGCACGGCATTCCCGAGATCGTGCAGTGCGAGGTGCTCAGCGGCGAGTTCGACCTTATGCTGCGGGTCGAGGCCGCCAGCCCGGAGCGCGTGCACGTGGTCTGGAAGGAAATCGCCGCCATGCCCGGTGTCGAGAACACCGTGACTTCCTTTGTGCTCTCGGCGGTGATCTGACCCCGCAGGGCCGCCCCAACCGCTGTCGCACCAATGCCGCCCGGACGCCGTTCGGGCGGCATTTTACATTGTGGCAATGGCTGCTCGGGGCTGGGCAAAACGCCCAACAAATACAGCGTTTTGGCCTATTCAACTGCCATGGCCCGGCTCATAGGCTGACCTCCATCGAACAACAGCCTGGAGGAAGGCAAACCATGACCGAATACAAGATCGCTCTCGTTGGCTTTGGTGGTGTGAACCGGGGCCTGGCCCAACTGATCGCCGAGCGCAATGCCGCTTGGCAGGCCGAACTGGGTTTCAGCTTGAGCATCGTCGGCGTCACCGACCTGTTTCTCGGCTCCATCATCGATCGCAACGGTCTGGATGCGGCCACCCTGGCCAGCCTGCCGGCGACCAAGGGAGCCTTCTCGCAATTGCCTGGCGGCTCCGCCGAGCCCTTCAACGAAGCGGTCATCAAGCAGTCTGGCGCGGACATCGTCGCCGAGGCGACCTTTACCAACCCGGTGGACGGCGAGCCGGCGGCGACCTTCTGCCGCTGGGCCCTGGAGGCCGGCAAGCATGTGGTCACCACCAACAAGGGGCCGATCGCTCTGCATGGCACCGAGCTCAAGCAGCTGGCCAAAGCCCATGGCGTGGCCTTCGAGTACGAAGGCTCGGTCATGAGCGGCACGCCGGTGCTGCGCCTGGCAAGCAAGACCTTGGCCGGTGCCGAGGTGCGTGGATTCGAGGGCATCCTCAACGGCACCTCCAACTACGTACTGACGTGCATGGAGGAGGGCCTGAGCTTCGCCGAGGCGGTGGCCAAGGCCCAGGAGCTGGGCTACGCCGAGGCCGATCCGAGCGCCGACGTTGATGGCTATGACGTGCGCCTGAAGGTCGTCATCCTGGCCAATGAACTGCTCGACGCGCACTTGCAGGTCAGTGACGTCGCCTGCAACGGCATCCGCGGTATCAGCTCCGCCGACATCGTGCGGGTGCGCGACTCGGGCGCGCGCTGGAAACTGATCGGTTCGGCTCGTCGCGAGGAGGACGGTTCAGTCCACGCCAGCGTCGAGGCCCGCCTGCTACCGAGCTGGCACCCGCTGATCGGCATCTCCGGGGCCACCAACGCGGTGTCCTTCGAGACCTCCCTGTTGGGAGCGGTGACCGTCTCCGGACCGGGCGCTGGACGGATCGAGACGGCCTTCGCGCTGCTGTCGGACATCGTCGCCATCCACACATCCGGCCACAAGATCTGAGGAGTGAAGCCCATGAACCCGACTACCCTATCCCTGGCCGCGACTCAGCAGCCCACCCAGATCGACGTGTTTAATCCTTTCGACGGCAGCCTGGTTGGCAGCGTGCCTTGCCTCGGTCCGCAGGACGTCCCTGGCCTGCTCGCGCTTGCCCGCCAGGGCGTGCGTGACAGTTCGGCGCTCGCCCGGCACCGCCGCGCGAGCATCCTTGAGCGGACCGCGCAACTCATCGAGCGCGATGCCGCTGATTTCGCCGGGCTGATCGTCAACGAGGCGGGCAAGACTTTGCGCCAGGCGGAAAAGGAAGTGAAGCGCTGCATCAACACGCTGAAGCTCTCCGCCGAGGAAGCCCGGCGCAATGCCGGTGAGGTCGTGCCCTTCGACGCCTTTGAGGGCTCGGAAGCGCGCCACGGCTGGTTCACCCGCGAACCTCTGGGGCTGATCCTCGCCATCACGCCCTACAACGACCCGCTGAACCTTGTCGCCCACAAACTGGGACCCGCCATCGCCGGCGGCAATGCGGTCATCCTCAAGCCCTCGGAGCTGGCACCGCTCTCCGCACTCAAGCTGGTCCAGTACCTGGAGGAAGCCGGCCTGCCCGACTCAGTGGTGACCGTTGCCACTGGTGGTGCCGACCTCGGCCGGGCGCTCGTGGCCGTGCGCGAGGTGCGCATGATCTCCTTCACTGGCGGTTTCGCGACGGGCGAGCAGATCGCGCGGGGTGCTGGCCTGAAGAAACTCGCCATGGACCTGGGCGGCAATGCTGCGGTCTTGGTGCTGGAGGACTGCGACCTTCGGGTAGCCGTCGAGGCGTGTGTATCGGGTGCTTTCTGGGCTGCCGGGCAGAACTGCATCGGCACCCAGCGCATCCTGATCCAGGCGTCGATCTACGAGAAGTTCCGTGAACGCTTCATCGAACTGACCCGGGCCATGGTGCTCGGTGATCCGGGGCACCGCGAAACCGATATCGGCCCGATGATTACCGAGGCGTCCGCGCGGCGGAGCGAGCAACTGGTGAATGAGGCGTTGGTCGAGGGCGCACGCTTGCTTTGCGGCCAAAAGCGCCAGGGAGCGCTCTACGCGCCCACTGTGCTCGAGAATGTCGGCCATGACAGCCGCCTCTGGCGCGAGGAGGCTTTCGCACCGGTCGTCATGCTGGAGCCGTTCGACGACCTGGAGCAGGCGGTCGCGCTGGCCAATGCGCCGGAATACAGCCTGCACGCGGGCCTGTTCACCCGCGACCTGTCACTGGCGCTGTCGTTGGCCCGGCGCATCGAGGCCGGCGGTGTGATGGTCAACGATTCCTCCGACTACCGCTTCGATGCCATGCCTTTTGGCGGCTCCAAGTACGGCAGCCTGGGCCGCGAAGGTGTGCGCTTCGCCTACGAGGACATGACCCAGCCCAAGGTGGTCTGCATCAACCAGCTCGATTGAGATTCGGGGGCGTCCTTCAGGGACGTAATTTTACAGGGCGGGTCAGCTCGCCGCGCCACCCGGTGCTTTTTGCAGCGCATCGACAGGGAGAAACCAATGATCACGCGCTATGAAGAGGGTGCCAGGATGTCGCTGGCGGTGGCCTTCGGGCCCTTTTTCGAAACCGCCGGTATAGTCGCCGAAGATACCCGTCTGGATGTTCAGGGACAGATGCGGCAGGCGCTGGCAATCATCGACGGCTTGATGGCCGAGGCTGGCGTCGGCAAGGAGCAACTGACCCGGGTGCAGATCTGGATTGCCGATTACGGCCACTTCGATCAGGTCAATGCCGTCTACAATGCCTGGTTGCAAGGCTATCCGAAGCCCGGCCGCGCCTGTGTTGGTGCCGACCTGGGGAGGGGTATCAGGTAGAAGTGCAGGTGTTTGCAACCCACCCCATTGAGGTTGCCTGACTCCTCTAACGAGAACAGTGCGGCCCTCCTGAAGCGAAAGCGGACTATGGTTCGTTATTTCTACGACGAACCATGGTCACGGAAACGGTAGCTTTTGGCCGGCTCCTGCCCCATGTGACAGGCTCAAAGCGGCCAGAAGCGGCCGGTTCGTCTTGTAAATAATCCGTCTCCTTTCCCTTTGACAAGCTGCCTCTTGTCCAGCCTACAAAGCGCCACAGTTTTCACTGACTCCGTAGGAGCGGCCCCTGGCCGCGAAGCATTGTTTGGGGCGAATTTGCTGCTGCGTTGTATTGCCCACCACCAAGCAAAGGGCCAGCCCCGCCAGCCATCCTCGCGACTATGGGGTTATCGGCTGCGGATACCGCGCCAGCAGCTCGCCCAGGTCGAGCTCCATGGCACCCTGGTGTTGTCCGCCCTGGGCGAGCATCCACTTCACCCGGTCGAGGGTTTCTGGCGCATGCATATCGGCCACGAAGCGCTGCGACTCGTCCGCCAGGGTCTCTTCATCGAGCGTGCTGACACGCTCCACCACCGCTTTGACATTGCCTATGCCGCCGGCCGGGAAGCCGGCGATACGGCGGGCCAGGGCGTCGCAGAAGCTGCTGAGTTGCTCGCCTGGCAGTGCGCGGTTGATCCAGCCGTAAAGCTCTGCAGTAGTGGCATCGAAATCCTCGCCGCCCAGGCATATCTCCAAGGCCCGGCCTCTGCCCAGCAGTTGGGTCAAGCGCACAGTGCCGCCTGCGCCCGGCAGCAGCCCCACGCCAATTTCCGGTTGGCACAGCACGGCGGTTTCGCGGGCGGCAAAACGCATGTCCAAGGCCAGGAGAAACTCGCTTCCTGCGCCGCGGGCGCGCCCGCTCAGCTCGCCAATGGTGACCTGGGACAGGCGGCTGAAACGGGTGAACAGTGCACTCAGCAGGCTTGGCGTGCCGGGTGCCAGGGCGACGGGCGGCGCGTCGAGTTGGCTGCCCAGGTCGTAGTGGGCGAGGAAATAATCCGCATTGTCGCTGCGAAAGATCACGACCTTGGTCTGCGTGTCGCCCTCCAGTTTCTGCGCCAAGCGGAGCAGGTCGATCACCATAGTGCGGTCGACCAGATTGATCGGCGGGTGGTTGAAGCGCACCACGGCGACACCCTCATGGTCGTCGCGGGTAAAGCTCTGGTATTCGCTCATGGCTATTTCTCTGGAGAGGCTGAACGTCTTACAGCGCGGTAAGGCCGCCATCGACGGGTAGGGCTATGCCGGTGGTGAAACCCGCTGAATCGCCGGATAGATAGAGCACGGCTGCCGCAATTTCCTCGACAGTGCCGATTCGCCCTATGGGGTGCGCGGCCACGACCAGGGCCACATGCTTGGGGTCGTCGGTGCTGGCGCGGCGATACATTTCGGTGTCGATAACCGCGGGGCAAACGGCATTCACCCGGATATTCTTGCGTGCGTATTCAACCGCCGCAGTCTTGGTCAGGCCGATCACCGCATGCTTGGAGGCCGAATAGATGCTTTGCTTGGGCGCGGCGATCAAACCGGCGACCGAGGCGGTGTTAACGATGGAGCCGCCGCCTTGAGCGAGCATCACGGCTATCTGGTACTTCATGCATAGCCACACGCCCTTGACGTTGACGCCCATGATGGCGTCGAAAACTTCTTCGTTGCTGTCGGCGAGCTTGCACTTCTCGATCTCGATTCCGGCATTGTTGAAGGCGCAATCCAGCCGGCCGTAGGTCGCAACGGTTTGCTCAATCAAGCGGCGCACCTCGGCATCGCAAGACACATCGCAGCGGATAAACACTGCCTCGCCGCCAGCCGCCTCGATCAAGGCCACGGTCGCTTGTCCGGCTTGGCTGTCGATATCGGACACCACCACCTTGTAGCCACTGCTGGCGAAGGCCAACGCGGTGGCGCGGCCGATGCCGTTCGCCGCGCCGGTTACCAGCGCGACTCGTCCTGCGATTGTCTCGTTCATATCACTTCCTCGTATTCAGCACCGCCTCTGGGCGCAGGCTTATTGGCCAGGCCAGCAGAGGCGTGGATGTCGCCATGCTAGGTGTCTGCCTATAATTAGAAAAATGATGGTTTTTCATTGGTAGACATGAGCAAAGATAATTACTCGGCCCCTATCGCACGCCTGGACCTGAACCTGTTTCGGGTCTTCGCCGTGATCTATCGCGAACGCAACCTGACCCGCGCTGCCGAGCAGCTGTGCGTCAGTCAGTCGGCCGTTAGCCATGCGCTGGCGCGTATGCGGCAGCAACTCGACGACCCGTTGTTTATTCGTGAGGCGCAGGGGGTGGTGCCCACGCCGCTGGCCCTGCGCATCTGGCCGGACGTGCAGGAGGGGCTGGGGTTTCTACAGCGGGCCGCAGCCCACAGCCACAGCTTCGAGCCCATCCGCGATATCACCGCGGTGACCCTGGCCATGCTCGAGGTGATAGAGCCTGCGGTATTGCCGACCCTGGTCAAGGCGCTGCATAGCGCAGTGCCGGGCATTTGCGTGACCAGTGCGCGGATCAAACGCTCAACGCTCAAGGCCGACCTGGCGAGCGGGCGTATTGATTGCGCCATCGACGTGGCCCAGGCCGCCGATGGCGAGCTGTCGCATAGCTTTCTGAGCCGTGACGAGTTTGTCGTGGTCAGCCGCTCAAGCGCCGCAATCGACCGCGACCACTACTTCGCCGCGCAGCACATCACCGTGTCGTCGCGGCGCATGGGTTACGGGGTGGTGGATTTCGAACTGGCCCGCCAAGGCTACCAACGGCAGATCGCCGCGCGCTGCCAGCACTACGAATCGGCCTGCCGTTTGGTGGCGGGCAGCGACCTGCTGCTAACCATGCCCCACAGCCTGGCGATGTCCAGCAACGCCTACCTGGGCAACCATATCCACCCGATGCCGGTGAGCGTGCCGGGGGTGGAGCTGCACCTGTTCTGGCACCGAGAGCGCGAGGCGGATCCGGCCAATACCTGGTTGCGCAATACTCTGCTCGACGCCATGCAGTAGTGGCAAAGTGTGCTCTGGGTGGCTGTGAATCGCCCCAAGTTTCCTAGAGCTCTCCTATCCTCCATAAAGCTTACGAGGATGAGCCGGATAGTCCTGTCAACGACTGGCCGCTCTTGGCCGATTCTGTTGAAAAAGTCGGTTTCCGAGAGAACTACTTTTCGGCAGCTCAAAAATCGCTCGATTTCGGCGTTGCTACGTAAAAACCAAGACAGCGCCGTCTTCTGAGCGAACCAGATTTCAACGTCGCTAACGCTCTTTCATGGGCAAAAATCGCGACGGGACTTTTTCAACAGAATCGGCCGTTAGCTGCCTGTCACTCCCGCAGCTTTTCGGTGCGCAAGCAACCCCTCACCAAGATCTGCCATGCGCGTACCCCGGAGCCAGACATCAGCCGAACCGCGAGCGCAGCCCGCAATCATTTGCCATCCCCCACGCTGCCCGGCAGAATCGCCCGCCGATCCAGCCTTCCGTGCCGGACGCTGGTGGTGAAAGGGGCTGAAGTTGAACGAACGGGCATTGTCCATGCGCCTGGAGCGCGTAGCGGCGCATGTACCGATGGGGGCGCGGCTGGCCGATATCGGCTCCGATCACTGCTACCTGCCCGTGGCGTTGCTGCGGCGTGGCGTGATCACGGCGGCGGTGGCCGGCGAGGTGGCGTTGACGCCGTTTCACGCGGCTGAACGTACCGTGCGCGAGAACGGGTTGAGCCAGTGCATCAGCGTGCGCCTGGCCAATGGCCTGGCGGCAATCGAGCCGGGTGACGGGATCACGGCGATCAGCCTGTGTGGCATGGGCGGCGAGAGAATCCGCGACATTCTCGACAGCGGCAAGGCCCGCCTGAGCGGTGCTGAACGCCTGATTCTGCAGCCCAACGGTGGTGAGCAGCCCCTGCGCCAATGGCTGATGGACAACGGCTACTGCATCCTCTGCGAGGAAGTGCTGCGGGAAAACCGCTTCTATTACGAAGTCATAGTCGCCGAGCGCATAAGGCCGGTGCTGTACAGCGCCGAGGAGCTGTACTTCGGCCCGCAGCAGCTGCAGCAACGCAGCCCGGCATTTCTGACCAAGTGGCAGCGAATCTTGCGCTTGAAGCAGCGCACCCTGGCCGACTTCGCCCAGGCACGGCAGGCCGTGCCCGAGGCGAAGGTGCAGGAGGTTGCCCAGCACGCCCGCTGGATCAGCGAGATGCTGGCTTAAGCCTGGCCAAGGGGCGGGCTCAGGTACGCAGTATCTCGTTCACCAGGCTTTTCTTGCTGCGCAGTGAGCTGACCACCTGCCAGAGGATAAAGACCAGGGCCAGGCCGAGGAAGACCGCGGCGATGGGGTTGCTGAGAAATGCGCCGAAGTTGCCGTCGGAGAGCATCAGGCCGCGGCGCAGGTTGGTTTCCGCCATGGGCCCGAGGATAAAGCCGATGATAAAGGGGGCCGCGGGCATCCCGGCTTTGACGAACAGGTAACCGAGCAGGCCGAACAGCAGGATCGACCAGACGTCGAACAGCCGGCTGCTCAGGCCGAAGGCACCGACCACGCAGAGCACCAGGATAATCGGCAGGAGGATGTGCTTGGGCACATCGAGCAGCTTGATAAACAGGCGCAGGCCGTAGAACTCCATAAACAGCATCAGCACGGTGGCGACGATCAGCGCGGCGAAGATGGTGTACACCAGCGGGCCCTGGCTGATAAACAGCAGCGGGCCGGGCTGGATGCCATGGATCAGGAAGCCGCCGAGCAGGATCGCGGTGACGGTATCGCCGGGGATGCCCAGGGTCATCAGCGGCAGCATGGCCCCGCCGATGCCGGCGTTGTTGGCCGTTTCGCTGGCGACGATGCCACCGATATTGCCCTTGCCGTAGGTCTCGGGATTCTTCGCGCGCTTCTTCGAGATGATGTAGGCAACCAGGTTGGAGGTGCCTGCGCCGATGCCCGGAAGGATGCCGATACCCAGGCCGATCAGGCCGGAGCGCCCGGCGTTGGGCAGCTGCTCACGAAACTCCTTGAGCGAGAAACCGAAGCCCTTGATGTGCTTGAGGCTGACCGACTTGGCCTTGTCCTGGTGGGCGCGGCGGCCCGTTTCGGCCAGTTTGATGATCTCGGCCACGGCGAACATGCCGACCATCACCGTGAGCATGGCGAAGCCGCCATTGAGCTCGGCGACGCCGAAGGTGAAGCGGCGGATCGCTTCCACCGGGGCGATACCGACAGTGGACACGGCAAAGCCTAGGGCCCCGGCGAACAGGCCCTTGACCATGGAGCCGGCGGACAGGGTGGCGATCAGGGTCAGGGAGAACACCGCGATGGCGAAGTACTCATGGGGACCGAAACGCAGGGCGACCTTGGCCAGCTGTGGGGCGATAAACATCAGCGCTGCGATGCTGAAAATGGTGCCGAGAAAGGAAAACACGATACCGACGCCGAGGGCCTTGACCCCATGGCCCTGTTCCATCAGCGGGCCGCCGTCGAACACCGTGGCGATGGAGGAGGGCGTGCCGGGGATCTTCAACAGGATGGCCGAGATCAGCCCGCCCGAGGTGGCCCCGATAAACAGCGCGACCAGCAGCGACAGGCCGGCTTGCGGGCCCATGGTGAAGGTCAGCGGCAGGCACAGGGCCACCGCCATGGTCGCCGACAGGCCGGGCACCGCGCCGAAGACGATGCCGACGGCGACGCCGATCACCATCAGCAGCATGATATGGAGCGAGAAGACGGCACCGAAGCCTTGCTGCAGTAATTCGAGCATGGTCGATCCTCCTTAGAACGGCAGCAGCCCGGAAGGCAGCATCAGATCGAAGGCCTCGCGGAACAGTAGATAGGTGATGGCCGACGTGACCAAGGCGATCAGGGCATAGACGAGGTGGTTGACCCGGTGATCGAGTGGGGTCAGGACGATGAACTGCAGGTACAGGTAGATCGCGGTCATGATCGGAAAGCCGACCGGGTTGAGCAGGGCGATATAGCCGACGATCAACGCCAGGGTCTTGACCACCGTCTTGATATCGCTGCTGGCCGGGGCTTCGCCCTCGCCCTCAGCCACGGCCTTGGAGAGGCCGCGCACACTCAGCAGTTGCAGCACGCCGAGCAGGCAGAGCATGGCCGACAGCAGGCTGGGCACGAAGGCCGCGTCGATGCCGTCGTGGCGCGGCAACTGGGTGGTCATTAACAGGTAGCCGAGACCGGTGCCGAGCATGGCAACGCCGATCAGCAGCTCCTTTTTCTTGCTGGTAGCCATCGGGAAACCTCAGGGGATGGGGCCGGGAACCGGTCGATAGTCAAACCGACCGGATCACCTGTTACTTGTTGCGCAGAACATCCTTGTACTGCATGAAGTCTTCACGGGTCTTGCTCAGTACGGCGATGGCTTCTTCGGTGCCATGGTAGGCCACCGGCTGCTTGAAGGATTTCTTCAGCTCATCGGCGTACTCGGGCATTTCGGTGATCTGCTGCATGATGCCGGCCATCTTGGCCACGATGGCTGGGTCGGTGCCTTTCGGGAAGGCGACCACATAGGGCTTGTCGATGGTGAAGTCGACGCCTTGCTCCTTGAAGGTCGGCACGTCGCCGAGCAGTGCGTTGCGCTCGCCGTTGGGCTGGCCGAGGGCGAACATCTGGCCGCCGGTGACGTAGTCCTGCACCGAGCCGTAGCTGATCGCGCCCAGATCGATACGACCGCCCAGCAGGGCGACGACCTTCTCCGACACGGTGCCGGCGTCGACCATCTTCAGTTTCACCCCGGCCAGTTGTTCGAACATCAGCCCCTGGATATGCGAGAAGCTGCCCATCTCGGTGCCGTAGCTGACGCTGTTGGGATTGGCCTTGGCCTTGTCGATCAGCGCCTGCAGGCTCTTCACTCCGGCGCTCTCGCTGGCCACGAAGATCGCGCCCTTGTCCACGCCGGCGATGCAGGCAATATCGAAGGCTTCGAAGCTGTCATCCGACAGGCCGGCCACTTCGTTGACGATCAACTGGCCGGTGTGGGTAAAGAGGATGGTGTTGCCGTCCGCCGCCGCACCCTTGACCTGCTCGGCAGCCAGGGTGCCGCCACCGCCAGCGACGTTGGTGACCACCATGTTCTTGCCGGTGATCTTGTTGAAGTACTTGGCCATCATGCGCGCGTTGAAGTCGGTATCGCCGCCGGGGTTGGCGATCACCACCACCTGCACCGGGCGGGTCGGCCAGTTGACCTCGTCGGCGGCGAAGGCGGTCGATTGGGCGGCGAGGGCACCCATACCGACCAGGGCAGAGAGGAGGGAGGCGCGGATTGTTTTTTTCATTGGAGTTCTCCGGTGAGTGGGCTTGCGGCGAAGTGATTAATTAGGCCGGTGTGCGGCCGAGGCTCGGTTGCTTGGGGTGGTACTGCCAGCCTGGCACCAGGTACTGCATGGCCATGGCGTCGTCGCGGGCAGCACCGGCGACCTGTTGATAGAGTTCGTGGGCGAGCATGATGCGGTCCATGTCCGGCTCGATGCCCAGTCCCGGTTTCTGTGGCACCTGCACCTGACCGCCGATGATCTGCAGCGGTTCGCGGGTCAGGCGTTCCTGGCCTTCCTGCCAGATCCAGTGGGTGTCGATGGCGGTGATGCGCCCCGGTGCGGCGGCAGCCGCATGGGTGAACATGGCCAGGGAAATATCGAAATGGTTGTTGGAGTGCGAGCCCCAGGTCAGGCCGAATTCCTCGCACATCTGCGCCAGGCGCACCGAGCCCTGCATGGTCCAGAAGTGCGGATCGGCCAGGGGGATGTCGACCGCTTCCAGGCGCAGCGAGTGGCCCATCTGCCGCCAGTCGGTGGCGACCATATTGGTGGCCGTGGGGATGCCGGTGGCACGTTTGAACTCGGCCATGATCTCGCGGCCGGAGTAGCCGTTTTCCGGACCGCAGGGATCTTCGGCGTAGGCCAGCAGATGGCCCTGGCCCTTGCACAGTTCGATGGCTTCAGTCAGTGACCAGGCCCCGTTGGGGTCGAGGGTCACGCGGGCTTCGGGGAAGCAGGCCTTGATCGCGGCCACCGCCTGCATTTCCTCGGCACCGCGCATCACCCCGCCCTTGAGCTTGAAGTCAGTAAAGCCATAGCGGGCGTTGGCCGCCTGGGCCAGGCGCGCGATGGCCTCGGGGGTAACGGCAGGCTGATGGCGCAGGTGGTACCAGTCTTCGCCCGAGCCCTGGCCGGCCAGATAGGGCAGGTCGCTGCGCTGACGGTCACCTATATAGAAGAGGTAGGCGAGCATCGGCACCGAGTCGCGTTGCTGGCCGTTGCCGAGCAGCTCGGCCACCGGCACTTCCAAGTGCTGACCGAGCAGATCGAGCAGCGCCGCTTCGATCGCGGTGATCACGTTGTCCAGGCGCAGGTTGATCTCATGCGGCTGCTTGAGTACGGCGGCCTCGGCCGCCGACGTCACCTGATGCACGGTGGTCTGCGGGCCGCCGTCGCGCCCGGCGATGGCCTGGCGCAGGCTGTTGAGCACGCGGTTATAACGGCCGACCGGCTGACCGATAACCAGCCCCTTGCTGCGCTCCAATGCCTGGCGAATGCCTTCGCCGCCGGGCACTTCGCCGACGCCGCTGCGTCCGGCGCTGTCTTTGAGCAGCACCAGGTTGCGGGTGAAGTAGGGCGCATGGGCACCGCACAGGTTGAGCAGCATGCTGTCGTGGCCGGCCACCGGGATCACCTGCATCTCCACCACTCGTGGGCTGTGCGTATGGGCTTGTTCAAGCATGGACAGGGTTCTCCAGGGGCAGGGCAGCAGAGGCGCGGAGCCATGCGCCGGCCGCACCAAGGCGCGGCGTTGCAGGCCGGGTGCGGTGCAGGGTGCGTAAGCAGGAATGAGGGCGGTGGTTCGGTGCGGTGCTACGCAGCAGGTGCAGAGCACTCCGCGGGGGCACGGCGCACAAGGCGAATGGGCCCTGGCTGGCGACAGCGACCGGGCAGATGAAAGGCACGTGTGTCTTGCGAGTGGTAATCATGGCTGGGCCTGATTTTTTGTTTTTAGAGTGTCATACGTTGTCGTATGACTTGGCCGGATTATCAACAGCGTCTGACGAACTTGTCAACGCGCCGTTGCGCGAAAAGTGCTGGCGGCGACCATCGGTTATGGGGACGGCGTGCCTCTACAACTTAAGTCGCGGCAATCGCCACTGGCTCTGAAATGGCCATGGAAAGGCTTCTATTCTGGGTAATTGCTGCGGGCTCGGCGGGTTGTGGCGGCAAACAGACGACGAAAAGGGCAGTGGCAGGTCAGGCGATGGCCGGTCGATAAAAGTGATGACATCAATCATTGTTGTACGATAACGTATCTCTACAGTCTCGACTGATGCTCCTCTCCACCATT
>JBFJZW010000050.1:0-19654 GCA_041621875.1 Pseudomonas sp. | reverse complement strand
TTCTTCGGCTTTTTCACCACCTGGCCGCCAGGCAATGTCTGCGGCACGCGGTGGTCGGGGATAAAGTCCGGCTCGTCGACGCGCTGCAGCACCTGCTGGGTCAGGGTCTCGATGGCCGACAGCAGCTGCACTTCATCGGCGCAGACCAGCGACACCGCCTGCCCCACCGCGCCGGCACGACCGGTGCGGCCGATTCGGTGCACATAGTCTTCGGCGACGATGGGCAGATCGAAGTTGACCACCAGCGGCATATCGTCGATATCCAGGCCACGGGCCGCCACATCGGTGGCCACCAGCACCTTGACCTCGCCATCCTTGAAGCGCTGCAGGGCGCGCTGACGGGTGGCCTGGGGCTTGTCGCCATGGATCGAGTCGGCGCTGATACCGTGGCGCTGCAGCTCGGCCTCCAGCTCGTCGACGCCCTTGCGGGTTTTCACAAACACCAGGGCCTGACTCCAGCGTTTGGCCTGATACAGGTGCAGAAACAGCTCGCTCTTGCGCTTCTTGTCCACCGGGATCAGCCACTGCTTGACCGACTTGGCGGCGGCGTTGCGCGGACTGACCGAGATGCTCAGCGGGTCGTTGAGCATCTCGCCGGCCATGGCGCGGATGGCTTCGGAGAAGGTCGCGGAGAACAGCAGGGTCTGGCGCTTTTTCGGCAGTGCGCGGAACACACTCTCCAGCTCGTTGGCAAAACCCAGGTCGAGCATGCGGTCGGCCTCGTCGAGCACCAGGGTCTGCACCTGATTGAACTTCACCGCGTTCTGCCGATAGAGGTCGAGCAGGCGGCCCGGGGTGGCCACCAGCACATCGAGGCCCTTGCGCAGCTTCATCATCTGCGGGTTGATGCTGACCCCGCCATACACCGCGTAACTGCGCAGCGGCAGGTGCTGGCCGTAGGTGATAAAGCTCTGCAGCACCTGCTCGGCCAGCTCGCGGGTCGGCACCAGCACCAGCGCACGCACCGAATTGCTCGCCACCTGCGGCCCCTCCATCATCAGCCGTTGCAGCACCGGCAGGGCAAAGCCTGCGGTCTTGCCGGTGCCGGTCTGCGCCGCGGCCATCAGGTCGCGGCCCTGGAGGATCGGCACAATGGCCTGGGCCTGCACGGCGGTGGGGGTTTTGTAGTCGAGGCTGTCGAGGGTGCGCAGCAGGGGCTCGATCAGGCCGAGGGAAGCGAAGCTCATGGGGGTAACCAGCAAGGCAAATAGACAGATGCGCGCAGTTTACCCTGCCTAGGGCCGAGCATCGCGTTTCTGTTGCGCGGGCGGCCCGAGCCTCTGGCGGAGCAACGAATCTTCCGTGCGCCGGCCTGTCGAACATCACAGGTTGCCCTTATCCGACGGCTGCCGCGCTTGGCTTATCCGCCGAGGGCGCGTTAGGGTGGCCCTCTTTCCACGACTGAAACGGATATCGACGAATCATGCAGATGCAGACAACAGCGGGATATGGGTTCAGTGGGCGGATAGCCGTCCTGTTGGTGATGGCAGTGCTGCTCAGCGGCTGCGGCATCAATAACATTCCCACCTACGACGAACAGGTCAAGGCCGCCTGGGCCCAGGTGGAGAACCAGTATCAGCGGCGTGCCGACCTGATCCCCAACCTGGTGGAAACCGTCAAGGGCTTCGCCAAGCAGGAGCAGGACACCCTGGTCGCGGTGATTGAGGCGCGGGCCAAGGCCACCTCCATTCAGGTGGACGCCAGCACCCTCAACCAGCCGGAAAAAATGCGCCAGTTCGAGCAAGCCCAACAGCAGTTGAGCGGTGCCCTGAGCCGTTTGATGGCGGTATCCGAGCGTTATCCAGACCTGAAATCCAATCAGAACTTCCTCGCCCTGCAGTCGCAACTGGAAGGTACGGAAAACCGCATCGCGGTGGCCCGGCGCGATTTCATCACCTCGGTCGAGCGCTACAACACCGAGCTGCGCACCTTCCCCGGGCGCATCTGGCATAGCCTGATGTACAGCGAAATGCAGCCGCGGGCGAACTTCGAAGCAACCACACCGGCGGCGGAAAAAGCCCCGGAAGTGAAATTCTGATGGCAACCGCACTGCGTTTGCCGCTGTTGTTACTGCTGTGTACCTGGGCCTGGCTGGCCCAGGCCCAGCCCGAGTTCCCGGCGCTGAGCGGACGGGTGGTGGACCGGGCCGAGATGCTCGACGCCGCCACCGAAGCCCGCCTGACGCAGCAGTTGGCAGCCCACGAAAAGGCCAGCGGCGAACAGCTGGTGGTGGTCACCCTGCCGGACCTGCAAGGGCTGCCGATCGAGGACTTCGGCTATCAGCTGGGCCGCCACTGGGGCATCGGCGAGAAAGACAAGGACAACGGTGCCCTGCTATTGGTCGCCCGCGACGAGCGCAAACTGCGCATCGAGGTCGGCTACGGCCTCGAGGGTCGGCTGACCGATGCGCAGGCTTCGGTGATCATCAACCAAGTGATCACCCCGTCGTTCAAAAGCGGCGACTACGCCCAGGGCATCAGCGAGGGGGTGGCGGCGATTCTCCAAGTGCTCGGCGGCGAGCCGATGCTGGAAGTCGAACGTGCGGATGGCGGGAAGGAAGAGCAGCCCCCGGCCATCCTGTTCTTCGTCCTGATGATGGTCGTTCTGGGCCTGATCGGGGGCGGCGGTGGCCGTGGACGGCGTGGCGCACTGGCGGCCGGCCTGCTGGGTGCGAGCGTCGGCCGCGGCGGTTTTGGCGGCGGTGGCGGCGGTGGTTTTAGCGGCGGTGGCGGCGGCTTCGGTGGCGGCGGCGCTTCCGGCGGCTGGTAATTCAATTCAACGAGTAAAAGACCCCATGGCCTTATTGAACGAAAGCGAACAGCGGCAGGTCGCCGCGGCGATCAACGCGGTCGAGCGCGAGACCGATGCCGAACTGGTCACAGTGCTGGCGGCGCGGGCCGACGATTACACCTATATTCCCTTGCTCTGGGCCAGCGTGCTGGCACTGCTGGTGCCAGGCGCGCTGAATTATTTTGGTGGCTGGCTTAGCGCCCAGGAACTGCTGCTGGTGCAATGGCTGAGCTTTGCCGGCTTGAGCCTGCTGCTGCGCATCCCGGCGCTGACCAACTGCCTGATCCCCCGCGCCGTACGCCATTGGCGCGCGGCCAATATGGCGCGCAGGCAGTTCCTCGAGCACAACCTGCACCACACCGCAGGTGCCACCGGCATGCTGATCTTCGTCTCGGAGGCCGAGCATTACGTGGAGATCCTGGTCGACCGCGGCATTTCCGCCCAGCTACCCGACGAAACCTGGCAGGCGATAGTCGCGACCTTTACCCAACGGGTGAAACAGGGCCAGACCCTGCAGGGTTTTCTCGGCTGCATCGAGGCCTGCGGCACCCAGCTCAAGCAGCACGTGCCGGCGACCCATGAGCGCAATGAGCTGCCCAATCACCTGGTAGTGCTGCCCTGAGGGTTTCGGGCTAGATCCTCAGGGTTTAGCCCGCTCCAGCGGTTCAAGTTGCTTCCATAACGCCTCGGCCTCTTCGGTCAAGGTCGCGTAGCCGCGAATGTCGCCATTGCGCTGAGCGTGCATGGCGGCTTCGAGCTTGGCGCTGTATTGCTTGCGCAGCTTTTTGGCGGGATCGCTTTTGAAAAGACCGAACATGGGGCATGCCTCTATCGGAGTGCGCTGAAATAAGCGCGCCCCAGCTTAGGTCATGCACTCGCGCTCGCGGTCAGGCAGATGTAACCAAACGCAAACAACGGCTTCAGAGCGCGACGCGCTCGCGGTGTTTCTGCAAGGTCAGAGCCATTTTGGCGGCGGGGACTTTTTGCAGGCTGCAGAGCAATGAGTGGGACACCTCGGCAAGGCCATGACGCTCGCGCAGCAAGGCAGCCATAAAGCAGGTCAGGTTGGCGGCCATTTCCGCATCGGCCAGGGCGCGGTGAGCCTGGCCGGTGTCGGGCAGGCCGATCCAGCGATTGAGGTTGCCGAGCTTGTGGCTGGGGGCCATGGGCAGCAGCCGGCGCGCCAGCAGCAGCGAGCAGGCGAAGGGCTGCACCCGGCGGCGACGTACCAGAGCCAGCTCGGCATCCCAGAACTTCTGGTCGAAACTGGCGTTGTGCGCCAGCAACGGCCGCTCGCCGACGAAGTCTGCTACTTCGTTCATCACCTGAGCGGCCGGCGGGGCACTGCGCAGCATGGCGTTGCTGATACCGGTGAGCTGCTCGATAAAGGGCGGCACCCAGGCACCGCTGTTCATCAGGCTCTGGTAGCGGGCGACTATCTGCCCACCCTCGACTATCACCACACCGATCTCGGTGGCGCGGGCCTGCTGGGCCGGCGACAGGCCGGTGGTTTCGAAGTCGAGTACGGCGATGGAGTCTGCAAGCATTTATCAGTTTCTCAGCAACAGGCTGCCTTCGATCGGCACATAACGGCTGGCGGCGCGCACCAGCGATTGCGCGGTCAGCCCCGGCACGCCGTAGGCCACCGCCTCGACGCCATGGCTACTGCGAATCTTCTCCAGCAACAGGTCGAAGTCGCCATCGCCGGAGGCCAGCACCACCTGATCGACCCGCGGCGCGGCGTCCATGATGTCGATGGTGATGCCCACGTCCCAGTCGCCCTTGGCCGAGCCGTCGCTGCGCTGAATATAGGGTTTGAGTTTCACGGTAAAGCCCAGGTTGCGCAGGATCTGCTGGAACTGCTGCTGCTTGGCATCGCCACGATCAATGGCATAGGCATAGGCTTCGACTATCTGCCCGTGCTGGCCGATATCGGCCCACAGCGCGGCGTAGTTGAAGTGGCAGCCATAGGCCTGGCGCACCGTGTAATAGAGGTTCTGTACATCGGCGAATACGGCGATCTTCTTCACCGGCAATCCTCGTGGCTATGCATTAAGCGCCGGGCAGTATGCCAGAAGGCGCGGCACCCTGGCCGCAAAAGGCCCAGCCGGCGATCGGTCGGCAACGCTGCATTGGAGCCCTACCCGCCAATCGGCGAGCAGGCCGTTGAAAAACGTAGACGACGACTGCATGGATGCAGGAGGTAGAGCGAAGCAGGAAGCCCGAGCCGAGGCAGGCAAGACAAGGCGAAAACAGGCGAGGAAGCGGAGTTTACGTGCTGTAAATGAGCATTACTCGTTTCACTCGCCCTTCGGGTCGCGCTAAAGCGCGTTAGCCGCAAGCGGCTTTCCGAGCCTGTTTTTAACGCCCTCTCTTTTCAATGAAAAGGGCCAACGTAGGTAGTTTTTCAACGGCCTGCTAAAGTGGCGGCCTGCCCTTGGACATGACGCCGCCCCTCGATGAATCCGCTCCACGTACTCCGCGATTCCTGGTTCTTCTTCAGCCATAACCTGCCGGCCATCGCCCGCCTGTGCCTGCCGCTGATCGTGCTGGAGAACCTGTTCCTGCAGCAGGTGAGTGGCCTGGTCGATAGCGAATCGGCCGCAGCCTGGCGGATTCTCGCCGGCCTGCTGTTCTACCCCCTGTATGCCGCCGCGCTGATCCTGTTTCTCGATGCCCGCAGCAACGGCCAGACGCCCCGACCCCGCGACCTGCTGGCGTTCAGCCTGCGCCTGTGGCCGAGCTTTGCCCTGCTGGCGGCCCTGAGTACCCTGGCGATTCTGCTGGGGGCCTCGCTGTTCGTGTTGCCGGGGCTGTGGCTGATGATCAAGCTGGCCTTTGCCGAGTACCTGCTGGTGCTGCGCGGCCTCGGCCCGCTCAAGGCCCTGCGTGAGAGCTTCGAGATGACCAGCGGCTACTTCTGGCCGATCCTGCTGTGCGTGCTCGGCGTGATGCTGCCGCTGTGGCTATTCGAAGCCTGGGTGCAGGAGAGTGCCGGGCTGGATGCCGAGCCCCTCGCCAATCTGCTGCTGAGCAGCATGAATCGCTTTCTGCAGCTATTCTCAAGCGTCGTGCTATTTCGACTATTTATGCTGCGCAGCACTCAGCCTGCTATCGAGTGAAGGCAGCGACACCTCAAGGAGGACGGTTTATGGCTGACGCCAACCCCAGCATCCTGTCCCATGTGTCCATCGGCACCAACAGTTTCGAGCAGGCCATCGCCTTCTACGATCAGGTGCTGGCTCCCCTCGGTTGCAAACGCATCCTCACCCACCCCGGTGCTGTCGCCTACGGCCGCGAATACCCGGAGTTCTGGGTGCAGACGCCCATCAATGGACAACCGGCCAGTATCGGCAACGGCAGCCATTTTGGCTTTGTCGCCGCGGACAAGGCCGCCGTGCATGATTTCTACCGCGCCGCGCTGGATGCCGGGGCCACGGACGAAGGCGCACCAGGCCCCCGCGCCGAATACGGCGAACCCTATTACGGCTGCTTTGTTCGCGACCTGGACGGGCACAAGATCGAGGCGGCGTTCTGGGATCTGGAAATGGTTTACGAACTCTATATCGAGCCCCACGAACACTGACAGCGCCGCTTACCCGCCCGGCCGCGGCTTCATCCCGGACAGCCGCGGCAACAGCACCCGCTCGAACAGCCGCGGAAAGAACCGCGCCAGCACCCGTGCCCGCCAGTCGACATTGGACAGCACCAGCAAGCGCCGACGCTTCAAGGCCCCATGGTAAATGGCCTCGGCGACATCCTGCGGCGACGCCACCTTGCCCATCGCCAGCGGCGGCTGCGCGGCCACCGAGCCATCGCCCACCAGGGCATTCTTGCGCAGGTCGGTGGCGGTAAAGCCGGGGCAGACCAGCATCACGTTGACCCCCGAGCCTTTGAGTTCATAACGCAGGGTTTCGAACAGCCCGTGCAGGGCGTGCTTGCTGGCGTTGTAGGCGCTGCGATAGAGCAGCGGCGCGAAGCCGGACAGCGAACTGAGCACGATGATCTGCCCGCCCCGGGCGATCAGGCTGGGCAGGGCCGCCTTGGTGCAATGCAGAGCCCCAAAATAGTTGACCGCCATGATCCGCTGGAACACCGCCAGCTCGGTATCGGCGAAGCTGCTGCGGTGGGTGATGCCGGCGTTGTTGACCAGCACGTCGATGCCACCGAAACGCTCAATGGTCAGGGCCATGGCACGCTCCACCGCCGCGGCATCGGCGACGTCACACAGCACGCCAAGGGCCTCGGCGTTGTGGTGATCGGCCAGGTGCTGCACCAGGCTGTCCAGGGCCTGCTGCTGCAGGTCGAAGATCACCAGACGAGCACCGGCCTGGGCCAGACGTACGGCCAGCGCGCGGCCGATGCCGGCGCAGCCGCCGGTGATGACGACGACCTTGCGGTCGAATACCTTGTTGGCGAATACCTTGCGATACATGGCTGTCCCTTACGCGCGGCTGACGGTAAACAGGCCGTTGAAAAATGTAGGCGAGGCAGGCAAAACAAGGCAAAAACAGGCGAGGAAGCGGAGTTTACGGGTTGTAAATGAGCATTACTCGTTTCACTCGCCCTTCGGGTCGCGCTAAAGCGCGTTAGCCGCAAGCGGCTTTCCGAGCCTGTTTTTAACGCAGTATTGCCAACGCAGGTAGTTTTTCAACGGTCTGCTAAGCCGCTACTACAACCTTTTATGGCTGCCATCGCAACAGGGCGGCGTCTGGCTGTGCTTGCAGCCGCAGAAGAACAGCTTGCCATCCGTCTCGGCACGGTAACGCAGGGGCGTCATACCGCTGCCCTTGTGGCTGCCATCGCAGAACGGCTGGGCGGCGCTGCGGCCACAGCGACACCAGAAATAATCCTGCCCGGCCTGCACATCCACCGCATAAGGGCCGCGCTGGGCAATGATCGGTTCACTCATGCCTACCTCCCGCAGTAGCTGGGCCAACAGGAAGAACATCGGCACCCGGGGGCATCTCGGGTATGCTCGATGACTTCAGCATAGTCCAAGCCCTTGCGCCCCGACCCGCCCATGCCCCTGTCTCGCCTCCTGTCCATTACCCTGTTCAGCCTGCTGATCCTGTTCTGCATCCTCGCCGCGCTGGTCTATGCCCTGACCTGGCAACCCGCGCCGCGGGAGATCCCGGCCGTCGAGTGCCGGAGCCAGGCCCCGCTGCTGCAGCCGGGCCAGGCGCTGAAGGTGATGACCTGGAATATCCAGTACCTGGCCGGCAAGAATCATGTGTTCTGGTACGACCTGGAAGGCGGCAGCGGCCCGGACCTGCGCCCCAGTAGCGCCGACCTGGCCTTTACCCTGGATGAGGTGGTTCGGGTGGTGCGCGACGAACAGGCGGATATCGTCCTGCTGCAAGAGCTGCACGACGGGGCCCGGGCCAGCGACTATCAGGACCAGCTGGCCCTGCTGCAGGCGCGCCTGCGCGACCTCTACCCCTGCAGCACCCAGGCCTTCTACTGGAAGGCCGGGTTCGTCCCGCACCCGAAGATTCTCGGCAGTGTCGGCATGAAACTCGCCACCCTCAGCCGCTACCAGATCGAGCGCGCCGAGCGCCTGCAACTGCCGCAGATGCCCGGCAACCCGATCAGCCGCCTGTTCAACCTCAAGCGCGCCCTGCTGGTCAGCTACCTGCCGCTGCGTGGCGGCGGCGAGCTGGCGGCGATCAACACCCACCTCGATGCCTTCGCCCAGGGCGACGACACCATGCAGCAACAGGTGACCATGACCGGCCGCCTGCTCGACCAGCTGCAAGGCCGGAGTACGCCCTGGGTACTCGGCGGCGACTTCAACCTGCTGCCGCCCGGCCAGTACCGGCACCTGCCCGCCGAACAGCGCGGCTGGTATGCCGCCCGCAGCGAACTGCAGCAACTGGCCGCGCGCTACCCGATGATCCCCAGCACGGCCCAGGCCAGCGGCCCCGGGCAGGCGGCCTGGTACACCCATGCCCCCAACAGCCCAGGCGCGCCACGGGCCGACCGCACCCTCGATTACCTGTTCCACAGCCCGCAACTGACGCTGCTCGACGCCCAGGTCAGGCAGCACGACACCCTGGAGATTTCCGACCACCTGCCGCTGCTGGCCCGCCTGCTGCTGCCGGCATTGGACTAACCTGTAGCCGCAATGCAACTGGACAAAGTCAGCGGCCCTTAGCCATGCTTGGCCGTGACAGCACTAAACCAAAAAAAACGAAAAGAACGACAAGACGGCATAGCGCCGCACTACGTGCCTATTTGATGCCAAGATTGCTCTGCCTCATGCTTGTCGCCCTGTTCTGGTCTGCGACAAGCCACGCCGACGCGCCCGCCCGCACCGCACACCCCCTGGTGCAGGTGGGCTATTACGAATTTCCGCCCTATTCCTATAGCGACAGCAGGGGACGTCCCAGCGGGGCCATTCTGCGCCTGACCAAGCGCCTGCTGGAGCACGCCGGTTATTCCGTCGCCACCCGCGCCTATCCCAGCGCGCGACTGTACAGCGGCCTGCAGGACGGCAGCGTGCATATCTGGCCGGGTGCCCCGGGCAAGAGCGAACTGCTCGAACACACCCTGGAAACCCGCGCCGTGGTCGGTGAAATCGCCCTCAATCTGTACTTTCGCAAGGACACCCTGCTGCCACGTCTGCCCGATGACCTGAAGAACCACGGGGTGATCATGATCACCGGCTACACCTACTGGGAACCGATCAACCGGATGATCAACGACCCGCACCTGGCCATCGAACAGCATCGCACCGGCACCCACACCGCGGCCCTGGAAATGCTCCAGCGCCGCCGCGCGGATTATCTGCTCGACTACCAGACCCCGGTGGAGCAGGCGCGCAGACGCCTGGGCATGGGCGAGCTGCCGTTTATCCAGTTGCAGCGCATCCCCCTGAAACTGATCATCTCGCGCCACACGCCCGGGGCCGAAGCCTTGCGCGACGCCCTGGACCGCGCCTACGAGGAGCTGCAGGCAGCCGGCGAGGACCTGCACCTGCCCTAGGAGCCGGTCGGACTAACGCTGCCGTACTGCGGGAAAGCCCGGCAGGCTCCTAGCGCAGTACCGACTGATCGATAAAACCTGCCGTCGTCGAATCAGGCGCACGCCGTCGACGCGATAGCGCAGCGCCTCTATTTATTTGCGCGGTTTGGCCCGCGCCGTCGGCTCGGCGATCAGCGGGTCATCCGGCCAATAATGCTTGGGGTAACGCCCTTTCAAATCCTTCTTCACCTCGGCGTAGGTGCTGCGCCAGAAGTTGGCCAGGTCCTGGGTCACCTGCACCGGGCGACGCGCCGGCGACAGCAGGTGCAACTTGACCACCTGCCGACCACCGGCGATGCGCGGCGTATCGGCCAGGCCGAACAGCTCCTGCAGGCGCACCGCCAGCACCGGTGGCTGCTCGCTGTAATCCAGACCGATGCGCGAGCCGGAGGGCACCTGCAGGCTGCGTGGGGCCAGCTCATCCAGGCGCTGCGGCAACGGCCAGGGCAGCAGATTGTGCAGCAACCCGGGCAGATCCAGGTTGGCGAAATGGCTGAGACGGGTGACCCGGCCCAGATAGGGCTGCAACCAGTGCTCCAGGCTGGCCAGCAACGCCGCGTCGCCGACATCCGGCCATTCGCTCTGGCCCTGGCTCGCCAGGTCGAGCCCGCGCAGCAGTGCCACCCGCGCCTGCCACTGGCGCAGCTCCGGGGTCCAGGGCAGCAGTGCCAGGCCCTTGCGCCGCACCAGGCCGAGCAGGGCCTGGCTGCGCCGCTGCTCATCCAGCCCGGCAAGGGCTTCGCGGGCCAGCACCAGCTCGCCGACCCGGCGCTGGCGTTCGGCGCGCAGCACGCCTTCGCGCTCATCCCAGTCGAGCACGTCGAGGTCGCCGACCTGCTCGGCCAGCACGCTGTCGAACAGCTGTGGATCGAGTTCGGCGGCCAGATAGATGCGTTCCTCGCGCTGGCCCTGGCGGCTGCCGAGGTCAGCCACCACCAGCCAGGCGTGCTTCATCAGCGCATCGGCCTCGGCAAACAGCGCCGCGCGGCCATTGGCCAGACGATACTCCGCGCCGCCCTCGCGGCGTTGCTGGGCGATCCGGTCCGGGTAGGCGAACGCCAGCAACGCGCCCAGCCAGCGCGAGTGCTCGGGGTCGCTGACGGCATGGCTACTGGGCCGGTGCCTGAGATAACCGTGAAACTGCCGGGCCAGTTGCCGCGCGCGCTGCACCCCGCCTTGGGTACCACGGGCAGCACGCGACTCGCCCGCCAGCAGGGCCAGACGACTGTGCAGGTCGGCCCCCGCACCGCGCAGTATGTCGCGCTCGCCAAGCAGCGCGGCCAGGTCGCAGGCCAATACCCCCAGCCCCAGCTCCTGGCCACGCAACAGCAGATGAGCGATGCGCGGATGAGTCGGCAACTCGGCCATGGCCTGACCGTGAACGGTCAGCACGCCCTGGGCATCCACCGCCCCCAGGCGCGCCAGCAACTCCATGGCCTGGGCATAGGCCGCCGCCGGCGGTGGATCGAGCCAGACCAGCTCGGCCGGCTGCACGCCCCAGCGCACCAGCTGCAGCGCCAGGCCGGTCAGATCGGCCTGGAGGATTTCCGCCGCGGCGTAGGCCGCCAGCTGTTCGTGTTGGGCCTGGGACCACAACCGATAGCAGGCCCCGGGCTGCAGGCGGCCGGCCCGCCCGGCGCGCTGGGTGGCCGAGGCGCGGGAAATACGCTGGGTGTCCAGGCGGGTCATGGCGCTGTTCGGGTCGAAGCGCGGCACCCGCGCCAGACCGGCGTCGACCACCACCCGCACGCCGTCGATGGTCAGGCTGGTTTCGGCGATATTGGTGGCCAGTACCACCTTGCGCCGCCCCGCGGGGGCCGGCTCGATGGCCGCGCGCTGGGCGCTCAGTTCCAGCTCGCCATGCAGCGGACAGAGCAGAATATCCGTGCGCCCATCCAGCGCCGTGGCCAGCTGTTCGGCGACCCGGCGGATCTCCGCCTGGCCGGGGAGAAATACCAGCAGGCTGCCCGGTTCGTCGGCCAGGGCCTGCAATACCGTCTGCACCACCCGCGGCTCGAGCCAGTCGCCGGGCTGCAACGGCGCACCCCAGCGGATCTCCACCGGGAACATGCGCCCTTCGCTGCGCAGCACCGGGGCATCCTCGAGCAGGCTGGCCAGGCGCTCACCTTCCAGGGTCGCCGACATCAGCAATACTTTCAGCGGCGGCTCGCCGGAGTCCTCGCCGCGAAACATCGCCCGGCCATTCAGGCACAGCGCCAGGGCCAGATCGGCATCCAGGCTGCGCTCGTGGAATTCATCGAAGATCACCAGCCCCACGCCCTCGAGCGCCGGATCGTCCTGCAGCCGCCGGGTCAGTATGCCTTCGGTGACCACCTCGATACGGGTGCGCGGGCCGACCTTGCTGTCCAGGCGGATGCGATAGCCGACGGTTTCCCCCACCTGTTCGCCCAGCTCGCTGGCCAGGCGTTCGGCGGCGGCGCGCGCGGCCAGGCGGCGTGGCTCGAGCATCAGGATCGACTGCCCCGCCAGCCAGGGCTGATCCAGCACGGCCAGTGGCACGCGGGTGGTCTTGCCGGCACCGGGCGGTGCTTCCAGTACGGCTTCGTGGCGGCTGGCCAGGGCCGCGCACAGGGCGGGCAACAGGGCATCGATAGGCAGGGAAGTCATGACGGCTCCAGTCGGGGGAGCCGATTATAGCGGCGAACCCGCAGAGCATTGCCGCGGTCTTAAATATGGCATAGCGCTATTGCCATGCCGGGATTGTATAGTTGCGCCAGTTTTTCTCAGGAGATGCTCGATGCCCACCCACAAGCGCGTACTCAGCGGCCTGCTGGCCGTTACCCTGCTCACCCAACTCAGCGCCTGCGGTACCCTGTTCTTTCCGGATCGCCGCGGCCAGATAGAAGGCCGGATCGACCCGACGGTGGCGGCCCTGAATGCCATCGGCATCCTCTTCTATGTGATTCCCGGCCTGATCGCCTTCGGCATCGACTTTGCCACCGGCGCGATCTATCTGCCCGGCGGCCTGACCTCCCAGGTCAACCCCGCAGACCTGCAGAATCTGGTCGACGCCGACGGCCAGATCGACCCGACCAAGCTCAAGGCCCTGATCGAAGTGCAAACCGGCCATAGCCTGCCGCTCGACGACCCACGCCTGATCCGCCACAGCGGCAGCGCCGAACAACTGGCGGCCTACGGCTTGCGTCCCGCGGCGTAAGCCGTGCAGCGACGCTGCACTGAACTACCTTTGTCGGGTAGAGACCCGACCTAGTGGATCGATTGTGACCACATTGCCGCACCACGCCCGCCTGATGCGCCAGGCCACCTTTGCCGCATTGGCGGTGGCCCTGACCCTGGCCCTGGCCAAAGCCATCGCCTGGTGGCTCAGCGGCTCGGTCAGCCTGCTGGCGGGGTTGACCGATTCGCTGCTCGACGGCGTGGCCTCACTGCTCAACCTGGTCGCCGTGCATTACGCCCTGCGCCCGGCCGACGAGGATCATCGCTACGGCCACGGCAAGGCCGAAGCCCTGGCCGGCCTTGGCCAGGCCCTGTTTATCGGGGCCAGCGCCGTGCTGGTGGGCAGCCATGCCATCGACCGCCTGCTGCACCCAGAGCCGATTGGTGCGCCTGCCCTGGGCATCGCGGTGATGTTGCTGTCGCTGGCGGTGACCGTCGCCCTGCTGCTGTTCCAGAACCATGTGGTGCGCCTGACCGGCTCCACCGCCATCCGCGCCGACTCCTTGCACTATCGCTCGGACCTGCTGCTCAACAGCAGCATCCTCCTGGCGTTGCTGCTGGCCAGTTACGGCTGGCCGCAACTGGACGCCATCTTCGGCATCGGCATCGCCCTGTATATCTTCTGGAGCGCCATCAGAATCGTCCGCGAAGCCGCCGCAGTGTTGATGGACCAGGAACTCGACCCGCAGATCAGCGCGCGCATGCACAACCTGGCCTGCGCCGTGCCCGGCGTACGCGGTGCCCATGACCTGCGTACGCGGCTGTCGGGCACCCACTGGTTTGTGCAACTGCATGTGGAGTTGCCGGGCGAACTGAGCCTGCGCGAAGCCCACCGGCTGTGCGAGCAGGTGGAGGCGGCGATTCGCGCCGAGTTCCCCCGGGCCGAAGTGCTGGTGCATGCCGACCCTTGCAGCACGGCAAAACACTCGACAGCAGCGCACAGAGAAAACTAGAGCAAATACTCTAAAGGACATAGACTCGCTTCGCCCCAACTACAACAACAAGATCCGAGGAGCGAACACATGACCCTGACTGCAACCGCGACAACCCTGCTTGGCTTGGTCGCCTGGGCCCTGCTGCTGAGTGTGCTGCTGGTCAACCAGCGCGGCTTGCTGGTATTCAGCGGCAAGATGGCGGTCAACGCCTTCAACCCCGATGGCAGCAACACCCCAGGCGGTTTTGGCCAACGCCTGGTGCGGGTCCACGCCAACTGCCTCGAGAACCTGCCGCTACAGGCAGCGTTGCTGCTCTATGCCATCGCCACCCTGCAAACTGCGATCACCGAGCCGCTGGCCCTGGTGCTGCTTGGCGCACGCCTGTTCCAGAGTCTGATGCACCTGATCAGCACCGGCCCACTGTTTGTCTGGCTGCGCTTTGCCGGCTTCTTCGTGCAACTGGCGATTCTCGCCTGGTGGCTGTGGCAGTTCGCCGGGCTCGACGGCTGATTATCCAGCGCGCAACGAAAAAGGGAGGCCTGCAGGCCTCCCTTTTTCGTGTGTCCGTGATTGGCGAGGATAACGCCTTTTTCTTCGCCCGCCTGGTTGGGCAGTGCGGACCCGGGTGCCGTGACGATCCGGTGGGATCGGCGGCGTCCGCTCACCTGATTGGGTGAAGCGGCTGGACCTGTCGTCCGGGCCTTGAAACTGAGGTAAAGCTTACCCGCGCATGCGCAGCAGAAGATTGCGAATATTGCTGATATACCCACAACTTGCGCAATTAATAGCTACAGGCGCATGATTATGCACAAGAAAATAACGCAAGCGTGGTAAAGATGAACAGACTTGACCGCTACGACCTGAATATCCTCGCCGAACTGCAGCGCGACGCCACCCTGTCCAACCAGGATCTGGCCGAACGCATCGGCCTGTCGCCCTCGCCCTGCTCGCGGCGGGTCAAGCAGCTGCAGGACGACGGCTACATCCTCGGCCAGGTCGCCCTGCTCGACCGCAAGCAGCTGGGTCTGACGCTGACCGCCTACGTGCTGATCGGCATGGACAAGCACACCCCGGAGCGCTTCGAGCATTTTCAGGAAGAAATCCGCAAATGTCCGGAGGTGCTCGAATGCTGCCTGGTCACCGGCATGGATGCCGACTATCAGCTCAAGGTGGTGGTGCCGGATATGGATCACTACCAGAAACTGCTGCTGGGTACCCTGACCCGCATCGAGGGGGTGTCCAGCGTGCGCTCCAGCTTCGTCCTGCAGCAGATTCTCTCCAGCACCCAGCTGCCCCTGCAGCACCTGCGGGGCTGAAGCCACCGCGCATCTGCGGGGCATCGCAGCGAGGCCACGCGTCGGCGTATAATCGCCGGCGTTTCGCTGTGCCTTGTGCGGCCCCGCCATAAGAGCCTCGCGCTCAGACAATAACAATCGCCTCGCCCACCTCCCGCCACTGCCGGCGGCACAGTCCTGTTTTCGCTGAATAGAGGTTGCGATGGAAACTGCGGTATTCGAAGAGCTGATGATGACCGTGCTGGTCGGCGGCCTGGTGCTGTTTATGGCGTTTATTGTCTGGGACCTGGCGAAGAGGTCCAAGGCCGGCCGCTTCGGCACCATGATCCTGTTCCTCGCCCTGGGCCTGGGCGTGCTCGGCTTTATTATCAAGACCTTTGTGATCGCCGGGCTCGAAGGCGTTTAGGGGTTTGCTAACAGTCTGCTGCACGTCGGCCCTGCTGCGTTAAGAGCAGGGCTCTAGCTCGCGAGACTTCGTACCGGCTCTCCGGAGCCCTTCCACATGACCGAACCACTCACCCAGGCTGCATAGGCATGCGGCCCTGGCCGGCTTTTTTCAGGAGAAACCATGAACGCCGCCGATCGCGTAATGCAGAGCTATGGACGCTGCTGTGCCAGCCCGGACTTTTTCGACAGCTTTTACCGGCACTTCCTCGCCAGCTCACCCGAGGTGCGGGAGAAGTTCGCCAATACCGAGATGAACGGGCAAAAGCTGCTCTTGCGCCAGGGCATTCTCAACCTGGTGATGCATGCGCGCGGCATGCCCGACACCAAGCTGCGCGCCCTGGGCTGCAGCCATTCACGGGCCGCCATGGACATTCGCCCAGAGCTGTATGACCTGTGGCAGCAGGCACTGCTGCAGACCATCGGCGAGCATGATCAGCAGTACTGCAACGAAACCCGTAGCGCCTGGAATGAAGTGCTGGACAAGGGCATCGCCGTTATCAAGGCCGGCTACTGATCAATCCAGCCGGGGCGGCACTTCGCGCCACTGCCCCGGCTGCAAATCTTCCAGGCTGAACGGGCCGATACGCACCCGCACCAGGCGCAGCGTCGGCAGGCCCACCGCAGCGGTCATGCGGCGCACCTGACGGTTGCGCCCCTCACGAATCACCAGCTCCAGCCAGGCCGTCGGAATGCTCTTGCGAAAGCGTACCGGCGGGTTGCGCTGCCACAGTTCGGGCGTTTCCAATAGCCGCGCTTCGGCCGGCAGGGTCGGGCCGTCATTCAACTGCACACCGTCACGCAGCTGCTGCAACTGCACCTCGCTCGGTTCGCCTTCCACCTGTACCCAGTAGGTTTTCGCCAGCTTGTGTTTGGGGTCGGCGATGCGTGCCTGCAGGCCGCCGTCGTTGGTCAGCAGCAGCAGGCCTTCGCTGTCGCGGTCCAGGCGCCCGGCCGGGTACACGCCCGGCACGCTGACAAAGTCCTTGAGGGTGGCGCGGCCCTGCTCGTCGTTGAACTGAGTCAGTACATCGAACGGCTTGTTCAGCAGCAGCAAACGCGGCTCGGCGGGTGGTGCCTTGGCCACACGGCGCACGGCAGGTTTGCCGCTGTGCGGACGGGAGGACGCAGGACGAGGTGGGCGCGACATAGGTGATCCAGCAACAGATTACGAGGCGGCCAGTGTAACCGAGGCCAAGGTTGGACTATCAGGCTGAGTGATCCGCACAGCCTTCCACGACCTCGCGGGCTATGCTGGCAAGGTTGTGTTTCCCGTCCCGAGGCCATTGTTATGAGTTCGTCCGAATCCATCGTCGATACCTTTACCGGCTGGGCTGCCAAAGCCCCCGGCGCGCCCCTCGAACCGCACAGCTATGACCCCGGCCCACTGGGTGCCGAAGAGGTGGAAGTGGCGGTGGAGTACTGCGGCATCTGCCACTCCGACCAGTCGATGATAGACAACGAATGGGGCAATGCCCGCTACCCCTTTATCCCCGGCCATGAAGTGGTCGGCACCGTGGTGCGCCTCGGCCCGCAGGCACGCGGCCTCAAGCTCGGCCAGCGGGTTGGCATCGGCTGGTACAAGGGCAGCTGCATGCATTGCAGCTCGTGCATGGAAGGCTCGCATCAGCTGTGCGGCACGGTAAAACCAACCATTGTCGGCAGCAACGGCGGTTTCGCCGACCGTCTGCGCAGCCACTGGGCCTGGGCCGTGCCGCTGCCGGACGGCCTCGACCCGGCCCTGGTCGGCCCGCTGTTCTGCGCCGGCTCCACGGTGTTCAGCCCGCTGCTGGAGTTCGACGTCAAACCCACCGACAAGGTCGGCGTGGTCGGCATCGGCGGCCTGGGTCATCTGGCCCTGGGCTTTCTCAATGCCTGGGGCTGCGAAGTCACCGCCTTCACTTCATCGCTGAGCAAGCAGGAAGAAGCCAAGCGCCTGGGCGCGCATAAAGTGGTGGCATCGACCGACAGCGCAGCGCTGAAAGCGATTGCCGGCAGCCTGGATTTCCTCCTGATCACCGCCAGCGCCGACCTGGACTGGAACGCCATGATCGGCACCCTGCGCGGCAAGGGCCGGCTGCACTTCGTCGGCATAGTGCCCAGCGCGATCCCGGTGCACGTGTTCAGCCTGATCCCGCGCCAACGCAGCCTATCCGGCTCGCCAGTGGGCTCGCCGGCGAGCATGGCAACCATGCTGGAATTCTGCGCGCGCCATCAGATCCTGCCGCAGGTCGAGCACTTCCCCATGAGCAAGGTAAACGAGGCCATCGACCACCTGCGTGCCGGTAAAGCGCGCTATCGGGTGGTGTTGAATGCCAGTAAGTAAGCGCCTATAACCTCGAAGCACTGTGCGCACCTGGTTCCACCGCCCCAGGTGCGCACGGCATTTCCAGGAAACCTAGGTACGGAGAACCAGATGCGCTCCACCGCTCGCCATCTCTTCCCCATCACCCTGTGTATGGCGATGGCCATACTACTCAATGGCTGCAGCCTGCTAGCACGGCCAAGCGTCTCCCCCCAACTCACAGTGGCAACACCAGAACCGCGCCATTCCAGTGCCGAGCAGCGCTGGTGGCGCGCCTGCTTCCGCATTCCCTTTGACAAGGCGCAACGACCGAACTGGAGCATGGACGCCCTGTTAGCCGAACAGGTAGCCGCACCATCGTTGCGGCGACATGCAGGGGAAATCCGCCTCTGGCGCTTTCACCGCCGGGCCGCCCAAGATGCCAGCGGCCATCAGTTCAGCTTGCTGTTCTATAGCGACAAGACAACCGCCAACCAGCTGTTCAGTGAACTACAGGAGCACCCGCTGACCAACGAGTTGACGGCCACCAAGCAACTCACCCAACTGCTCACACCTTGTGGCGGCGACAGAAACCAAGATGCCATCGAAGCCAGCAGCGACCCGCGCTGGGATCCGCGCCTGCAGAAAGCCTGGCCCCACTTCATCATGGGTGTCAGCGCCCACTGGTTGGCGCTGATCGAGGAGGTAGGCCGCGAGATCCCCCATGAGGGCGATGACAGCGCCGCCCTGCTCAGGCGCTATCAACACATCCAGAAAGAAATCGACGCGATCTGGCGCGCTGACGGTCAGCACGCCTACCTGCATCACCTCAATGCGCTGTTTGGCTACCAGCCGTTGCTGATGCGCTACTAAGCCGCTGTCGGTTCAACGGAACGGCGGCTCGTCGAAGCTTCTCAGCTTGCGCGAGTGCAGCGAGTTGAGCTGGCTGCGCAGCAGATCCAGGGCGGCGATGCCGATATGCAAATGCTGGGTGACCGCGCGCTCGTAGAAGGCCCCCGCCGCGCCCGGCAGCTTGATCTCGCTGTGCAGCGGCTTGTCCGAGACGCACAGCAGGGTGCCGTAGGGCACCCGCAGGCGATAGCCTTGCGCTGCGATGGTGCCGCTTTCCATGTCCACCGCCACGGCGCGGGAGAGATTGATCAGCGGCCGCTCCTGGGCCCAGCGCAGTTCCCAGTTGCGGTCGTCATAGGTCAGCACGGTGCCGGTGCGCAGGCGTTTCTTCAGCTCGTCGCCCTGCTCGCCGGTGACCTGCCTGGCCGCTTCCTGCAACGCCTGCTGTACTTCGGCCAGAGCCGGCAGCGGAATGTTCGGCGGCAGCACGCGATCGAGAATGCCGTCGCGGCGCATATAGGCGTGGGCCAGCACGTAGTCGCCAATGGTCTGCGACTGACGCAGACCGCCGCAGTGGCCGATCATCAGCCAGCAATGCGGGCGCAGAACGGCCAGGTGGTCGGTGATGTTCTTCGCGTTGGACGGGCCGACGCCGATATTGACCAGGGTTATGCCATGGCCGTCCTCGGCCTGCAGGTGGTAAGCCGGCATCTGGTAACGGTGCCAGATGACGTTCTCGATGATCGCCTGCATCTCGCCTTCGGCCATGCCGCGCTCGATCACCACGTTGCCCGGCAGCACCATGCGGGTGAAGCGCGACTCGCCCACCA
>JBFJZW010000049.1:0-20198 GCA_041621875.1 Pseudomonas sp. | reverse complement strand
TTGCCGGTGCGACCGACGGTGCACAGCGCGGTATTGCCGGCGGTGGTCCCGCTCAGGGCCACGGATTTTTTCGGTTTGAAGCCTGGGGTGGTCTCGGGGGTCGTACTCATCGCTAATCTCTCCTCATCCGATCCGCTCGGTCGTTCTTTTAAGCAGGCGGCTAAGACCTGCGTTCCGGTTATTTTTTCGCGGCAAACAGCGCGTCGAGGCTCTGCTCGAAGGCGTGATAGTTGATGCGCTCGTACAGCTCCATGCGGGTCTGCATGGTGTCGACCACATTCTTCTGCGTGCCGTCGCGGCGTACGGCCATATAGACGTTCTCGGCCGCCTTGTTCATGGCGCGGAAGGCCGACAGCGGGTAGAGCACCAAAGAGACGTCAACCGAGGCCAGCTCTTCGGTGGTGTACAGCGGCGTGGCACCGAACTCGGTGATATTGGCCAGGATCGGGGCCTTGATCCTGTCGGCGAAGGTCTTGTACATCGCAAGCTCGGTGATGGCTTCCGGGAAGATCATATCGGCACCGGCCTCGATGCAGGCGGCGGCGCGGTCCAGCGCCGAATTCAGGCCTTCGACGGCCAGGGCATCGGTACGCGCCATGATCACGAAACTGTCGTCGGTACGGGCATCCACGGCCGCCTTGATGCGGTCGACCATCTCCTGCTGGGTCACGATCTCTTTATTAGGACGGTGGCCGCAGCGCTTGGCACCGACCTGATCTTCGATATGAATCGCCGCCGCGCCGAACTTGATCATCGACTTGACCGTGCGCGCGACGTTGAACGCCGAAGCACCGAAGCCGGTGTCGACATCCACCAAGAGCGGCAGGTCGCAGACATCGGTAATGCGGCGCACGTCGGTGAGTACGTCATCCAGGCCGGTGATACCCAAGTCTGGCAAGCCGAGGGAGCCTGCCGCCACGCCGCCGCCGGACAGATAGATCGCCTTGAAACCGGCGCGTTTGGCCAGCAGCGCATGGTTGGCATTGATGGCACCGATCACCTGCAGCGGATGTTCTTCGGCAACGGCATCACGGAAACGCTGGCCGGGACTCTTCAAGCTCATGACTCACCTCGGGTTTTGGCTGTCTTGGGATGCGCGCCCTGCCCCATGGTCATGGCGTAGTGGCGCTCGATATTGCGTTTGGATGCACCGATATGCCGGCGCATCAACAACTCGGCCAGCTCGCCGTCACGGTCGGCGATGGCATCGAGAATGCGATGGTGTTCGGCAAACGCCTGGCGCGGCCGATTGGGTGTGGCGGAGAACTGCAGGCGATACATGCGCACCAGTTGATACAGCTCGCCGCAGAGCATCTGGGTCAGGGTCTTGTTGCCGCTGCCCTGGATAATCCGGTAATGGAAGTCGAAGTCACCTTCCTGCTGGTAGTAGCCGACACCGGCCTTGAAGGCGGCGTCCTGCTCATGCAGGTCGAGTACCCGGCGCAACTCGTCGATTTCCGCCGCCGTCATGCGCTCCGCCGCCAGGCGGCAGGCCATGCCCTCCAGGGACTCGCGAATCTCATAGAGTTCGATCAACTCGGCATGGCTGAGCGAAACCACGCGCGCACCGATATGGGGAACCCGTACCAGCAGGCGCTGTCCCTCTAGACGATGGATGGCTTCGCGCAGCGGGCCGCGACTGATGCCGTAGGTGCGCGCCAACTCGGGCTCGGAAATCTTGCTGCCCGGGGCGATCTCGCCTTTGACGATGGCAGCCTGGATGCGCCGAAAGACCTGTTCGGAAAGCGTTTCAGAATCATCCTGGGGCGACTCGAGCGACTCTATGACATCGAGCATATTGTTGACACTCACCTCGGCATTTGCCGAAAAATTACGCTCATGAGGCCGCAATGTCAAACTCCATCAGCATACTGTCGACAATATTCACCCCCTACTTTAGCCGATACCAGCCGCGACCTTACTTGCAAAAACCACCATAAGCGTCTGTCATCACAGAAAAATCCCGTGATAGAATGCAGCCCTCTTGCGCCTGGCAGAGCATTTCCAGGCGGCCTGCTAGACTTCAGATAAGCTGTTTGCTGCAAACCAGCCACGCCTGCCGGTCGTTCTGATCAACCGTTTGCGCTACATCCAATAGGACTTATGAGACTGAAGCTCTCCCCCCTACTGCTGTGTCTCCTGTTTTTCCCCGGTTTGAGTTTCGCCGAGGAAAAAACCATCTATGGTCTCAATGAATACGTCCGCCTGTTCGATCTCGACCTGAAACTGGCGGCAAAACTCGATACCGGCGCGAAAACAGCGTCCTTGAGTGCGCGGGATATCAAACGATTCAAGCGCGACGGCGAAACCTGGGTACTCTTCTATCTGGCCATCGATGAGGCCCACAGCAGTCCAATCGAGCGCCCGCTGGCGCGTATCAGCAAGATCAAAAGACGCGCCGGCGACTATGATCCAGACGAAGAAAAAACCTATACCGCGCGCCCGGTAATCGAAATGGATATCTGCATGGGCCAGGCCCTGCGCACAATTGAAGTGAACTTGACCGACCGTAGTGCTTTCCAATACCCGTTGCTGATTGGCTCCGAAGCACTGAAAAACTTTACGGCTCTGGTCGACCCAGCTCTTAAATACGCAGCAGGAAAACCTGCCTGTACCCCTGACGCCAACCTTGGTGAGTAACCTTCATGCGCTCTCTTAACCTGCATCTGAAAGTCCTGGTCATACTCCTGGTGAGTCTGGGCGTTCTGATTACGGGCTATCAGATATTCATCCTCGGCATTCCGGTGACCGAAGATGAAACTGACGATCTGTGGAATATCGATGCCAAAGTCGAGTTCCAGGCCAATCCCCGCGAGCCGGTCAAACTGCAAATGTTTGTGCCGCCGCTGAACCAGGATTACGTCAGCCTCAACGAGAGCTTTATCTCGAACAACTATGGCGTGAGCATCAACCGCGTCGATGGCAACCGCAAAGTCACCTGGTCCGCCCGCCGCGCCAGCGGCAAACAGACCCTCTACTATCGCCTGGTGCTGACCAAGCGCTACAGCGGTGAGCAGATCGCCGCCAAGGGCCCGATCTTCCGCGATCGCATCCCTGTGGAGGGGGCCGAGAAAATTGCCGCAGAAGCCTTGCTTGCCCCGATCCGGCAGCACTCGGCGGACGTCGAAACCTTTATCACCGAGACCATCAAGCGGGTTAACAACCGCAATGACGACAACGTCAAGCTGCTGCTGGGCGGCGATGCCTCCACCGAAAACAAGGCCCGAGTCATCGAGCTGCTGCTGTCCATCGCCCATGTGCCGATGCAACGCCTGCACACCATCCGCCTGGTTGCCGAAACCCTGCAGAGCCCCGAACTCTGGCTGCGCAGCTTTAATGGCGAGAACTGGCTGTACTTCAGCCCCGAGTCGGGCGAGCAAGGCTTGCCGGCCGATCGCCTGGTCTGGTGGATCGGCGATGACGACCTGGTCAACCTGGAAGGCGGCAAACAGGCGCAAGTCAGCTTCAGCTTGAACAACAGCGAGATGAATGCCATTCGCCTGGCCAAGCTGACCGACGAAAACACCGATGTCGACTTCCTCGAATACTCGCTGTACGGCCTGCCGCTGCAGACCCAGCAGACCTTTATGATCATGGTGATGATCCCGATCGGCGTGCTGGTGATCCTGATCCTGCGCAACCTCGGCGGCCTGCAGACCCTCGGTACCTTCACCCCGGTGCTGATTGCCCTGGCCTTCCGCGAAACCCAGCTGGGCTTCGGCATCATCCTGTTTACCGTGATCACCACCCTGGGCCTGTCGCTGCGCTCCTACCTCGAACACTTGAAACTGCAGATGCTGCCCAGACTGTCGGTGGTGCTGACTTTCGTCGTGGTGTTGATCGCGGTGATCAGTCTGTTCAGCCACAAACTCGGCCTGGAGCGCGGTTTGTCGGTGGCCCTGTTCCCCATGGTGATTCTGACCATGACCATCGAACGTCTGTCGATCACCTGGGAAGAACGTGGCGGCGGCCATGCCTTCAAGGTGGCGATTGGCACCCTGCTCGCCGCGACCCTGGCGCATCTGCTGATGAGCGTGCCGCAACTGACCTACTTCGTCTTCACCTTCCCGGCGATCCTGATGATCCTGGTGGGCTTTATGCTGGCAATGGGTCGCTATCGCGGCTATCGCCTGACCGAACTGTTCCGCTTCAAAGCCTTCCTCAAGGACTAATGCCATGTTCGGTCTGATCAAGACGTGGAAAGCCCTTGAAGCCAAAGGCATCATGGGCATCAACCGGCGCAATGCGGACTACGTGCTGAAGTACAACAAACGGCACCTCTACCCCATTGTCGATGACAAGATCATCACCAAGCAGCGCGCCATCGAGGCCGGTATCGATGTGCCGGAAATGTACGGCGTGATCGAGACCGAGAAAGGTATCGACAAGCTGCGCGAGATCATCGGCGAGCGACCGGACTTCGTCGTCAAGCCGGCCCAGGGGGCTGGTGGCGATGGCATTCTGGTGATCGCCGACCGTTTCGAAGACAGGTACAAGACGGTCTCCGGCAAGATCATCAGCCACGAGGAAATCGAGCATCAGATTTCCAGCATCCTCACCGGCCTCTACTCCCTCGGCGGGCACCGCGACCGCGCGCTGATCGAGTACCGGGTAACCCCGGACCAGATCTTCAAGAGCATCAGCTACGAAGGCGTACCGGACATCCGCATTATCGTCCTGATGGGCTACCCGGTGATGGCCATGCTGCGCTTGCCGACCCGCCAGTCCGGCGGCAAGGCCAACCTGCACCAGGGCGCGATCGGCGTCGGCGTGGATCTGGCCACCGGCGTGACCCTGCGCGGCACCTGGCTGAACAACAAGATCAGCAAGCACCCGGACACCACCAATGCGGTGGACGGCGTACAGCTGCCCAACTGGAACGGTTTTATGAAGCTGGCAGCCGGTTGCTACGAACTGTGCGGCCTCGGCTATATCGGTGTAGACATGGTCCTGGACCAGGAAAAGGGCCCGCTGATTCTCGAGCTCAACGCCCGCCCCGGCCTGAATATCCAGATTGCCAACGACTGCGGCCTGACCCATCGCGCCCATGCCGTGGAAGCGCGTATCGCCGAACTGGCCAAGCAAGAGGTGCAGGAAAGCCCGGAAGAGCGCATGCGCTTTTCCCAACAGCTGTTCGGCCACGTGCCCATGGCCGAAATCTGATTGTCGAGTCCCATTAAAAAGCCCGGATAAATCCGGGCTTTTTAATTTCATGGCCGCTGCAACCCGGCCACCGAACATTCAGCGCACGATAGCGAGCTCGAAGGCACCTTCATCGCCATGGGCATGGGCCTGCATGCCCGCCTCGTCGGTCGCAAGGGCCTGCAACGGCCGCTTGAAGGGTTTGTTGTCCAGGGTCTGCAGGTTGCGATCCTCATCGGTGGTCAGCAGTAGCACATAGCGCTCCCCCGCGGCAGCCCTGACCTGCACCGTGCCTTCGATAAAGGCGTAGCGATACCAGGTTTCGCCATGCAGCCGGTAAACCGCATCGCTGACCAGGCGAGTCGGCCGTTTGTGCTCATCGAGAAACAGTACGGAGGGATAGAGCACCTGCTTATTGGCGAAACTGCGGATACGCAAGCCGAAGTCATGCCGTGAGCGCGGCAATCTGAGTGCGGCGTAGTAACTCTTGCCCATGGGAAATGCCAGGCTGGGAGAAAAGCGATTGAGCTCCTCATAACGCGGCTCGTCGGCGCTCAGGGGGCTGAAGGCATCCTCGCCCAGCTGCGCGCAGCACAGTGTCAGCAGCGCCTCATAGCGACCATTGTCCGGCTGTTCGCTGCCTGCCAGCAAAGCCTGCATGGCGGCTGTCGGCTGACCATCGAGCCCGGGTAACTCGATCTGCTGGCGAGCGAATTCAAGCTCGCGGCCCTGGCTGAAGGTTGTGCTGCCGGGTGCCGAGGCGGTCGTGCGCGCCTGTCCCGGCACCGCGTCGTTACGCATACGGCCCTGCTCGTCGACCCAGGTGAAATAACGCCCATCGCGCTCGGAACGGACAAAGTCGCGCCCTTCCAGCACCTCGGAACTGATGTAGTCGCTGGAACGCTCCCCGGTGCCCAGCAGCATCTCGTTTGCGCCACCTTGCAACTGGCTACCGGCATGGAAGCTGTTCTGCAGATTGCCGTTGGCATCCACCCAGGTGAAATAGCGGCGCTTGCTCTCGCCGGCCGATTGCGCCCCTGGCCAGCCGCCCTCCCCCTGCTGCTGGAAGCGGGCCTGATCGCTGAGGCTGATATTGCGCGCGGCCAGGCGCTGATGCGCCGCATAACCGGCATCGACAAAGGTGTTGTGCACCCGGCCCTGATCGTCGACCCAGGTCAGGTAGCGCCCGTTGGCCATGGCCGCGCTGGCGCAGATCAGGCAGCAACTCAGCAACAGCGCACGCATGACAAGACTCCTAGAAGGTGGTGCGGTAAGTCAGGGCCAGCACGTAGGCCTTGACGCTGGTCTTCACGTCGAGATCGGCATAGGGGTTGTATACCATGCTGTCGATATCCGAGCAGTTGATGTTGCAACTGGAGCGCGCCGGGATGTCCTGCTTGCTCACCAGATAATTGAACCCTATATCGATCACCGTATCCTTGTCCCACTGGTAGCCGGCCCCCAGACCATACAGGTGGGCATCGCCCAACGGGGCCAGGACATCGGCCTTGTTCCCGGGAATCGCCGAGGGACGCGGCTCGTAGCCCATGCGCAGGCTCAGGCGGTCATTGACCTGGTATTCGACGCCCACAGCCCAGCTCCACACCGACTCGTAGCCACGATCCAGGATGATGCTGTTCGAGGTGGCGTTCTCCGGGGAGAACAGGCTGGCGATGGTCAGCACGTCCAGCTGACGGTCGAACTCCAGTTCGAACTCGTCCCAGGCGGCGTAATCGGTCCATTTGACGTCCAGGTTGATCTGCCAGCGCTCATGGGGTTTGAACTTGATGCCCGTGGCAAAGTGCGCCGGGTAGGTCATGTTCAGCGAGACATTGCCCCGCTCCTTGTCGAACAGGCCATCGGGAGTCAGGCTGTTGAACACCGCACCGATAAAGGAGCTGTCCAGGCCCTGCCAGAAGCCCTGCCAGTCCTTGGAGTAGTCCACCACGTAGCGGCCTTTCAGGCGCATCTTGGCTTCGCTCTGGTACACCGCCCCCAGGGCAAACCAGTCGTTGGGTTCCCAGAGAAAACCGAGGTTCCAGGTGGGCGACAGGGTCTGCTGCATATCGATATCGATATTGGCGATATCGGTAAAAGGCCCCAGCTCACCGCCACAGATATTCAGGAAGACCTCGAAGGGGTTACCGTCGACCACGCACAGCGCATCCTGGGCCACGCCGATAAAACCGGTGAGTATGCCCGGCGCGCGGAAGTCCTGATTCAGCGCCATGGCCTGATGGGAGAAACCGATGGACAGCCCCACGGACAACTCGTCATTGACCTGATAGGCCAGCGACGGGGAGAAGTAGGTCAGGCGCTGGATCACCAGTTCCTTGCCCTGGTAACGCCCCGGGTCGTCGTCGTCACGGGCATAGCCAAGGGCCTGCGGGGTGTACATATTGGTGGCGAAGGTGAACTTCGAACCCGGCGGGTTGATCGACAGCCCGGCCAGGGGCGCAAACAACAGCGGCAACTCGGTGGCCCCGCCCACGCCCGGCAGGTACATCATGGCCGCGCTGGCGCTGCTCGAAGAATTGGCGACAGAGTCGTTGCTCAGCCCCATAAAGTTATTGCCATAGTCCGCCGGCGCATCGAAGTCCGCCCGGATATCCATCACCCCGGTGATGAACTTCACCGTGGTTTGCCGGCCCTTGAGCTTACTCAGCGCCGCCGGGTTGTAATGCACCGCATCGACGCCGGTGGAATCGGCGGTCACCGCATTGCCCAGGGCCATGGCCTTGGGGTTGCCAATGGTCAGGTTTTGCGCCAGCTGCGCCTGTGCCGCACCAGCCCAGAGTGCAAGAACCCCGGCAATCGCCTGCCGCAGCAGCGAAATTCGCATCGTCATAAAAAGCTCGCTCGCCGTTATTGGGCCTTCAGGCCTTTGATATCCAAAGGCATGGAGATGCCCAGCAGCACATCCGGCGAGTCTTCCGTCATGCCGAAGCCGGCGTTGACGTTGACGATATGATCGGGCGACGTTCGCAGCCCCAGCGAGAAGTTCATTACCGCACTGGTCTGGCCGCGGCCTTCTATGTCGCCGTCGGCGAAGCTGAAGCGCGGAGCCAGGGAATGGGACATCTGGTAGGACGTCGCCAGCGACACGTCGTAGGACAGGGCGTAGGCGAAGCCCATGCTCAGGGAGAAGCTGGAGCCCGGGTCGACTTCCTCCAGCAAGCGCCCCCCACGCACCTGGCCGATGCCCTTGATCGGCATGTTGTAGGTGTACCCCAGGGAGCCGAAGAGCACCACCGGGTCGATGACGTAGGACATATTGGCCCCGAAGCCGAGGCTATAGGCACCACTGCCAGTGGACAGGTCGGTGCGCGTATTGATGTCGTAGGGGCTGTCGCCGGTCGGCAGGCCGAGGCTGGCATACAGGGTGGTCACCGGCTTGCCGCGGGCGGCGTTCCAGGGCTGCCAGCGCAGACTGGCAGAGATATCGCCCAGGCTGTAGGCGTCCAGATCGCGCTCGGTGTCGTACTTGGCCACCAACGGCAGGCGCATGCTGAAGGTCAGGTTGTCCCAGACGCCATAGTCGAAGGTAAAGGAGTTGGTAAAGGTGTGCTGGGCCTCGCTCTGGCCGACCACGCTGAACACGTTGTCACCGGTACGCACGGTTTCGATCACGGTATCGCGCAGCAACGAATAGTCGAAACCATAGGTCAGGGTGCGCTCGCCCTTCTTCAGCAAGGTGTAGCTCTTCTCGGCAGCCTGGAAGACCTCTTCAAGCGCCTTGGCGCTGTCGGCATCATCGTCCTGCTTGCTCAGGGCATCGCGCGCCTGTTCAACCGAGGCCTGCTCGGCCCATGCTGCTGTACTGACAAGCGCTGTCAGCATGGCTAGCCATACACATCGCAAAACTCTCATGGCAGAGCCCCCAAATATTTATTGTTATGCCGGGCGATTACTTACGACGGATGTACTGTATATCGCCGCCGGAACCCAGCTCTGTGGCCTGGTTCTCGGTGAACTTGGTGATCTGCGGAAACTCTCGGAACGCCAGCAGGCTGATGGTGCGATCATCGATGAGACGCAGGTCCTTCTCGCTCAAGGCCAGGGCATTCGGCGGTTCATTGCCACTGGGGAAAATCACGAACAGCACGTTCTGATCCCAGATTTCCTCGAACCGACTGCGGGTAAAACTGATATTGCCCAGCGCCGGATCGGCGACGAACACATGGTCGTTGTAGACATCGCGCACCACCACGAAATGCTTGAAGCCGGCATATTCGATGGGCACGATCGCCGGATGCTCCAGCTCGTCCAGATCGCTGAAGGCCGCGCGAAAACCACCGCTGCGATAACCCAGCGCGGTGACGAAGCGCTTCATATCCAATAGGGAAAAACCGCGACGCTCGACGATCTTGTCGGCCTCGCCAAACTGCAGCAGCCCCTCCATCACCTGGCGTTCCTGCAGATTGCGGCCCAGGTAATAGTCCAGCAGCGTGGTCAACGCCGCCGAGCCGCAGCTGTAGTCGTAGGCCTGACGAATCACGTTGCGAAATTGCAGCTGGCTCATCGGTTCCACTACCACCGACTCGCGCAGCGAAGCATTGCCCCCCAGGGGCTGACTGATATTCACCGTGCCTGGAGCCTGCGGCTTGGTATCCACCGCCTCGGTAAAACCCCATACACCGATCAGACTGCCCAGCAGAATTTCGATCATGCGCCTGCTGTACTCCACTCAAGGGAAAGTCTTATCGACCTGGGCCGATAAGACTTTTGCAAAGCCTAAATCAGAGCCTGAACTCAGTGACCCCAGATCTTGACGGTGGTGCCGGCCATGTTCAGGTCGCTGATGGCCAGGGAACCGATGCTGGCGGCAGTGGTATCACCAACCTTGATGGCACCTACAGTCAACTCACCGGTAATGGCTGGCAGGCTGATCTGCAGTTGCTGAGTGCCGCCACCATTGGTCACCACGTCGACCATGACAGGGTTGGCGTCAGCGATGTCGAAACCGTTGAACGCGATGGTTTCCATACGCAGGGAACCGCCGCCAGTGTCGTTGTCAGTGTAAACGATGCTGCCGATGGTGCCGTTGAAGCTACCGGAAATGCTGATGCCGTCCTGACCGGTCACAGTCGCCAGGGCGCTGTCGTCCATCATTTGCAGGTCAGCTTGAGCCATAAACGGAACAGCCAGAACAGCGGCGGCCAGGGCCAGTTGCTTGAGGGTTTTCATTGTTATTCTCTCCACAGTTCACTAAAGGGTTGTCCCTGGCAGACTGTTTCGGACTCCTGTCCCTATCAGCCGGCGGCTCGCGCCGTTTACCAGGTCTGACACTGCTTCCATAGACGCGCCAGGCTTGGAATCGTGACGCAGCATGCTTCTCGTCCTGGGGTTAAAACTACTGGGACAACGCCGGGCTGGCAGCCCATCCAAGGGATGGAGCGCCGGCACCTGGCCAGCAACCGCTCTGGCATCAGGCTTCACTCAACAACCCCAGGCTTTTGCCCTTCAATACGGCCTGGGTACGACTGCGTACGCCCAGCTTGGCAAACAGGTTATGCAGATGCCATTTGATGGTGGCTTCCGACAAATGCACGGCCTGGGCGATGTCGCGATTCGACAAGCCGGCGGCCACATAGCGCAAAATCTCCCGTTCCCGGTGGCTAACATCTTGATTTTCATCGAAAGTCTCAAGATCCACGGCCAGGCGACTGCACTGCTCGCGAAGCTGCCCGACCAGGCCCTGCCAGGCCCCGGCCTGTTTCGGCTCGGCACTGAGCCAGGCCTCACAGAGCGGCAGCAGCCACAGGGCATCGTCGAGGAACATCCGGCGATAACCGCCCTGCCAAGCGTCGTCCAGGGTCAGCTTAAACAGGGCAAAGGCTTTTTCGCTGTTACCTTTGCGCCAGTACGCCACAGAAAGTAACAGGGACAGACGCAGACGCCGGTCGCGCTGATGCTCCGCCGTCTGTTTGGCCAGGCAAGATTCCAGCGCCGCCTGGGCCTTGTCGGCTCGCCGCTCGGACAACGCCAGGCGCGCCTCGCTCAGCACCTGCACGGTTTCCGCATCGGTATAGCGGCCAGGCGGCAATACCGCCAGATGGCGCTGCAACTGCAGGCAGATACGCTCGGCCTCGTTCGGCCGGCGCAGCCACAACAGAAAATGCACCTTGCAACTCATGGCCATGGCGTATACCCGCTCGTACCCCGGGCCATGCAGGGTTTCCAGCCACTCATCGAGCTCCAACAGCGCCGACTCGCTCTCCCCGGCAAAAAACCGCGCCCGGGCCATGACCAGCTTGCCGCGGCTAATCAGCTCGATGGGGGTCGCCACATCGCGCCAGGTGGTGGCCAGGGGCAGTTCGGCGAGAATCGCCGCATGCCGATCCTGCTCGTAGAGCAGATCGGCATAAGCCAGCGCCAGCGGCCCGCCGACCCGACTGTAGCGGCCGAAGACCTGCTCGACCCGGGCCCGGGCGCTTTCGGCCAGCACCCGGCCTCGTTCAGGCTGGCCCATTTCCTTGCAGATCAGCGCCTCGATCAGGCTGACCACAGCGTGCAGGTACTCGCTTTCCGCTTGCCGCAGGTTGTCGCGGGCTACCGCAATCGACTTGGCTGCCTCGCCATACTCGCCGAGCAAGGCGTAAGCCGCGGCCTGGATGCAGGACAGGCTGGTACGAAACACCGGTTGGTTATCCGGCACCAGAGCCAGCCAGTGGCGGGCAACCTTCAGACAACCTTCCAGCTTGTCCTGATACAGCAACACAAGGGCCTTGAGCACCTGGGCCACCGCGAGCAACACCAGCAAGCCGAAGTGCATGGGCTTGCTGCGCCCCTGCGTCAGTCGAGTGCTGACCTCCTCGATCAGGGCTTCGGCTTCGGCATACTTCTGCTCGAAAGCCAGCTGCCAGGCATAGAAGATCTGGAACACCGGATGTTCGCGAATCACCTCGGCCGGCACATCCTTGAGGATCGCCAGGATGCCGTAGACCTGATTGCCGGCAATCAGGTTGGCCCCCTGGCGCTCGAGCAGCTCGGCGGCAAAGGCATAGTCGCGGGCGCGCAGGGAATACTTGACGGATTTATGGGTCAGCTCGTGACTCTCGCACCAGCGAGCCGCGGCATGCAGCAGGTGGGTCGGGTCACCGCCCTTGCTCAGACGCCCCTGGAGGAACTCGGCGAACAGGTGGTGGTAACGGAACCATTCGCCCTGCTCGTCCAGGGGGATGATAAACAGCTGCTCCTTCTGCAGGCGTTGCAGCATTTGCGCGCCATCGGCCCGGCCAGTCAAGGCATTGCACAGCTCTGCATTGAACTCTTCGAGTACCGAGGTCTGCTCGAGAAAGTGCCGCTGCTCATCGGGCAGATGGTCGAGTACGTCCTCAGCCAGGTAATCGGCGATATCGCGTTCGGTGCCCGACAGCCCGGCAAGCAGTTCGGGCCGCTGCGGGTTGCGCGCCAAGGCCAGCGCCACCAGGTGCAGAGCGGTGATCCAGCCCTCGGTGCGGCTGTGCAGCAGATCCAGTTCCTGGCTGCTCAACGGCAGCTGCTTGAGTTCATGAAAATAGGCTTCGGTCTCCGCCCGCGTCAGGCGCAGGTCTTCGACCCGCAGCCAGAGCATCCGGGAAGCGTCAACGGGCGGCTTGTCGATAAAACGCGACTGGTAACGGGTACTGCCGATCAGGTGCACATTGCTCGGCAGGCGCTTGACGAAGTAGTTGATCAACGGCCCTAGTTCGACATGGCGAATGCGGTGAAAGTCGTCAAAGAGTAGATACAGCTCGCCCTGCACCCGCTTCAGGTCGGCGATAAAGGAATCGAGCAAGGCCTCGTTGGGCAGGCTGAGGTCATCGCGCAGCAGGCGCGCGGTGTGTTTACCGAAGCCGGGCAATTGCGCATCGATAGCCGCGATCAGGTAATGCAGCAGGCGCTGCGGTTCGCTGTCCGACTCGTCACAGGACAGCCAGGCGACATGCGCCCCGGCCTCCAGCAAACGCAGGCGGAACTGGCTGAGCACGGTGCTCTTGCCGAAACCGGCCGGCGCGCTGAGCAGAATAAGACGCTGCCCGCGGGCACTGAACAAGCGCTCAAGCACGGCCGTACGGGCGAGCAACGGTCGCCCTGCGGATTCGGCGGGAAACAGTTTGGTGCGCAGTACGGGCAGCGCACGCGGACTTGGCGGAGGTTGACTGTTCATAAGAGACTCAGTTCGCGGGCACGTCGGATGGCTTGCGTGCGATTACGCACCTTGAGCTTTTCGTAAATATTGTGCAGGTGCCATTTGACCGTTCCCAGGGCCAGGGAGAGCTGCTGGCCGATCTCGTCGTTGGACAGGCCCTGGGCCGCCAGGCAGATGACTTCACGCTCACGCTCGGTCAGCCCTTCCTCCAGCACCTCCAGCGACTGACGCCCGCCCTGCCCCGGCCAACTGGCCAGAAGGCCGCGGATAAAACCCTGCAGGGCCGGTTGCCGTTCAGCCGCCTCGAGTTGCTGGAGCAACAGGCGAATGGCCTCCCCCTCTTCGATAAACAGGCTGCGCACCCCTTCGCGCTCGGCACCGATCAGGCATTGCACCAGCAGGCTCTGGGCCCGCTCCTGATAGCCCAGGCGCTGGTAGCTGAGGGCCGCCAACAGATCCAGGCGCAGGCGCTGCAGACCATGCCAGTCATCCAGCAGCAGGCTGCGCAGCTGGGTGATTTCATGCAGGGCTTCGCTGTAATGGCCGCGGGCCTGCTGCAGACGAATACGAGTCAAGCCGCGCACCCAGAGCACCGGATTGAAGCGCATATGCTGGTAGTGCTCGGCCAGTTTGCTCCAGTCGACACTCTTCAGTCGCTGTTCGGCACGCTTGAGTCGGTCGGCCGCCGGCTCCTGGAGGATCTGTGCCACCTCGTCGGCCACGGCCTGGGCATAGAAACGCCAGGACTGGTTGCGCGCCGACAGGTTCTGCATCAGCACCAGGCTGGCATAGGCCTCTTTCGGACTGCCCTGCAGCCGCTGCACATGGGCCATGCAGAGCATGCCCTGGGCATACAGGTCGATGGGGTTGATCACATCGACTGTAGCCAGGGCCCAGCGCAGCCGCTCCTCGATGCCATCGAGACGGCCCTGGTTATAGGCGATCAGGGCTTCGGTAATGGTCGGCAGCGCCAGCGCCCTGGACTTCTCCGCGAACCAGGGGATGACCCGCGCGCGCAACTGGGCGAAGAGCAGTTCCGCCTGGCGGATCTGCCCCTGTTCCAGACACAGCAGGACCTCGATATTGGCCAGTTGCATATCCAGGTAACGGCCTTCGAGAAAGTGATTGCGCTGCTGGGCCATTGCCAGCAGACGCCTGGCCGGTTCCGGCTGGCCGATCATCACATTGGCCAGGGCCCCGATGATCAGCATCGCCACCTCGAGAAAGGCCGCGTGCTGCCCCAGCTGCACTTCCACCCGCCGCGCGAGTGTGATGCAGGTCTGCAGGTCGTCTTTCTGCAAGGCGATCACCGCCTTGATCGTCAGCGTGGCCAGCAACTTGTCGCTCAACGGGCCGCTGGCCTTGGCTTCGCCCCAGCGCTGCAACAGCTCGTCGAGCATGCGGTTGGCTTCGCTCAGACCCAGTTCCGCAGCGCGGGTCCAGACATCGGCCAGCACCAGTACGGAAAAGCGCCCGGCGATCTCATCGGGAACATGCTGACGCCACTTGTAGATCAGGTTGAGCTGGCCGCGATTGATCAGCTCCAGGCCGCAGCCATCGACCAGCGCCGCGAGCATTTCCGGGTCCTCGGCCAGGCAGGCATGTTCGATCGCCAGGTTCTGCATATGGTGGTTGGTAAACCACAGGCTGGCATTGAAATGCAGCTGCTTGAAACGCTCGGGGTCGCGTTCCTTGAGGCGCGCCCGGAGAAATTCGGCAAACAGGTTATGGAAGCGATACCACTGCCGCTCGCGATCCAGGGGCAGTAGAAACAGCTGCATGGCCTCCAGCTCTTCGAGCAGCTGCTGACCATCCTGACGCCCGGTCAGGGCATTGGCCAGATCACCGCTCAGCTGCTGCGCCACCCCGATGGCCAACAACCGCTCCTGTTTGTCCGCCGGCAAGTGCTCGAACACGCTGCGCAGCAGATAGGCCCCCACCGCTGCCTGGTCGGTGCCCATCTCGGCGATCTGCACGCTGTCCTGGGGCTGGTGGCGCAACCACAGGCTGGCCAGGTGGACCCCCACCATCCAGCCCTCGGTCTGGTTGTACAGGGCATTGAAGGCCACCGCGTCCAGGTGCAGGCCACTGCGCTCGAGGTAGGCGCGGGTTTCCGCCTTGCTCAGGCGCAACTCCTGCTCGCCGATCTCCACCAGCAGGCCCTTGGCGCGCAGGGTGGCCAGATTGAGGGCCGGTTGCGAACGGCTGCCGATGGCCAGGGTGAAGGCCGCCGGGGCGAACTTGATCAGTCGATTGAGCGCCGCCAGCAACTCGCCATCCTGAATCAGATGCAAGTCGTCGAGAACCAGCAGCAGCGGGTCTTCCAGCTGCGCCAGGTCCGCCAGCAGGCTTTCCATCACGGCCGAAACGGGCACACGCATGGTGTTCTGCAGGTAGGCCTGGGCCTCGCAGCCAAGGCCTGGTACCAGAGGTGCTAGGGCCTCCACCAGCTGCTGCAGAAAACGCCAGGGTTCATCATCGCCCGGGCCCAGCGACAGCCAGGCCACGGCACTTCCCGTCTCGCTCCGCGCCCTGGCCAGGGCCGCCAGGGCCGCGGTCTTGCCAAAGCCTGCTGGAGCGGCCAGCAGCAGCACGCGGGCGTGGGTGTTGGCAGACAGCGCCGCCTCAAGCTGCGGCCTGATCAGGTATTCGCCTGACGCCTGCGGCGGTATCAGTTTGGAGCGCAGAAGACTACCAGCGGCTGGATCTATGACTTCATCCATGGCCTTTATCCCGTATTAATTATTGTTTTGAACAGCCTATCGAGTATCCGGGAGCCTCTGCATACTAATGAGCCGAGGCATCCCGAGTAAACCCATGCACAAGCTCTAGGATGAATGTTGGCGACGTTCTACAATCGGCGTCCGCGTTCGTATGAAAGCCTCGCATGCCTACTTGTCTTGTACAGAACCTGCCCTATCGGGCAGACCCCGCCGGTTATTTCAGCATCGTCGCCCACGCCCCAGGCGCGGTGCTACTGGATGCCGGACGTCCGACCGCGCAGCGTGGACGCTATGACCTTATCAGCGCCTGGCCATTGGCAGAACTGGCACCGCTGCATGACGAAGCGGCCAACGACTTCCTGCAGCGCTTACGCAGTAGCCTTTCCAGCCTCGGGCCGGCCGAAGCCCCCGCGGACAATCCATTACCTTTCGTCGGTGGCCTGATCGGCTACCTCGGCTACGACTTCGGCCGGCGACTGGAACAGATGCCGGCACAGGCCATCGACGACCTGCACCTCGACGACGCACGCTTCGGCCTGTACGCCTGGGCCCTGATCAGCGATCACCAGCGCCAGCACACCCAGCTGGTTTTCCATCCAGGCCTGGCGAGCGCCGAGCGCGAGCGCTTGTTCGACTTGTTCAGTGTAGAGGTTGATTCGGCCGAGGAGCCCTTCCAGTTGCTCGGTGCATTTCAGGCCGATATCGACCCGCACGCCTATCGTCAGGCGTTCGACCGCATCCAGGCCTATATCCAGGCCGGCGACTGCTATCAGGTGAATTTTGCCCAGCGCTTTCGCGCGCGCTACCAGGGCTCGCCCTGGACGGCCTATCAGGCCCTGCGGGCCGCCTGCCCGACGCCCTTCTCCGGCTATCTGGGCCTGCCCGGGCAGGGCGCAATCATCAGCCTGTCCCCGGAACGCTTTATGCGCATCAGCCAGGGGCAGGTGGAAACCCGGCCAATCAAGGGCACCCGCCCCCGCGATAGCGACCCGAACCTGGATAGCGCCCAGGCCGCCGCCCTGCTCGACAGCCTCAAGGACCGCGCGGAAAACCTGATGATCGTCGACCTGCTGCGCAACGATCTGGGCCGCAGCTGCCGCACCGGCTCGGTCAGGGTGCCGGAACTCTTCGCCCTGGAAAGCTACCCCAACGTCCATCACCTGGTCAGCGCGGTGACCGGCGAACTGGCTGCGGGCAAGGACGCCCTGGACCTGATCGCCGGCAGCTTTCCCGGCGGCTCGATCACCGGCGCGCCGAAAATTCGCGCCATGCAGATCATCGATGAGCTCGAGCCGACCCGCCGCGCCCTTTATTGCGGTTCGCTGCTGTACCTGGACGTGCGCGGGGAAATGGACAGCTCGATCGCCATCCGCAGCCTGCTGGCCAAGGACGGCCAGATCAGTTGCTGGGGCGGCGGCGGCATAGTCGCCGACTCCGACTGGCAAGCCGAATATCAGGAGTCCATCACCAAGGTGAAGGTCCTGCTGCAGACCCTGGAGCAGTTCTGCGTTTAACGAAAAAGGCCCGCATCATGACAATGCGGGCCTTTCGAGGTGGAACAGCGCTTACAGACTCAGGTCGCGATTGGAAGCCTTGAGGAACTCCTGCTTGAGGTCTTCGTAGCTATGCACCGCCGGGAACTGCGGAAACTCGCGGATCACGTTGTCCGGGGCATGGAACAGGATGCCGGCATGGGCCTCGCTGAGCATGGTGGTGTCGTTGTACGAGTCGCCGGCGACAATCACTCGGTAGTAAAGGCTCTTGAGGGCGATGACCGACTGACGCTTGGGATCTTTCTGGCGCAGCTGGTAGCTCACCACTCGGTCAGTCTCGTCGGTGATCAGCTTGTGGCACAGCAGGGTCGGAAAGCCCAGCTGACGCATCAGGGGCTGGGAAAACTCATAGAAGGTGTCGGAGAGAATCACCACCTGGAAGCGCTCGCGCAGCCAGTCGACGAATTCCACCGCGCCCTCCAGCGGTTTAAGAGTGGCGATCACTTCCTGAATATCCGCCAGCTTCAAGCCGTGCTCATCGAGAATGCGCAGACGTTGCTGCATCAGCACGTCGTAGTCCGGAATATCCCGGGTGGTCGCCTTCAGCGATTCGATGCCAGTTTTTTCCGCGAAGGCGATCCAGATTTCCGGGACCAACACGCCTTCCAGGTCGAGACAAGCGATTTCCACAGGACACTCCTAGCTTGGACTTATAAAGAAGGCGGCACTCTAGCCGCTCGCCGGAGGCTGTGCAACGCGGCGCTTATACCCAAAACATAGCCTAACCAAGGCACTTCGTTATTTAGATGTATAACCCGCGTTTGCTACCATCGCCCCTACAAGACGCCCGACGTCACCATAATCAGGAATTCAGCCGATGAGCCACCCCTTCGATGCAGCCGAACTGGCGACGACTTACGCCAACAAGTCGCCCCAGGACATTCTCAAACTCGCCTTCGAACATTTTGGCGACGAACTGTGGATTTCCTTCAGCGGTGCCGAAGACGTGGTTTTGGTGGATATGGCCTGGAAACTCAACAAGAACGTCAAGGTGTTCAGCCTGGACACCGGCCGCCTGCACCCCGAGACCTACCGCTTTATCGACCAGGTGCGCGAGCATTACGGTATTGCCATCGAAGTGCTCAGCCCCGATGCAGAGGCACTGCAGGCGATGGTCAAGGAGAAGGGCCTGTTCAGCTTCTACAAGGATGGCCACGGCGAGTGCTGCGGCATCCGCAAGACCGCACCGCTGCGCCGCAAGCTGGCCACGGTCAAGGCCTGGGCCACTGGCCAGCGCCGCGACCAGAGCCCTGGCACGCGCAGCCAGGTAGCCGTGGTGGAGCTCGACACCGCCTTCTCCACCCCGGAAAACACCCTGTACAAGTTCAACCCCCTGGCGCAGATGAGCAGCGAAGAGGTCTGGGCCTATATCCGCATGCTGGAAATCCCCTACAACAGCCTGCATGAGCGTGGCTTTATCAGCATCGGTTGCGAGCCCTGCACCCGTCCGGTACTGCCCAACCAGCATGAGCGCGAGGGACGCTGGTGGTGGGAGGAAGCCACCCAGAAGGAATGCGGCCTGCATGCCGGCAACCTGATCAGCAAAAGCTGAGCGACTTCCAGGGTCAAAAAAAAGGTTCTTCGCGGAATTTCGGGGAAGCGCCGATTGACACCGGACTGGCAAATTTGTGTTTTCTGATTGCAGCGCTCTCTGTTTCTGAATCAGGCTCATTAACGTGTCGAACTAGGGTTCTGGTTTCGCCCCTCACGGGCGAGTCACTTTCTCTTGCTTGCCCAAGAGAAAGTAACCAAAGAGAAGGGCACCCCACCATCCGGCCCCGGCTGCGCCGGGGTTCCCTCCTTCCATCACCGCTCCAGGGGCACGCCACGAAGGGCCATCCATGGCCCATCGTGGCTCTCGCGACATCCATGTCGCTCAACCCCTTACGCGGCGATCCCACTCGGCCTCCTGAAGGGGGCTTGGGCGTCGTCTGTACGATCGTGGTTCAAGAGCAAAAGCAAAAAACCAGACGCCTTCGAACTCGATTCAGTGGAAATCTCGCAAGCTTGCGACCCTGTCCCGTCAGGAGGCTGAGCGTAGGTGTTGCGCAGGGTGACGAGCCGTATGGATGCGGGGAGATACTGACGGCAGCCCCGCTTAATGGGCCAGGGATGGCCCTTGTAAGCCGGCCCCCGGAGCGGCACCGGAGCGAGGGAAGTTGAGCGAAGCGAAACCCGGATGCCGGGTGCCCTTCTTTGGCACACCTTTCTTGGGCAAGCAAAGAAACGGAGCGAAGCGGAGTAACAACCGCAGGCTGGCCCGAAGGGTGAGCGTAGCGACTCAAGGTGTGGCGCCCGTGAGGGGCGCAATCCAAACGTTCAGCACACGCGTTAATGGGCAATGCCAAGCCCTCCGCCGATACGCACACAAACTTGCCAGTCCGGTGTCAATCGGCACTTCCCCTAAATTCTGCGAAGAACCTTTTTTGTGTGGGTGCTGTCCCGAATGCCGAGCTTGCTTGGTCAGCATCAGCCATGCCCGCTATGGCATGGGGCCTCGAGCCTGCGGCGCTTGCCAGCTGGATCCTGGCCTGTTCTACCAAAAGCAACTCGGTCTCCTCCCAAAGTACCATTCTGTCGCGGGCTTTCTGGGTGCATAACTAGCACTACCGGAATTCGCCGGCTTGATAAGAAGAGGACCGCCCC
>JBFJZW010000048.1:0-20223 GCA_041621875.1 Pseudomonas sp. | reverse complement strand
GTCGGCGATGGCCAGGACCAGCGAGCGGGCGATGGTGCGTTTGATATGAATGTTATAGGTAACTTTCTTGGCGGTCGGCAGAACCTGACCAAAGAACTTCACTTCGCCGGAACCCAGGGCGCGGCCGCGACCGGGGTTGCCCTGCCAGCCGAGGTGAAAACCCACCAGCTGCCACATGGCATCGAGGCCCAGGCAGCCGGGCATGACCGGGTCGCCTTCGAAATGGCAGGCGAAAAACCACAGGTCCGGGGTGATATCGAGCTCGGCGACAATTTCGCCCTTGCCGTACTTGCCGCCGGTGTCGCTGATATGGGTGATGCGGTCGATCATCAGCATGTTCGGCGCGGGCAGTTGCGCATTACCTGGGCCGAACAGTTCGCCGCGGCTGCAGCGCAACAGGTCTTCCCGGGTGAAGGCGTTTTGTTTGGTCATGCGAGCTCCTCAATATGTCCCATGCGCCAGGGCTGGGCGAATCGTCCTGGCTGGCGGCGCAGTCTGTGCGCCTTCCAGCAGCCTAGTCATAGACTGTTGCGTTGTGGTGAAAGTCACAGCGCGATAAGTACAGTTGTACTCTGAATGCTACATCGTGCCACACAGACCTTGCGCAAAATCCCGGCGTAGATCAAGCCTGGCGCATTTCACTGCGCCAGGCCACCCGCCAAAGGTCGTGGTGGGGCGGCCTGATGAGTGCCCAGCCAGCGCTGCAGCACCCGCTGCAGGTCGACGCGTTTAAAGGGCTTGGCCAGGTAGTCGTTCATTCCGGCTTCCAGGCAGGTTTCGCGGTCACCCTGCAGGGCGTTGGCGGTCAGGGCGATAATCGGTACCTCGGCGCAGCCCGGCAGTCGGCGGATCTGCCGGGTGGCTTCGTAGCCATCCATGATCGGCAGGCGGCAATCCATCAAGATGCCGGCAAAGTCCTGCTGGCTGGCGCGGTGTACGGCCTGGGCTCCGTCGGCGACCAGCTGGACCTGGTAACCGAGGCTGCGCAGCATGGCCTCGATCACCGTCTGGTTGACCGGGTTGTCTTCGACCAGCAGGACCTCTTGGCCCAGGCCCTGGCCGCCATCCCAGGGTTGCTCCAACAGCGCCTGGCGCGGTTGCTGGGAGAAGGGCAGCGGCACTTCCAGGGTGAATACTGAACCCTGGCCCTCCTGGCTATTGGCCCGCAGGGTGCCGCCCATGCGTTCGGCCAGGGTGCGGGCGATGGGCAGGCCGAGCCCGGTACCGCCGTAACGTCTTGAAATAGATGTGTCGGCCTGCTGGAAGGCGTCGAACATCTGCTCCAGGCGCTGCGGGGAAATGCCGATGCCGCTGTCATGCACCGCGCAGCTGAACCACAGCACCTGGTTGTCCAGGGCCTGCCAGTGGGTTTCCACGCGGATGCTGCCGGCTTCGGTGAACTTCAGCGCGTTGCCGATCAGGTTGACCAGGATCTGCCGGATCCGCGTCGGGTCGCCTTGCACCTCCAGCTGTTCCAGGCCGCTCTGGGTTTCCAGGTGCAGCTGCAGGCCGCGTTGCTGGGCGCTGTGCTGGAACACCTGGATCGAGCTCTGCAGCAGTTCCGGCAGGTTGAACGGGATGCGCTCCAGCTCCAGCGCGCCGCGTTCGATACGGGAGAAATCGAGAATATCGTTGATGACTTTCAGCAGGTGCTCGGTGGACTCGGTGGCCAGGGCCGCGTACTCCTCCTGTTCTTTGCTCAGCTCGGTGGTTTCCAGCAGCTGCAGCATGCCCAGCACCCCATTCATCGGGGTACGCAGTTCATGGCTCATCATGGCCAGAAAGTCCGACTTGGCACGGTTGGCCAGCTCGGACTGTTCGCGGGCCTGAATCAGCAGGGCCATGGCCCGCTGCTGCTCGGTGCTGGCGCGGGCCAGACCGTTGGCCAGGTTATTGATATGGCGGGCCAGGGCGCTCAGCTCACCGTCGCCCACTTCCGGCAGGGTGGTCTGGTAATTACCGGCCTGAATGGCGCTGACGGCTTCGCCCATGGCGCTCAGCGGCTGCGACAGGTGGCGGGCCAGGCGACGGGCGAGGAGAAAGGTGAGGATCAGGGCGAAGAATGCCAGCAAGGTGGCCTTGAGCAGGATTTCCTGCTGGCGGGTATTGAAGGCGTCATTGGACATGCCGACCACCACATGACCGAGGTGGTCGGTGCTGGGCGCATCCAGGTCGTTGCGCCGTTCATAGAACGCGGCGCTATTGAGTTCGGCGCGCTGCAGGCGAATCGGGGCCTGGAAAATCGCCACCTGGGCGCTGGTCTGGCCGCTGCCCGGTGTCTGCTCGACATATACCAGGATATTGCCGGCGTGATCGCGCACTTCGAGAAAACGCACGTGCGGGGTTTTCAGGGTGGCTTGCAGCAGCGATTCGAGCACCTGCAGGTTGCCGGAAATCACCCCGTACTTGCTCGCCGGGGCCAGTTGGCTGGCGATCAGCTGGCCGTTGTGGTTGAGCTCATGGCGCAAATCCTGCAAACGGGCAAAGGTGAAAAAACCGGTCAGCAGCAGGGTCAGCAGCAGGGCAGGGCCGACGCTGATCAATTGTGTGCGGGTATGAATATCCCAGCCACGGCGCAGCTTCATGGGGTACCTCCGTGTAACCTCGGACCGTGCGAACTAAGGCCATGGTTCCATGGGCCTGCGGGGCCGGCCAGGGCCGGTAAGCCTGGCCTGCGCCCATGACGAGGCGCTTGGGTACTGTAGATCACGCAACAACCTTGTCGGCGTTTAAATGCAGTATGGTAACCGAGGCCGAGGGCTTTGCCAGCGTCTGCGCGGCTGCGAAACACTGGTCGCTGCTTCTCAGCGCCGTATAATGCGCGCTATTCGCCACTTTGAATGGCCTAACACGGATGCCTTATGACTGATCAGCACCCCATCGCCGTACTCGGCGGCGGTAGCTTCGGCACTGCGCTTGCAAACCTGCTGGGCGAAAATGGCCAGCCTGTACTGCACTGGATGCGCGATCCACAGCAGGCCGAGGCGATTCGCCTGACCGGTGAAAATCCTCGTTACCTCAAGGGCATCAAGGTCCACCCGAGGGTGCAGCCGGTAACCGATCTGCCTGCCACCCTGCAGGCCTGTCAGTTGATTTTCGTGGCGCTGCCCTCCAGCGCCCTGCGCCAGGCCCTGCAGCCGGTGGCCGAACTCTTGAGTGGCAAGCTGCTGATCAGCACCACCAAGGGCATCGAGGCGCAGAGTTTTCTGCTGATGAGTCAGATCCTCGAGGATATCGCCCCGCAGGCGCGCATCGGCGTGCTCTCCGGCCCCAATCTGGCGCGGGAAGTGGCCGAGCATGCGTTGACCGCCTCGGTAGTCGCCAGCGAGGACGAAGACCTCTGCCAGCAGGTCCAGGCCGCGCTGCATGGCGGTACCTTCCGCGTCTACGCCAGCGGCGACCGCTTCGGCGTCGAACTGGGGGGAGCCCTGAAGAATGTCTACGCGATTATTGCCGGCATGGCCGCGGCAATGGGCATGGGCGAGAACACCAAGAGCATGCTGATTACCCGCGCCCTGGCGGAAATGACCCGCTTCGCGGTCAAGCTGGGGGCCAATCCCATGACCTTTCTCGGCCTGGCCGGGGTCGGCGACCTGATCGTCACCTGTTCGTCAGCGAAAAGTCGTAACTATCAGGTCGGTTTCGCCCTGGGCGAAGGGCTCGGCCTGGACGAGGCGGTGGAGCGTCTGGGCGAAGTGGCGGAAGGGGTCAACACCCTGCGCGTGCTCAAGGCCAAGGCCGAGGAACTGGAGGTCTATATGCCGCTGGTTGCCGGTTTGCATGCCATTCTGTTCGAGGGTCGCACCCTGGATCAGGTGATTGGCGCACTGATGAGTGGCGACCCGAAAACCGATGTCGACTTTATTCCTGCCACTGGCTTTTAACGATTTGCCTGTCCGACGCATTCAAGGAGATAGCCATGAGTGATGACAACCAAGAGCTGCAGCGTGAATCCATCCTGCTGCGCATTCTCTGGATGGTGCTGTTCACCATCGTCTGGCAACTGGCGGAGCTGCTGCTGGGGGCCGTGGTGCTGCTGCAACTGGGCTACCGGTTGTTCTACGGCGCACCGAATGCCGGCCTGCTCGGTTTTGGCGACAGCCTGAGCCAGTACCTGGCGCAGATCGGTCGCTTCGGCACCTTCAACAGCGACGAGAAACCCTGGCCGTTCGCCGATTGGCCAACGCCACAAGCGCCCCAGGGCGAAGCTCCGCACAGCGTTCCAGCGGCCGCGCACCCGGTGCGCGACGAAGAGCCCAAGCTGTGAGGGCAGGCTGGTGAGGCTCTGGTTGCTGCGTCATGGTGAGGCCGAACCGACGGCGCGCAGCGATGCCGAACGCCGCCTGACCGAGCGCGGCTGCCAGCAGGTGCGCCAGGCCGCCGTGCAGCTGCAAGGGCGGCCGCTGCGGACCATCCTGGTCAGCCCCTATGTGCGTGCGCAGCAGACCGCGGCCCTGGTCGTCGAGACCCTGGGTTTTAGCGGGCAGCTGCAGACCGTGCCCTGGCTTGTGCCGGAAAGCGATCTGCGCCAGGTCCTGCTGCAGCTCGATGGCTACCCGGTCGACGAGCTGCTGCTGGTCACCCATCAGCCCCTGGTGGGGGCGCTGGGCGGGCTGTTGATCCACGGTCATCGCCAGCAACCCTTGCCTATGCAGACCGCCAGTCTGGCCGAACTGGAAGGCGAGGAGCTGGCCGCCGGACTGATGGACCTGCTGGCTTTGCTGCATCCGCAGCACGGCTAGCAGGCCTTTGCGCTTACGCCGTTTTCCAGGCCGCCGCACCGCCGCTTTCATTCTCAAGCGCCACTACACACCGAAACATTTCTCCTCTTGCGGCTCGCCTTTGTGCGTGGAATAGTCCGACCAAGCAATTGCTTGGTCGGCTCCACAAAAACAATAAAGGAGGGCACCCTGTGGCTGAAACAATACGTTTGCCGCTGGAGATGTTTTACCAGCGCGAGGCGCGACATCCGCATAAACGCTATATGGTTCAGCCGCTGCCGGGTGGTCAGCTGCAGGAACTGAGCTGGGCCGAGGTCGGCGAGCAGGCCCGACGTGCCGCCAACTGGCTGCGCAGCCGGGAACTGCCTCAGGGCAGCCGCGTCGCGATCATCTCCAAGAACTGCGCGCACTGGATCATCAGTGACCTGGCGATCTGGATGGCCGGGCATGTCTCGGTGCCGCTCTACCCGAACCTTACCGCCGACTCCGTCAATCAGGTGCTGCGCCACTCCGAGGCAGCGCTGGTGTTCGTCGGCAAGCTGGACGACTGGTTGGCCATGGCCCCCGGGGTGCCGCAGGATGTGCCCACCATCGGTCTGCCCCTGCGTCCCGAGGGCGAGTTCAGCTTTACCTGGGATGACCTGCAGGCCTGCACGCCGATTCAGGACGACCCCAGGCCCGCCGCCGAGCAGCTGGCCACCATCATCTACACCTCAGGCACCACCGGCACGCCCAAGGGCGTGATGCATCACTTCAGCAACTTCGGTTTCGCCGCCAGCCATGCCACCGAACTGTTCGGCGTCGGCGAGAATGACCGGGTGTTGTCCTATCTGCCGCTGTGCCATGTGGCCGAGCGCATGTTTGTCGAGCTGGCGTCGATCTATTCGGGGCAGACGATCTTCTTCGCCGAAAGCCTGGAGACCTTCCTCGAAGACCTCAAGCGTGCCCGGCCAACGGTGATCTTCGGCGTGCCGCGGATCTGGACCAAGTTCCAGATGGGCGTCTACAGCAAGATGCCGGCCGAGAAGCTGGATTTCCTGCTCAAGCTGCCGATCATCGGCCGCATCGTCGGTAAAAAGGTGCTGGTCGGCCTGGGCCTGGATGCCGTGCGTTATGCCCTGTCCGGCGCGGCACCGGTGCCCGAGGCGCTGCTCAACTGGTACAAGCGCCTGGGCCTGGATGTGCTGGAGGTGTACGGCATGACCGAGAACTGCGGTTATTCCCATGTGTGCCGGCCGGGCAAGTTCAAGCAGGGCTGGATCGGTCAGAACAGCCCCGGGGTGGAGGTGCGTATCGCCGAAGATGGCGAAGTGCAGGTGCGCAGCGGTGCGACCATGCAGGGCTATTACAAGGATCCGGAGAAAACCGCGGACACCATCACCAGCGATGGGTTTCTGCGCACCGGCGACAAGGGTGAGCAGGACGCCGAAGGCAATCTGCGCCTGACCGGACGGATCAAGGAAATCTTCAAGACCAGCAAGGGCAAGTATGTCGCTCCAGCCCCCATCGAGAACCGTCTGGCCGAGCATTCGCGGATCGAACAGGTCTGTGTGGTGGGCGATGGCATGCCTCAGCCCATGGCGCTCTGCGTGCTCTCCGAGGTGGCCCGCGGCGAGGCCCGTGGCGAGCTGGAAAACAGCCTGAAGACCCTGCTTGCCGAGGTCAACCAGCGCCTGGACAAGCATGAGCGTCTGCAGCGTCTGGTCCTGGTCAAGGAGGTGTGGGCGGTGGACAACGGCTTTCTCACGCCGACCCTGAAGATCAAGCGCGCCGTGGTCGAGGGTACCTATGGCGAGCGTTTCGCCGAATGGACCGAGCGCAGCGAGGCGGTGCTCTGGCACGACTGATTCAACCTGCCGGCCGGCTCGGCCGGCCCTATCCCCACCAAGGAGCTGGACAACCATGGCCCTGTGGCAGCAAACCCCCGATCTCAAGCAGCTCAACGAAACCCTGAAAAACACCATTGGCGAACAGCTGGATATCCGTTTCGAGTCCTTCGATAACGAATCCATCAGCGCCAGCATGGTGGTCGATCCGCGCACCCATCAGCCCTATGGCCTGCTGCATGGCGGCGCATCGGTGGTGCTGGCGGAAACCCTGGGCTCCACCGCCAGCTATCTGTGCATCGACAGCAGCAAGTTCTACTGCGTCGGCCTGGAGGTCAACGCCAATCACCTACGCGGTTTGCGCAGCGGCCGGGTCACGGCGGTGGCGCGGGCGGTACACCTGGGCCGCAGCACCCATGTCTGGGATATCCGCCTGAGCGGCGAGGACGGCAAACCCAGCTGCATCTCGCGCCTGACCATGGCCATAGTGCCGCTGGGCGAGAAGGGACCGGCACAGCGCTAGAACCTTTCCAAAGTCTGCTGCGCGTCGGCCCTGCTGCGTTAAAAACAGGCTCGGAATGCTCATGTACAAAAGTACACTCCGCTTCCTCGCCTGTTTTTGCCTTGCATGGCTCTAGCTCGCGAGACTTTGAACCGGTTCTTCGTGCTGCCGAACCAATAACCCGTCAGTGTCGAGCGCAACTGGCGGGCCTCCCATCAGCTTTGGCTATAGTGCCGTCATTCACTGGCCGTTTTGTCATTGCTGTGCGGCAGTAGCTGCCGGACAATCCCCAAGACTTTTTCACATAAGCCAGCCCCATGACCCAGTCCGTGTTCTTCGCCCATGCCAACGGCTTCCCTTCGGCCACCTACGGCAAGCTGTTCAACGCCCTGGCCCCTGACTACCAGGTGCAGCACCTGGCGCAGCATGGTCATGACCCGCGTTTCCCGGTGAACGACAACTGGAGCAATCTGGTCGATGAATTGGTCCATCACCTCGAACTGAGCCCGCAGCCGGTCTGGGGCGTCGGCCATTCCCTGGGTGGCGTGCTGCATTACCATGCCGCCTTGCTGCGCCCTGAGCTTTACCTTGGGGTGGTGATGCTCGATTCACCGGTGCTGACTCTGGCCGACAAGATGATTATCCGCGCCGCCAAGCGCTTCGGCTTTATCGACCGCATCACCCCGGCCGGCCGCACCCTGGGGCGGCGCGAGGAGTTTCTCGACCTGGCCGAGGCGCGCGGTTATTTCGCCGCTAAAGGCCTGTTCCGCCGTTTCGATCCGGAATGCCTGGAGGCCTATGTGCAACACGGCCTGCAAGCGGTGGGCGATAGCCTGCGCCTGCGCTTCGATCCGGCCACCGAGATCAGCATCTACCGCAGCGTGCCGCACACCAGTCCAGGCCGTCCGCAGCAGTTGGCGGTGCCGCTGGCCATGGTCCGCGGCCGCCATAGTCGGGTGGTGTTGCCGCACCATGCGCATCTGGTGCGGCGGGTGCCGAAGGGGGAATACCTGACCCTGCCGGGCGGCCATATGTTTCCCCTGGAACGCCCCCAGGACACCGCCGAACTGCTCAAGCAGCTGTTCCGGCGCTGGTCCGGACAGCATACAAGCGAGCACAGTGCATGAGCCTGAACTTTGAAGAGGTGCGGCTAAGCCTGCCGCATACCGAACTGGCAGCCCATCTTTATGGCCCCGCGGACGGGGTGCCGGTGATCGCCCTGCATGGTTGGCTGGATAACGCCGCCAGCTTTGCCCGCCTGGCCCCGAAACTACCGGGGCTGCGCATCGTCGCCCTGGATTTCGCCGGCCATGGCCATTCCGACCACCGTCCGCCAGGTGGCAGTTACGCCATCTGGGATTACGCCCATGACGTGCTGCAAGTGGCCGAGCAGTTCGGCTGGCAGCGCTTTTCCCTGCTCGGCCATTCCATGGGGGCGATCGTCTCGGTGCTGCTGGCTGGAGCCATGCCCGAACGGGTCGAGCGTCTGGCCCTGATCGACGGCCTGATGCCTTACACCGGGGAGGCCGACACGGCCCCGCAGAAGCTCGGCGAGGCGCTGCGCGCGCAACTGGCGCTGGCCGGCAAGAGCAAACCGGTGTACGCCGAGTTCGACCGGGCGGTGCAGGCGCGTATGCGTGGGGTCGGCGCGGTGAGCCGCGAGGCCGCCGAGCTGCTGGCCCAGCGCGGCCTGATGCCGGTGCCCGGTGGCTACACCTGGCGCACCGACAGCCGCCTGACCCTGCCGTCGCCGCTGCGCCTGACCCGCGCCCATGCCCAGGCCTTCGTCCAGGGCCTGCAGTGTCCGGTCAAGCTGGTCATGGCCGAGCAGGGCATGCTGCATGCCCAGCCGAGTATCGCCGCGCTGCTCGAGGGCTTGCCGATGGAGGTCGCGACGCTGCCCGGCGGCCATCATCTGCATCTGGACGACGAGGTCGGGGCCGAGCTGGTCGCAGACTGTTTCAAAGCTTTCCTGGGCGTGCCTTGACTTAGCCAAGGCAACTGGGGAAAGGTGTGGTCGATAGCCATGGAGATTCGCATGATCGACCTGTATACCGCCGCCACTCCCAACGGCCATAAGGCGTCTATTGCGCTGGAAGAGCTGCATCTGCCCTATAGCGTGCATGCGCTGAGTTTCGACAGGAAGGAGCAGAAAAGTCCGGCCTTTCTCAAGATCAATCCCAATGGCCGTATTCCGGCCATTGTCGATCGCGACAACGACGATTTCGCCGTGTTCGAGTCCGGTGCCATCCTGCTCTATCTCGCCGAGAAGACCGGCCAGTTGATCCCCAGCGATGCCAAGGGCCGCTCGCGGGTGATCCAGTGGCTGATGTTCCAGATGGGCGGGGTCGGCCCCATGCAGGGCCAGGCCAATGTGTTCTTCCGCTATTTCCCGGAAAAGCTGCAGGGCCCTATCGACCGTTATCAGCACGAAACTCGCCGCCTCTACGAAGTGCTCGACAGCCGCCTGGGCGAAGCCGAGTACCTGGCCGGTGACTACAGCATCGCCGATATCGCCACCTACCCCTGGGTGCGTGGCCATGACTGGTCCGGCGTCTCGGTCGAGGGCCTGGAACACCTGCAGCGCTGGATGGTGGCACTCGCCGAGCGGCCGGCGGTACAACGCGGCCTGCTGGTGCCGCGGCGAGAAGACGATGGCGACAAGGTGGTCAAGGCCGCCCAGTCGATGTTGATGCAATGAGGCGGCCCATGCGTTGTTTTAGTGTCGCGGCGTTGCTGACCCTGAGTGCTCCGCTGTGGGCCGCCGATGTCGCCGGCAGCCGTGACCTGGAGGTGCTTCAGCGCTTCCCCGGCAGCCAGATCGTCGACTTCAAAGAGGCCGCGGAGCAGGAGCGGATCTATCCGCAGGGGGCAATTCGGCGGATCAGCGGCAAGTTGCGCTACGAGCGTGAGGTGGCGGCCCGGGGCGAATTTACCGCGCTGACCTATGAGCTGCCGCGCAGCCATTCGGCCAATGAGGTGTTTCGCGCGGCCCGCGAGGCCTTGCAGGCACAGCAGGCCGAATTGCTTTACTGGTGCGAGGGCCGCGAATGCGGTTCCAGCAGCCTGTGGGCCAACTCGGTGTTCGACAATGCCACCCTGACGGGGTCGGATGATCAACAGGCTTATGTGCTGATGCGCCTGGCAGAGCCGCGGCAGGACAGCCTGCTGGCGCTGTATAGCATCACCCGCGGCAATCGCCGCGCCTATCTGCACGCCGAGTTGCTGAGCGCCGATGCGCCGCTAGGCGAGGTGCTGCCGACCCCGGCCACCCTGCTGCGGCAGTTGCGCGAGAGCGGTGAGCTGAGCCTGCCCAAACAGACCGAGCCGAGCGAGGCCTGGGTGGAGCTGCTGAGCCGCAGCCTCAACCTCGACAGCACCTTGCGGGTCAGCCTGGCCGGTAGCGTCGCCGAGGCCTGGCGTACCGCGCTGATCGACAAGCGAGTGCGGGCCGCCCGCCTGGAGCTGGGGGATGCCGACGTGAGTGGTTTGCGGGTCAGCGTGTTGCGCTAGCCGCTGGATGGGTTATATCTGCAAAGGCTCTGCGCTCAGGCGCAGAGCCTTTTCTTGTTATTTCTGGGGTATGGAGCCTTCACCGTGGCCAATAACGATCGTCTGCTGGTGCAGATTCTGCTGCTGGGCCTGCTGGGTGCCAGCCTATGGGTGCTGGCCCCTTTCTGGTCGGCGCTGTTCTGGGCCGCGGTGCTGTCCTTCGCCAGCTGGCCGGTGATGCGCGTCCTGACCCGTCTGCTCGGTGGCCGGCAGGCCCTGGCCGCAGGCTTGCTGACCTTGACCTGGACCGTGGTGGTCGCCGTGCCGTTAGTGATGCTGGGTTTCAATCTGGCCGATCACATCAAGGACTTTACCGCCTTGCTCAAGGACTTCCAGGTCGAAGGCCTGCCGCCGGCCCCGGCCTGGCTGGTCGGGGTGCCGCTGCTGGGCGAGAGTTTGGCGAGCTTCTGGCAGACCGTCGATCAGCAAGGGGCGGCCTTTTTTGCCACCGTACGACCCTATCTCGGCCAGGTTGGCAACTGGTTGCTGGCGCGCAGCGCGCAAATCGGCGGCGGCATGCTGGAGCTGGCCCTGAGTCTGGTGCTGGTATTCTTTTTCTACCGCGACGGGCCGCGCTTGGCCGCTTTTGCCCACAGTCTGCTGGAGCGCCTGATCAATGATCGCGCCGAGCACTACCTGGAACTGGTGGCCGGCACCGTGCAACGGGTGGTCAACGGCGTCATCGGGACGGCGGCGGCGCAGGCGTTGCTGGCCTGGATAGGTTTTACGATTGCCGGTGTGCCGGGTGCGCTGATCCTCGGCATTCTCACCTTCGGTTTCAGCCTGATCATGGTGCCTCCGCTGATCTGGGGCCCCGCGGTGATCTGGTTGTTCTCCCAGGGCGAACTCGGCATGGCGATCTTCCTGTTGATCTGGGGCTTTTTCGTGATCAGCGGGGTGGACAATATCCTCAAGCCCTACCTGATCAGCCGCGGCGGCAATCTGCCATTGATCGTGGTGCTGCTCGGGGTGTTCGGCGGCATTCTGGCCTTCGGTTTTATGGGCCTGTTCCTTGGCCCGACCCTGCTCGCCGTGGCCTACAGCCTGCTCAGCGACTGGGTGGCGGACAAGGCACCGGCGGCAGTCGAGCCGCCGCGTGAGCCTCACTGATCGCCGCGTTCGTACTTGTCCAGGGTGTCGCTGGCGATCTGCCGGCCGAGCATGATCAGCTCGGGGGCCTTGTAGAACTCGAAGAAGCGGCAGGCACGTTTGGGTACGTTGATCAGGATATCCGGCGGATAGCCGGCGATCTTGTACTGCGCCAGCGAGGTCTGCATCACCTCGAAGCTCTGGTTGATCAGCTCCAGCAGGGAGGCCGGGCCACTGAGGTCGGCCACCCGCGAGCCGCTGGCGGATTTTGGCGCGGCCTTGTCGCCGCTGTTGCGCGCATGCTGCTGCCAGGGGTTTATGGCCTCGGCAGCCTGGAGCTGCGACTGATCCTCCAGTAGCAGCAGTTCGTCGTCGCTGGCGGACTTCCATTTGAAATTGGGCAGGCGCGAGCCCAGCGAACTCATCAAGGCATCGATACGGCTTTTCAAGGCAGGCGGGCGTTCGATCACCGGCAACTCATAATGCAACTGGTTGGTCGAGTTGAGGTTGACCGCGATGATCAGGTCGCAGTGGCTGGACACCACCGGGATGATCGGCAGCGGGTTGAGCAGGCTGCCGTCGACCAGCATGCGTTTGCCCTGAATGACCGGGGTAAACAGGCTGGGAATCGCCGCCGAGGCGCGCATGGCCTGGTGCAGGCAGCCTTCCTGGAACCAGATTTCCTGCTGGTTGGTCAGGTCGGTGGCCACCGCAGTAAAGGTGATCGACAGGTCTTCGATATTGATTTCGCCGATGATCTCGCGGATCTTGCCAAACACCTTCTCGCCGCGAATCGCCCCCAGGCGGAAGCTCACATCGAGCAGGCGCAGTACATCCAGATAGTCCAGGCTCTGGGTCCAGTCGCGGTATTCGCTGAGCTTGCCGGCGGCATAGATGCCGCCCACCACCGCGCCCATGGAACAGCCAGCGATACAGGCGATTTCGTAGCCGCGGGCCTCCAGTTCTTCGATGACACCGATATGCGCATAACCGCGTGCGCCCCCGGAACCCAATACCAGCGCAATGCGCTTGCTCATAAAAACTCCCCCATACCTCAATCGTTCGAACATACGCGCAGCAGTGCCCGCCGCCAAGGCGCTATTTGCTAGAATCCGCCGCTTGTCGAGGCATAGGGTCTGTTGCCGTTTCATCGCGAGCCGCGTTGCCGCGAGAAATGGCCCCCGGTTAGGCGCAGGACGCAGGTAATGGTTATTCCCTTGCCAAGTCCTGCAACAACAGCGGGGGCCATTTCCCGCGCAACCCGCAGGGCCGGGCCTGTTTTAGCGCGATACTGCGTTTCTCGACACTCATTTGGAACAACCAGACTTCGTGTCTCGTGCCTTGCCTCGCGCAAAAACAGGCTCCGGCGCGGCCGTGAATGAAATGGCAACAGACCCTAGGAGCGATCCCGTGAGCGAGCCCATCCGTTTGACCCAGTACAGCCACGGTGCTGGCTGTGGCTGCAAGATTTCCCCCAAGGTGCTGGAGGTGATCCTGGCCGGCAGTGGCGCGCAGAACCTCGACCCCAAACTCTGGGTGGGCAATGCCTCGCGCGACGATGCCGCGGTGTATGGCATAGACGAGGAGCGCGGGGTGGTGTCGACCACCGATTTCTTTATGCCGATCGTCGACGATCCCTACGATTTCGGCCGCATCGCCGCCACCAACGCGATCAGCGATATCTATGCCATGGGCGGCGATCCACTGATGGCCATTGCCATCCTCGGCTGGCCGGTCAACCTGCTGGCTCCGGAAGTGGCTCGCGAAGTGATCCGAGGCGGCCGCTCAATCTGCGACGAGGCCGGCATTGCCCTGGCCGGTGGCCATTCCATCGATGCCCCGGAACCGATCTTCGGCCTGGCCGTCACCGGTCTGGTGAACAAGCGCCATATGAAACGCAACGACACCGCCACCGCCGGCTGCCGGCTGTACCTGAGCAAACCCCTGGGCATCGGTATTCTCACCACCGCCGAGAAGCAGGCCAAGCTGCGCCCCGAGGATGTCGGCCTGGCGCGGGACTGGATGTGCACCCTGAACAAGCCCGGTTCACGCTTCGGCAAGCTGGCGGGGGTCATGACCATGACCGACGTCACCGGCTTCGGCCTGCTCGGCCACCTGGTGGAGATGGCCGATGGCAGCGGCCTGACCGCGCGCATCGAATTCGCCAAGGTGCCGCGCCTGCCCGGGGTTGACTATTACCTGGAGCAGGGCTGTGTGCCCGGCGGCACCCAGCGCAATTTCGACAGCTACGGCGAGAAGATCGCGCCGCTCGGCGAGCGGCATAAACAGCTGTTGTGCGACCCACAGACCAGCGGTGGTCTGCTGGTGGCGGTCACGCCGGAAGGCGAGGCCGAGTTCCTCGCGGTGGCCGCAGAGCTGGGCTTGTCCCTCGAGCCTATCGGTCAGTTGCTCGAACGACAGCAATACGCGGTCGAGGTGCTCTGATGCGCGACAACAGCAGCGACTACCGCAGCCTGTTTCTCAATGACACGCCGATGATGGATGCCCGCGCGCCGGTGGAGTTCGCCAAGGGCGCGTTCCCCGGGGTGATCAACCTGCCGCTGATGGATGACAGCGAACGGCAGCGGGTCGGCACCTGCTACAAGCAGCAAGGCCAGCAAGCGGCCATCGAACTGGGCCATCAACTGGTGTCCGGCCCGCTCAAGGCTGCACGCATCGAGGCCTGGGCGAATTTCGCCCGGGCCAACCCCGAGGGTTACCTGTACTGCTTTCGTGGCGGCCTGCGTTCGCAGATCGTCCAGCAATGGCTCAAGGAGGAGGCGGGCATCGACTATCCGCGGGTGATCGGCGGCTACAAGGCGATGCGCAGCTTTCTTCTGGACACCACCGAGCAGGCGGTGGCGCAGTGCGATTTCGTTCTGGTCGGTGGCATGACCGGTACCGGCAAGACCGAGGTGATCGCCCAGTTGGCCAATAGTCTGGATCTGGAAGGCCATGCCAACCACCGCGGTTCCAGCTTCGGCAAGCGCGCCACCGCCCAGCCGGCACAGATCGACTTCGAGAACGCCCTGGCCGTCGACATCCTGAAAAAGCGTGCCAGCGGTTTCGAGCAGTTCGTGCTCGAAGACGAGGGGCGGATCATCGGCCGCTGCTCCTTGCCGCTGGAGCTGTATCAGGGCATGCAGGCCTTTCCCCTAGTCTGGCTGGAAGACAGCCTGCAAGGGCGCACGGAGCGCATTCTCAAGGATTATGTGGTTGACCTGAGTGGCGAATTTATCGCCCTGCTGGGCGAGGAGGAGGGATTCAAGGCCTATGCTGAGCGTTTGCAGCAGAGCCTGAGCAATATCCTCAAGCGCCTGGGCGGCGAACGCTACCAGCGTCTGGCGGCGATCATGGACCAGGCCCTGCTGGAGCAGGCGGCCGGCACCGGGGTGGACACCCATCGCGGCTGGATCGAAGCGCTGCTGGTGGAGTACTACGATCCCATGTATGCGTTTCAGCGCGAGAACAAGGCCGGACGCATCGAATTCGTCGGCGAACAGGCCGCTGTGGTGGAGTTTCTGCAGCAGCGTGGTACCCGCTAGAACCGGGCACTTTTGTCCAGAATCGGCGTCATAGCAGACGGCTAAGCCGAGTTTTTTCATTCTAGGAGTCAGGTAATGAAGTTGTGGACAGTGTTACCCGTGTTGGTCCTGGTGCTCAGCGGTTGTGCGGGCAAGACCGCCTACCGCAACAGTTGCGCCACTCAGCTGGACGCCGCCTGGCACGAGCTGGATATCGCCAAGGCCGAAGGCTTTGCTGGCACCGTGAGTTATTCCAAGGCGCTGTCGCTGCTGACGGCGGCCAAGACCCAGCAGCAGTTCGAAGGCTACAAGGGCTGCACGGCCAAGTCCGAACGGGCGCGTTTCTATATCCGTGAGTCGCGGGCAGGTCGCTGATGCAGCTGGATTTCAGCACCCTGGCACCGCTTGAGCGCTACCGCTGGCTGGCCTCGACCATTACCCCGCGGCCGATCGCCTGGGTCTCCAGCCTGTCGGTCGATGGGGTCAGCAACCTGGCCCCGTTCAGCTTCTTTCAGGTGATCAGCGATGACCCGGCGACCCTGCTGGTCAACGTCAACCATCGCGCCGATGGCAGCCTCAAGGACACCCTGCGCAATGCCCAGGCCACGGGTGAGCTGTGATCCAGCTGGTGTCTTTCGAACAGGCCGAGGCGATGAATGCCAGCGCCGCGGTATTGCCTCATGGCATCAGCGAGTTCGAGCACTGCGGCATCGCCAGCCTGCCGTCGGTACGGGTCAAGCCGCCGCGGGTGGCAGCGGCGGCGGTGACCTTCGAGTGCCGGCTGGTCGAGGCCATGCCTTACCCAGCGGCTGCGCCCAACTGCCACCTGCTGTTTGCCGAGGTGCTGCTGGCGCATATCGATGAGCGGGTGCTCACCGAGCAGGGCCGTATCGATGCCGCCAAGCTCGATCTGGTCGGACGGCTAGGCGGCACGGCCTATAGCCGCACCCGCGACACCTTCGAGATGTCGCGTCCCGGTTGAGGCTTATGGCTGTGGTTGCCAGCGGCCACGCCTGCTTGACCCGGCAATCTGCGCAAAAGCGACCTCCGTTTAGCTGTTAGCACCAAGCGCCTGCCTGCTGGCTTGTCGCCAGCACGGCTGTGCTCCTATGTTGCCAATCTGGGATACAGGCAGCACAGGGCTGCCCTGTGGTTACTCGGGCAGGGGGAGCTATGTGGACTGTGGTGCAGCGGCGGGTCGCCAGTTTGAGCACAGCCAGCAAACTGGCGTCGGGCTTTGGCATTGTCCTGGCGCTCACGGCGCTGGTAGCGGCCACCGGCTTTCTGGCGCTGCAGGACGTCAGTGCGCGCTCGACGCTGCTCGAGCGCATGAGCGCGATCAATACCCAGGTGCTACAGATCCGCCGCAGCGAGCAGGACTTCGCCCTGAACGGCGATAAACAGCACGCCACCCGCTTGCACGAACAGGCTCAGCAGATTCTCGAGGCCAGCGCCGCGCTGCAGGCCCAGTTGCCGGCGGCCGAGCGGGCGGGGCTGGATCAGGTGAGCGCCGCCATCACGGCGTACCGCGGGGCTTTCGATCGTTATGTCGAGCAGAGCGACAATATGCACCTGTCGCTGGAAGCCGCCACCTGGCTGGTGCTCAGTGCGTCCAACAGTCTCGATCTGCTCAAGGATGGCCTGGCCGAAGACGGCATCGATCGGCTCAAGAGCAGCCAGGGTCAGGAAGGAGCCGAGTTGGTGCAGCAGGCCGGACAGATCAGTCAGGTGCATCAGCTGCTACTGCGCGCCCTGGACCAGGCCCGCGTGCTGCTGGAGCAGAGCCGCAGCAGTGGCGAGGCGACCCCGACCACTATCCAGGAAGCCGCCGACGCCCAGGCCCTGGCCGGCGAGCTGCGCGACGCCATGAACTCTCCCGGTTATGCGGCGGTGCTGGCCGAAGTGATCGGCAACGTCAACTCCTTCAATGAGCGGCTCAGCGAGTACACCGGGCTGCTGCAGCAGCAAAAACGCGAATACCGTAATCTGGTGCAGCATGCTGAGCGGATTCTGGAGCTGGTCGACCAGGCCTATGGGCGGCAGAAGGCCAGCCTGCATGGGCAGTTGCAGGCCAGTACCTGGTTGATCGTGCTGGCCACGGCATTGGCGCTGCTGATCGGTCTGTTGGCAACGCTGACCATCACTCTGCTGATCGTGCGGCCACTGAAACAGGTGATCGAGCAGGCGCGGCGCATTGCCGATGGCGACCTCTGCGCGCGTATCGAGGTGCAGCGTGGCGATGAGATCGGTCAGCTGCAGGCGGCCATGCAGGGCATGTCCAACAACCTGCGTGAGATGGTCGGGCGCTTGCAGGGCGGGGTGATGCAGATTTCCGCGTCCGCCCAGTCGCTGTCGGCCAGCACCGAGCAGACGCGCTTGGGCGTCAACGGGCAGAAGGTGGAAACCGATCAGGTCGCCACCGCCATGAGCGAAATGACCGCCACCGTGCATGAGGTGGCGCGTAACGCCGAGGCCGCGGCGTCCTCCACCGAACAAGCGGATCGCCGGGTCAACAGCGGTGTGGCCGTGGTGCAGCAGACCCTGGCACGGATCAACCAGTTGGCCAAGGCCATGCAGATCACTACCGAGAGCATTGAACGGCTTAGCCAGGACACCCAGCGCATCGACTCGGTGCTGGATGTGATCAAGAGCGTGGCCGAGCAGACCAACCTGCTGGCGCTCAATGCGGCCATCGAGGCGGCGCGGGCGGGCGAGCAGGGCCGTGGCTTTGCCGTGGTGGCCGATGAGGTGCGGGCGTTAGCCCGGCGTACCCAGCAGTCCACGACGGAAATTGAAGGCCTGATCGCCACCTTGCGTGAGGGCACTCGGCGTTCCGTGGAAGACATGCGCCAGAGCGGCGTATTGGTGACGCAAACCGTGCAGGATGCCAACCAGACCGAAGAGGCGCTGGCGGAAATCGCCGCAGCGGTCAGCCAGATCTTCGAGATGAACCAGCAGATTGCCGCCGCGGCCGAACAGCAGAGCGCGGTGGCGGAGGAAATCAGCCGCAGCGTCACCTCGATCCGCGATATCGCTGACCAGTCCGCGCTGGCCATGGACGAGTCCGCCAGCTCCAGCATTCAATTGGCGGAGCTGGGGCGCGAGCTGCAGGGTATGGCCGGGCGCTTTCGCTTGTAAAAGCGCCTGCGCTTCGCTGCCCGGAGAGATTCACGGCACTCCGGTGTTCGGCCAGGACCGCGGGCGGTTTATCTTTGCCGCTAAGGCCGTTGCCGTCGCCGCAATAGCCACTTCTCCGCCTCGACAGCGGCGCATACCCCCAGCGCCACCAGCAGGCACCAGCCCCAAGCGAATGCCGGCATGGCAGCGGTGGCGAAGATCTGCTGCATGGCCGGCCAGTAGGTGAGCAGCAGTTGCAGGCCGAGCAACAGACCCACCATGCTCCAGATCATCGGGTTATCGCGCAGGGCGAATTTCGCCGGCCCATCGAGGCGACGGCTGCTGAACAGGTAGCCGATTTCGCAGGCGACCACGGCATTGACCGCCAGGGTGCGGCTGCTTTCCAGGCCCCAGCCCAGCATCTGGGTGTAGAGGAACAGGCCCAGGCTGGCCAGCGTCATCAGCACCCCGATAAACGCCACACGCCAGAGCAGGTGCCGGCTGAGCAGGTTGACCTTGGGATCGCGCGGCGGGCGACGCATCAGCTCGGCCTCTGCCGGCTCGAACGCCAGGGCCAGGGCCAGGGTCACGGCGGTGATCATATTGATCCAGAGAATCTGCAATGGCGTGATCGGCAAGGTCAGCCCCAGGGCGATGGCCGCCAGCAGGATCATCGCTTCGCCGCCGTTGGTGGGCAGGATAAACAGGATGGTCTTCTTCAGGTTGTCGTAGACCGTGCGACCTTCCTCGACCGCATGGGCGATGGTGGCGAAGTTGTCGTCGGCCAGCACCATCTGCGCCGCCTCCTTGGCCGCTTCGGTGCCCTTGATGCCCATGGCGATACCGATGTCCGCGCGTTTCAGCGCCGGCGCGTCGTTGACCCCGTCGCCGGTCATGGCCACCCGCGCGCCGTCGGCCTGCAGGCGCTCGACCAGGCGCAGTTTGTGCGCCGGGCTGGTGCGGGCGAAGACGCTGGTGTCGGCCAGCCGGCGGTCCAGTTCGGCATCGTCGAGCTGGTCCAGCTCGGCCCCGGACAGGGCCGTCGTGCCCTTCAGCCCGAGGCGTGCGGCAATCGCGCTGGCGGTGCCGACATGGTCGCCGGTGATCATCTTTACCGCGATGCCGGCGCTGTGGCACTCGGCGATGGCGGCAATGGCTTCCTCGCGGGGCGGGTCGAGCATGCCGACCAGGCCGAGCAGCACGTAGTCGCCGTCGAGGTCCTGATAGTCGAGGGTCTGCTGCGGTTGGTCGAGCGGGCGAATGGCCAGGCCGAGCATGCGCAGTCCCTGGCTGGCTCCGCTGTCCAGGGCCTGGTGCCAATGCCGCGGGTCGAGCGCTTCGGGGCGGCCGTCGCGCCACTGGCGGTTGCAGGCTTCGAGCAGACGCTCGGGTGCGCCGATCATATAGATCAGGCCGTGGTGGGCATGGTCGTGGTGCAGGCTGGCGGTGCAGCGCTGCTCCGAGCTGAAGGGGATGGCGTCGACTTGCGGCAGGTTGCGCACTTCGTGCTGCAACTGCAGGCCGACCTTGCCGGCCAGGGTCAGCAGGGCGGCTTCGGTGGGGTCGCCGCTGATGCTCCAGCCGTGTTCGCTGCTGCGCAGGCTGGCGTTGTTGGCCAGCAGGCCGGCGCGGGCCAGTTCGCGCAGGTCATCGGCGGCGTCCAGCTGGCACAGCTGGCCGTCGTCGCAGTGAATGCTGCCCCGGGGCGCATAGCCGACGCCGTCGACACGGTAATGGTGGGCGGCGGTGAACACCTGCTGCACGGTCATCTCGTTGCGTGTCAGGGTGCCGGTCTTGTCCGAGCAGATCACCGTGACCGCGCCCAGGCTTTCCACCGCCGGCAGATGGCGAATGATCGCCCGGCGCTTGGCCATGCGCTGCACGCCTAGGGC
>JBFJZW010000047.1:0-20679 GCA_041621875.1 Pseudomonas sp. | reverse complement strand
ATTTCGATTCCCCGAACCTGCTCCCGCCTCAGGAAGACTTCCTGACGCGCAGATACCATTCGCACAGCAGACGCACCTGCTTCTCGGTGTAGCCTTTTTCGACCATGCGCGAGACGAAGTTGGCGTGTTTCTTCTCGTCTTCCTCGGACGCCTTGGCGCTGAACGAGATCACCGGCAGCAGTTCCTCGGTGTTGGAAAACATCTTCTTCTCGATCACCGTGCGCAGCTTTTCGTAGGACACCCAGTCCGGGTTCTTGCCCTCGTTCTGGGCACGCGCGCGCAGCACGAAGTTGACCACCTCGTTGCGGAAGTCCTTCGGGTTGCTGATCCCGGCGGGTTTCTCGATCTTCTCGAGCTCGTCGTTGAGCGCGTTGCGGTCGAGCATCTCGCCAGTATTCGGGTCACGGAATTCCTGGTCCTGAATCCAGAAGTCGGCGTACAGCACGTAGCGGTCGAAGATGTTCTGCCCGTATTCGCTGTAGGACTCCAGGTAGGCGGTCTGGATTTCCTTGCCGATGAATTCGATATAGCGCGGGGCCAGGTATTCCTTGATAAAGCGCAGGTAGCGCTCGCGGGTTTCCGCCGGGAACTGCTCCTGTTCGATCTGCTGCTCCAGCACATAGAGCAGGTGCACCGGGTTGGCGGCGATCTCGTGGGGATCGAAGTTGAACACCTTGGAGAGGATCTTGAAGGCGAAGCGGGTCGACAGACCGTTCATGCCTTCATCCACGCCTGCGGTGTCGCGGTACTCCTGAATCGACTTGGCCTTGGGGTCGGTATCCTTGAGGTTTTCGCCGTCGTAGACGCGCATCTTCGAGTAGACGTTGGAGTTTTCCGGCTCCTTGAGGCGGCTCAGCACCGAGAACTGGGCGAGCATCTTCAGGGTGTCCGGGGCGCAGTGGGCCTTGGACAGGGAGCTGTTGGCCAGCAGTTTGTCGTAGATCTTGATCTCGTCGGTGACGCGCAGGCAGTAGGGCACCTTGACGATATAGATACGGTCGATAAAGGCTTCGTTGTTCTTGTTGTTGCGGAAGCTGTGCCATTCCGATTCGTTGGAGTGGGCCAGGAGGATGCCGTTGTAGGGAATCGCGCCGAGGCCTTCGGTGCTGTTGTAGTTGCCTTCCTGGGTGGCGGTCAGCAGCGGGTGCAGCACCTTGATCGGTGCCTTGAACATCTCGACGAACTCCATCAGGCCCTGGTTGGCCCGGCACAGCGCCCCCGAATAGCTGTAGGCGTCGGCATCGTTCTGCGGGAACTCCTCCAGCTTGCGGATATCCACCTTGCCCACCAGCGAGGAGATGTCCTGGTTGTTCTCATCCCCTGGTTCGGTCTTGGCCACGGCGATCTGGTTGAGGATCGAGGGGAACAGCTTGACCACGCGGAACTGGCTGATATCGCCGCCGAACTCCTGCAGGCGCTTGGTCGCCCAGGGCGACATGATGCTGCTCAGGTAGCGCCGCGAGATGCCGTACTCCTCTTCGAGGATGGCACCGTCTTCGGCATCGCTGAACAGGCCCAGGGGCGACTCGAACACCGGCGAGTCCTTGATCGCATAGAAGGGCACCTTCTCCATCAGGTGCTTGAGCTTTTCCGCCAGGGAGGACTTGCCACCGCCGACCGGACCGAGCAGATAGAGAATCTGCTTCTTCTCCTCCAGGCCCTGGGCGGCATGGCGGAAGTAGGAGACGATCTGGTCGATGCACTCCTCCATGCCATGGAAGTCGGCGAAGGCCGGGTAACGGCGGATCACCTTGTTGGAGAAGATCCTGGAAAGCCGTGGGTCGGTCGAGGTATCGAGCAGTTCAGGCTCACCGATGGCCAGCAGCAGGCGTTCGGCTGCCGAGGCATAGGAGCTGCGATCCTGCTTGCACAGTTCGAGGTACTCCTGGAGGGTGAGTTCCTCCTGCCGAGTCGCTTCGAAACGTTGCTGGAAGTGGCTGAAAATGCTCATGACGTCACCTCGCTCGATGCTGGAATCCGGTGCTATATCGGTCGTGCGGGGCCAGTGATCGGCTGAGGAGTCAGCCGAGAAGAGTCCCCCAGTACAGCTAAGAGTCTACCGATGGCCCGGGTGCCGGTTGGCCGGCGCTACCTTTTTTTGGATGGCCTGAGCTCAAGGATAGTTCGGATTCGGCGAGATAAAGGCGCGCTTAACGATAACAGGATATTACCGTTGGTCGGGATGCCCGGCAGGCCAGAGCGGACGCGGCTTGCCGGGCCGCGGAAAAAATGCCCGGGAGCCATTTTTAACGTCGCGCAGCGACGGCCCGCTGGATAGCCGCCAGGGAAGGCAGGCTATTAAAAAATTATTCAGCGCCGCCCTGGGCGGTGTCCGCGGGGAAGGTGGCGCGCCACAGTTCGAAACCGCCATCCAGGCTGTAGACCTCGCTAAAGCCCTGGCCCACTAGATAGGCCGCGGCGCTCTGGCTGGAGTTGCCGTGGTAGCAGGCGACGATCAGCGGCGCGTCGAGGTCGGCCTTGGCGATAAAGTCGTGCAGCGAGTGGTTGTCCAGGTGCAGCGAACCGCTGATGTGGCCGCTGGCAAAGCTCTGCGGGTCGCGGATATCCACCACCACTGCGCCTTGCTGGCGCAGGGCCTGGGCTTGTTCTGGCGGGATGCGTTTGAATTCGCTCATGCGGGCTCCTTACAGGCGCAGCGATGGTATTCGCCACTGTCGATATTTAGCAGGCTCATCTGGCCGCCCCAGACGCAGCCGGTGTCGAGGGCAAACAGGCCCGGCTCATGGCACTGGCCCTCGAGGGCCGCCCAGTGGCCGAAAATGATCTTCTGGCCGCGGGTCTTGCGTTGCTTGTGGCTGAACCAGGGGGCGTAGCCTGGCGGCGCGCTGCCGACGCCTTCCTTGCTCTTCAGGTCCAGGGTACCGTCGGCTGTACAGAAGCGCATGCGCGTGAAGTAATTGGTGATTACGCGCAGGCGGGTCACGCCATGCAGGTCGCCATCCCACTTGGCCGGCTCGTTGCCATACATGCCGTCGAGAAACAGCGGCAGGCGGGCATCGTCGCGCAACGCTTCCTCGACCTCGGCCGCGCGCCTGAGGGCCTTGTGCAGCGACCATTGCGGTGGAATGCCGGCATGTACCAGAACGGTATCGCGCTCGGCGTCGTAATGCAGCAGCTTCTGTCGGCGCAGCCAGTCGAGCAGGTCGGCGGCATCCGGTGCCTCGATGATCTCGCGCAGGGTGTCGCCCTTTTTCAGGCGCTCGATATTGTGCGCCACGGCCAGCAGGTGCAGGTCGTGGTTGCCCAGCACGCAGGTCAGGGCGTCGCGTATCCCATAGAGAAAGCGCAGGGTTTCCAGGGACTGCGGCCCACGATTGACCAGGTCGCCGACCAGCCACAGCTGGTCCTGCGCCGGATCAAAGGACACGCGCTCAAGCAGGCATTGCAGGGGTTTCAGGCAGCCTTGCAGGTCGCCGACGGCATACACTGCCATCAGTGCAGCGATCCGGGAACGGCCAGGCGGAAGGGTGCAATGCTGGCCTCGAAGTGTTTGCCGTCCTCGGCGAGCATCTGGTAGCTGCCCTGCATGGTGCCGACGCGGCTGCTCATCACCGTGCCGCTGCTGTAGGTATGGCTCTGGCCCGGTTCGATCAGCGGTTGCTGGCCGACCACGCCGGCACCGCGCACTTCCTGCACGCGGCCGTCGCCGTTGGTGATGATCCAGTGGCGCGAAAGCAGCTTGGCCGGCACCTGGCCGTTGTTGCTCACCGTCACCGTGTAGGCGAAGGCGAAGCGGTTCTGTTCCGGCTGCGACTGCTCCGGCAGGTAGCGGGTGACGACGCTAACGTCGACCTGATAACGGGGATCGCTCATGGGCAATAACTCAATAGGCTACAGATCAGTCTAGCTACCATCAGCTGGCGCTGGGCTGGTCGGCCAGCTGGTCCGCTAGGCGGACAAAGGCGGCCAGGTCCAGTTGTTCGGGGCGCAGGCTGCCGTCCACCTCGGCGGCTTCGATGGCGCTGGCCGGCAGCAGAGCCTTGAGGGTGTTGCGCAGGGTCTTGCGACGCTGGTTGAAGGCTTCGCGCACCACCCGTTCGAGCAGGTGATGATCCTTGGCCGGGTGCGGCAGCACCTCGTGGGGTACCAGGCGGACGATCGCCGAGTCGACCTTGGGTGGCGGGTTGAAGGCCCCGGGGCCGACGTTGAACAGATGCTCCACGCGGCAGTGGTACTGCACCATGATCGACAGGCGGCCCCAGTCGCCACCGCCTGGAGTGGCGGCCAGGCGTTCGACCACTTCCTTTTGCAGCATAAAGTGCATGTCGCGGATCAGTGCGGCATTGCTCAGCAGGTGGAAGATCAGTGGCGTGGAAATGTTGTATGGCAGGTTGCCCACCACGCGCAGGCTGCGTGGTGCGGCCTGCAACTGGTTGAAGTCGAATTTGAGGGCGTCGCCCTGGTTCAGGCGAAAGCGCGGGTTGTTGCCGAACTGATGCTGCAGAATCGGGATCAGGTCGCGGTCCAGTTCGATCACGTCGAGCTGTGCGCCGCTATCGAGCAGGCCCTCGGTCAGTGCGCCCTGGCCCGGGCCGATTTCCAGCATATGCTCGCCTTCGCGGGCATGGATGGCGCGCAGGATGCGGTGGATCACCCCGGCGTCATGCAGGAAGTTCTGGCCAAAGCGCTTGCGCGCGCGGTGTTGGTAATCGGACATCGAGGGCAGCTCCAGGCCTCAAGCTGCAAGCTTAAAGCGCAAACAAAGAGCGGCAGTTTAACAGCATTGGCGGCGCAAGCCGTAGCGCCGGCAATCCTCAGGGGCGGCTGGCAGCCATCTGGTAGGCGGTTTCCAGGGCCACCTGCAGGCTGCCGCTGTCGATCCTGCCGCTGCCGGCCAGGTCCAGGGCGGTGCCGTGATCCACCGAGGTGCGGATGATCGGCAGGCCCAGGGTGACATTGACCGCCGCGCCGAAGCCTTTGTACTTGAGCACCGGCAGGCCTTGGTCGTGGTACATGGCCAGCACCGCATCGCAGTGTTCCAGGTGCTTGGGGGTGAACAGGGTGTCGGCCGGCAGCGGGCCGACCAGTTCGATGCCTTCGCCGCGAAGCCGCTCTAGGGTCGGCTCGATGATCTCGATTTCCTCGCGGCCCAGGTGGCCGCCTTCGCCGGCATGGGGGTTGAGGCCACAGACCAGGATGCGCGGCCGGGGGATGCCGAATTTCGTGCGCAGGTCATGGTCGAGAATGCGCGTGACCCGGGCCAGGCGCTCGGGGGTGATGGCATCGGCTACCTGGCGCAGGGGCAGATGGGTGGTCACCAGGGCCACGCGCAGGCCGTGGGTGGCGAGCATCATCACCACCTGCTCGGTTTGCGTCAGTTCGGCGAGAAACTCGGTATGACCGGAGAAGGCGATGCCGGCCTGGTTGATCACGCCCTTGTGCACCGGGGCGGTGATCATCCCGGCGAAGTGTCCATCGAGGCAGCCTTGTCCGGCGCGGGTCAGGGTTTCCAGCACATAGGCGGCGTTGCCCTGGTCCAGTTGCCCGGCCTGCACCGGCGTGCCCAGCGGGGTATCCCAGACATACAGGCTGGCGGCGGGGGCGGGTTGTTGCGGCCAGTTGTCGGGGCCGCCGTCCAGCAGCTGAATCCTCAGGCCCAGCTGCCGGGCGCGCTCGGCCAGCAGGGCGCGGCTGGCAATGGCGATCAGCGCGTGCGGTTGTGCCGTGCGGGCCAGCAGCAGGCACAGGTCGGAGCCAATGCCGGCGGGTTCGCCGGGGGTCAATGCGAAAAGGCGGGGTGTGGTCATCGGCAGGCTCTCGCGGGTAATCCGTCAACTGGGTTGGGGCGACGCTTGATGGTAGCGCCGGGGGCGCTATAAAAGGACGAAAAAAAGCCCGACTCGCGCATTGCGCTGAGTCGGGCTGGGGTACCTGGGAGCTGGCCTGTTAGAGCTTGCTCTCGACATAGGCTTCATCGCGGATCTGCCGCAGCCAGATCTGCAGCTCTTCGTCGTACTTGCGGTTGCGCAGCAGGGTCAGCGCCTGTTGCTCGCGGTACTGTTCGCTGGTGTCGGTGGCGCGGCGGCCCATGACTTCCAGCACGTGCCAGCCAAAGGGGCTCTGGAACGGCTTGGACAGTTCACCGGCCGGAGTGTTGTTCATCACTTCGCGGAACTCTGGAACCAGAGCGTTGGGGTCGATCCAGTTGAGCACGCCACCGTTGAGGGCCGAACCCGGGTCTTCGGAGAAGCTCTTGGCCAGCTCGCTGAAGTCTTCGCCAGCGAGGATGCGCTGATACAGGCGCTCGATCAGGCGCTTGGTTTCGGCTTCGCTGCGAATCTCGCTGGGCTTGATCAGGATATGCCGAACATTGACTTCGTCGCGTACCTGGCTGTCGCCGCCGCGCTTATCCAGCACCTTGAGCAGGATAAAGCCGCCCGGGGTGCGCATCGGTTCGGTGACATCGCCCACCGACAGGCTGGTGAGCATGGTGTCGAACGGCGGCGGCAATTGGCCGGCCTTGCGCCAGCCCATTTCGCCGCCTTCCAGTGCGGTTTCGCTGGCCGAGCGGGCAATGGCCAGCTGGGCGAAGTCGGCTCCCTGCTGCAATTGCTGGTACAGCTCGCGGGCCTGGCGTTCGGCCGCCTGGATATCCTGAGAGGACGCACCCTCGCTGACTGGAATCAGGATGTTGGCCAGACGGAACTCTTCCGAAAGCTGCATCTTGCCCAGGTCCGAGGCGAGGAAGTTCTGCACTTCCTGGTCGGTCACCTGGATGCGTTCGGCGACGCGGCGCTGGCGCACGCGGCTGATGATCATCTCGCGGCGTACCTGGTCGCGGGCGTCGGCATAGGACAGGCCATCGGCCGTCAGGGCCGCGCGGAACTGATCGAGGCTCATGCCATTGCGCTGGGCAATGGTGCCGATGGCCTGGTTCAGCTCTTCATCGGTGATGCGAATGCCGGAGCGCTCGCCGATCTGCAACTGGATATTCTCGATGATCAGGCGTTCCAGCACCTGCTGGCTGAGCACGTGCTCGGGCGGCAGGGCCGCGCCGCGTTGGGCGATGGTTTTTTGCACCTCGCGCAGACGGGCGTCGAGCTGGCTCTGCATCACCACGTCGTTGTCGACAATCGCGACCACGCGGTTGAGCGGTTGTACTTCGGCTTGCGCCGCAGCACCCAGAAACAGCACGCCCAACAGCAGCGGGCGCATGCAATCAGAAAGCTTTGTCTTCACGTTCACGATAACCTTGAATGCCTTCGTCGAGGAAAGTCTCGACCTTATTACCCACTACACCGCCCAGACCCTTGAGCACGATCTGCAGGAAGATGCCGCGATCCGGCTCGTCGTTGAGCGAGGGATTCAGGCTGACTTCGTCGTAGTCGATCCAGTAACGGTTGATCAGGCGCAGTTTCCAGCAGCAGTTGTCGTACTCGAAACCGGCGAAGGCTTCCAGGGTACGGTCGCGGCCGTAGTCATACTGCCAGCGGGAGATCACGCTCCACTGCGGCACGATCGGCCAGATCACCGAGAAGTCGTGCTGGCTGATCTTGTAGTAGTCCTTGATGTAGTTCACTGAGCCTTCGGTACCGTAGTCCGGGTTGTTGGTCCAGGTACCACTATCGCGGTCGTAGCGGATGGTGTCGTTCTTGTAGCGATAGCCGGCATTGACCACCTTGTTCGGGTTGTCTTCGGGCTGGTAGTGGAACATCGCGCTGCCCGAGCGGGTGCTGTGGGTGTCCGGGTCCCAGTTGAAGTCCGAGCTCAGGCGCCAGTCGCGGTTGAAGCGATACATATACTGCAGCGCATAAGGCGATTGCGAGGCTTGCGCGTCCGGACGGGTGCGGTAGTCGATGCCGGGCATCTGCACCTTGCGGTCTTCGAAGTAGAAGGCCTGGCCGATGCTGAAGCGCTGCCGCTCGAAGCCGTTGCTTTCGATCCAGCGATTGGTCACGCCCAGCGACAGTTTGTTCTCGTCGCCGATACGGTCTTTGCCGGAGAAACGATTTTCGCGGAACAGCGAGGCATAGTTGAAGGTGCTCTCGCTGGTGTCGAACACCGGGATATCGGTCTGGTCTTCCTCGGGAACATTGAGGTAGAACAGGCGCGGCTCCAGGGTCTGGCGGTAGTTCTTGCCGAACCACTGGGTGTCGCGGTCGAAGTACAGGCCGCTGTCGATACTGAAGATTGCTAAGTTGCGATCAGGTGCGTCATCGAAAGCACTCTTCTGTATGCCGCCAGGATTCGGGGCGAACCCTTGTGAATCCAGATCCAGGTCGTACTGCGTGTGAGCGTACTTGATCTTGGGCGTAAGGAAACCCCAGCTCCAGTTCAGCGGCAGGCTGACCGCCGGTTCAACATGCACGCGCTCACCATTGGCACGGGCCAGGCCGCGCAGGCGGGTGTCGTACCAGGGTTGCTCAGCAACGCCGTCTTCATTGATAAAGTTGCCCGAGCGCAGGCTGCGGTCAAAGCGCACATACTCGGTGCCATAGGTGAAGTTCAGGCCAGCCGGCTCGAAGGGCAGCTTGCCGTCCAGGGTCAGCTGCGGCAGGCGGTTGTACGGCGTGACGTCGGTGATATTGGCCAGCTCGTAGGCGTGGGCATTGAGGCGCGCCATGTAGCCGTTGCCGCGATAGGTCAGGGTGCCGCGCTGGTCAACATAGCTGGTGGAGCCGATGCCGAGGTCGCTGTCCAGGTCCTGGAAGTAATAGGGGTCGCTGATGTCGGTGTAGTCGACTTCGGCCAGCAGGCGCGAGTCCAGGCCGGTCTTGTGCTGCCAGCTGTACATCCAGCGCTGGTCTTCGTACTCGGACTGCAGCTTGCGATCGTCGTTGCTGTCGTCGAGGTAGGCCGCGCCGAACTGGCCTTCGCTGCTCTTGGTCAGGTAACGGAACTCGCCTTCCATCAACAGACCGCGATCGGTCATATAGGTCGGATAGAGCGTGGCATCGTAGTTCGGTGCCAGGTTGAAGTAATAGGGGGTCTGCAGGCTCAGGCCGTTGTCGCTGGAGCTGCTGAGGCTCGGCGGCAGGAAGCCGGACTGGCGGCGATCGTCGATCGGGAAATAGATATAGGGGGTGTAGAACACCGGAATGTTCTTTACCCGCAGGGTCACGTTGGTCGCGGTGCCGAAACCGGTGGCCGGGTTCAGGGTGACGTTGTTGCCCTTCAGGTGCCAGGCGTTGCTACCCGGTTCGCAGCTGGTGTAGGTGCCGTCTTTCAGGCGGATAACCGCGCTTTCTTCACGCTTGGCGTAGAGCGCGCTACCGCGGGTATGGCTCTTGTGCAGCACATACTCGGCGTTGTCGACCTTGGCTTCACCGCTGTCCAGTTGCAGCTCGGCGCGGTCGCCAACCACCAGCATGCCCTGGTCGCGCATACGCACATTGCCGATCAGCTCACCGCGGTTTTCGGCCTGACGCAGGTTGGCTTCGTCGGCTTCGATCTGCATACCGGCCTGGCGCAACACCACATCGCCGGCCAGGGTGGCGATTTGCTCTTCCTGTTCATAGCGCGAAGCCTTGGCCGAGACGAACAGTGGCGCTTCGCTCATCGGCGTGGTGTCGTCCATACCGGGCCGCAGCGGCTCGACATAGGCCCCGGCACAGTACGGGCCGGCTTCTGCCAGTTGCGCCGCGCTGAGGTTTTCTCGCGGCACCCAGTCAAGGTGGCTATAGTCGGCACTGCGCGAGGCCAAGCCTTTGCCGCGGCTTTCGGTGACCAGAGTCGTTTGCGCGACTTTTTCCTGGCCCTGGCTGCCGCTACTCGCGTCAGCAGCGGCACCGGCTACGGTCGCCCGCGGCGCTGGCCGTGCCGGCAATGCCGCAGTACTGGCTTTAGGGGCGCAGGCCCAACCGCCAGAGGCGGAAACCTGGCAGTCATACTGCTCGGCCGCGAATGCGAAGGGAACGGCTACGGGCTGCAGCGCCAGAAGGCTGCCAGTGACCAATAGGGGGAATTTTTTACGAAACGCGGGGTATTTTACTGCCATCTTATTTTTTCCGGGCTTCCTGCGCGCCATTGGCCCTGAGGCCGCACGCCTCTCGATGGGCTTGAAAAGATGCTGGATAATAAAGCATGACCCGCGCAACGGCTAGCGCCGTCGGAGACCCTTGCAATGCCTGATCAAGATGTACGCCTGAAACACCTGGAAAACTGGCTCGAACCACAACTGGCCGCGCTGTTCGCGGCCAACGACTGGGGCGCTGTACCCGCGGCCACGCTGACCTCTGCCAGCAGCGACGCCAGTTTCCGGCGTTATTTTCGCTGGCAGGATGGCGAGCGCAGCCTGATCGTGATGGATGCGCCACCTCCGCAGGAAAACTGCGCGCCCTTCGTCAACATCGCCGCCCTGCTGGCCGAGGCGGGCCTCAATGTGCCGCAGATTCTTGCCGCCGACCTGGAGCATGGCTTCCTTTTGCTCAACGATCTGGGCCGGCAGACCTACCTGGAGGTGATCACCGCGGAGAATGCCGACCCGCTGTTCGCCGACGCCCTGCAGGCGCTGCTGGCCCTGCAGCAGTTGCCGCTGGACCGTGGCTTGCCGAGTTACGACGAGGCCTTGCTGCGCCGCGAGTTGCAGCTGTTTCCCGAGTGGTACGTGCAGCGCCATCTGGGTATCGAGTTCGACGCGTCGCAGCAGGCAGCCTGGCAGCGGGTCAGCCAGTTGCTGATCGACAGCGCCCTGGCGCAGCCGAAGGTGCTGGTGCATCGCGACTATATGCCGCGCAACCTGATGCACAGCGCGCCCAACCCGGGCGTGCTGGATTTTCAGGATGCGGTCTACGGCCCGGTGACCTATGACGTCACCAGCCTGTTCAAGGATGCCTTCCTGAGCTGGCCCGAGGCGCGGGTGCGCGGCTGGCTGGAAAGTTACTGGCAACAGGCGCGGGCCGCGGGTGTCCCGGTGCAGGCTGACTTTGAAGATTTCCTGCGCGCCAGCGACCTGATGGGGGTGCAGCGCCACCTCAAGGTAATCGGCATCTTCGCGCGTATCTGCCATCGCGACGGCAAGCCCAGATACCTGGGCGATGTGCCGCGTTTCTTTACCTATATAGAAGCAGTGCTGGCGCGGCGGCCGGAACTTGCCGAACTGGGCGAATTGCTGGCCAGCCTGCCGCGTGTCGCCCAGGTGCCTGCATGAAGGCGATGATCCTGGCGGCCGGCAAAGGCGAGCGCCTGCGCCCGTTGACCCTGCATACGCCCAAACCCCTGGTGCAAGCCGGCGGCGTGCCGCTGATCGAGTACCACCTGCGCGGCCTGGCCGCGGCGGGCTTTACCGAGGTGGTGATCAACCATGCCTGGCTTGGCCAGCAGATCGAGGACCACCTGGGTGACGGCGCGCGTTTCGGCTTGAGCATTGCCTACTCGGCCGAGGGTGAGCCGCTGGAAACCGGCGGCGGTATTTTTCAGGCCCTGCCGCTACTGGGCGACCAGCCCTTTGTGCTGGTCAATGGCGATATCTTCACCGCCTATCCCTTCGCCGAGCTGCGTCGTCCGCTGGCCGGACTGGCCCATCTGGTGCTGGTGGATAACCCGGGGCACCACCAGGCGGGGGATTTCTGTCTGCGCGATGGCCTGGTGCGGGATGCGCAGCCGGGGCAGCCCAGTCTGACCTACAGCGGTATCGCTGTACTGTCGCCGGCACTGTTCAGCGGTTGCCAGGCCGGTGCCTTCAAATTGGCACCGCTGCTGCGTGCCGCCATGGCCCGTGGGCAGGTCAGTGGTGAACGCTTCGCCGGCTGCTGGGTGGATGTCGGCACCCATGAGCGCCTGGCCGAAGTCGAGCAACTGCTCGCGGCGAGGCGCTGAGATGCTCTGGCCGGTCACCGTGCTGGGGGCTGTCACGGGCTTGGCGCTAGCCAGTATTCCCGGCGCTCTGCTTGGCGGTCTGCTCGGCCAGGTGCTGGACCGGCGCATGCGTCTGAGCAACTGGGCGGCCCTGCGCGAGCGCCTCGGCGGCAAGGCCGCGCCGCGCGATGACGAACTGCTATTTATCCTCCTCGGCCGCCTGGCCAAGTGCGAGGGGCGGGTGTTGCAGGTGCATATCCAGCAGACCCGTTCGGAAATGCTGCGCCTGGGCCTGGATGCCGAGGCGCAGCGCCGGGCCATTGCCGCCTTTGCCCGGGGCAAGACCGGGCGCGATAACCTGCGTGCGCCGCTGCGCCGTCAGCGCGCCCATAGCGACGCGGTATTGCGTGCCTGCTGGCGCATGGCCTGGGTCGATGGCCGGGTCAGCCAGGCCGAGCGCGAGTTGATTCTGCTCTGGGGCAAATGGCTGGACGTGCCCGCGACCACCCAGCAGGCGTTGAGCGATGCCTATGCGCCGCGCCAAGGGCCGCTGACGTCGACGCTTGGCAGCGGTTACCAGCAGGCCCTGACATTGCTGGGGGTGGCGGTCGACGCGGAACCGGCGCAGATCAAGAAAGCCTATCGCCGTCTGTTGAGTCGTCATCACCCGGACAAACTGGCCGGCAGCGGCGCAACCCCGGAACGGGTGCGCGAAGCCACCGAGCGCACCCGTGAGCTGCATCAGGCCTATGACCTGATTCGTCAGCGTCAGGGCTTTCGCTAGCCGGCTGTGCCTTTACTTGGCCTGGATCTTTAGGGTCAGCCAGCCCCTGAGGCGGCGGTACAGCTGTTCCTGTTCCGCCTCGCGGTTGCCGGGCAGGGCCTTCATCGCGATCTGGATATAGCTCGGGTGCTTCTGTCGCTTGCTCGCCTGCATGCGTCGGCCGGCGGCCTGGCGGTCGAGCAGTTGGTCCTTGTAGTAGAAGTCGCCGGTGGCCAGTTGCAGTTGCGGGACCAGCTCATCCAGCGGCGGGGTATAGCCGGCGGGCACGCTGGCGGCCACCACCAGCAGATTGTGCACTTCGGCCGGCTGGCGTTCGGCCAGGTAGCGGGCGGCCCAGTAGGCACCGCTGCCATGGCCGAGCAAAACGATACTTCTGGCCTGTTGCTCGGCGGCAAAGGCGATGGCCGACTCGATCCGTGCCAGCACCCGTTCGGCGTGGGCCTGTTGCTGTTCTTGCGCCGTGGGCGTGGCGTCCGCGGCTGGGGCCGGCTCTGCTGCGCTGGCCGGCGCGTCATCCTGCGCCTCGTCTTGCCCGCTATCGACGCTGGCCGGCGCGGGCTCGGCGCTGCGCGGCGCAGGCATGTCGCGGTCGGGATCCGGCAGACTCAGGCTCAGGCTGTGCCAGCCGGCATCGGGCAGTTTGCGCCGCAGCGGGCCGACACTCCGGGCGCTATCGGCGTTGCCACCGTCCCCCGGCAGCAGGATCACCACGCCGCTGGGCTCGCCGACATTGGCCGGCAGCCAGAGCGCGAGAAAGCGTTCATCGGCCGCCTGCAGGTGCTGCTGCTCCTTGGCCGGCAGGCGCTGTTCGAGGGCCCTGGCCTCGAGCTCGCTGCGTTCGGCCAGCGGCGGGCGCTGCAGCGCCTCGGCCGCCTGATTGGGATTCTCGCCGGCGGCCTCGCTCGGGGTGGCCTGCTGGGCCAGCAGCGGTGTGCTCAGCAGCGTCAGCAGCAGGGTCGAGGTGGCCGTCAGGCTGGGGATCAGGCGGGGCATGGGGCATTCCTCGATAAGGCTGGGCCAGCAGAGCCTAATGCCTGGGCGTGCCTTTGTCAGGTGTGGGCGGGTCTTGGCAGGCGAAGACTGGAGTAAGGTATGGCGCAGAGGGGCTCAAGCCCCCATGTGGTCAATTTTCAGGAATGTCCCGGGGTTGTCGCGCATTGTGCTTTTTCTGTTGTTGTGGCCCGTGCCGCTCTGGGCGGACAGCCTGGCGCTGCGGCGGCGGGGCTTGTGCGTGATGGCAGCCGACCATCGTCCCAGCGACGACTGAGAATGCCCTCGGGTACAATGCGCCACTTTCGTGAATGCCACCGAGGTGCGCCATGCAACCCTTCGCCATCGCTCCATCGATCCTCTCCGCCGATTTCGCCCGCCTGGGCGAGGAAGTGGACAAGGTGCTCGCCGCGGGTGCCGACATCGTCCACTTCGATGTGATGGACAACCACTATGTGCCCAACCTGACCATCGGTCCTATGGTCTGCGCGGCGCTGCGCAAGTACGGCATCACCGCGCCCATCGACGCACACCTGATGGTCAAGCCGGTGGACCGCATCATCGGCGACTTTATCGAGGCCGGTGCCAGCTATATCACCTTCCACCCGGAAGCCAGCGAGCATATCGACCGCTCCCTGCAGCTGATCAAGGCGGGTGGGGCCAAGGCCGGTCTGGTGTTCAACCCGGCCACGCCGCTGGATGTGCTCAAGCACGTGATGGACAAGGTCGACATGATTCTGCTGATGAGCGTCAACCCGGGTTTCGGCGGGCAGAAATTTATCCCCCATACCCTGGAAAAACTCAAAGAGGCCCGCTCCCTGATCGACGCTTCCGGCCGCGAGATCCGTCTGGAAATCGACGGTGGGGTCAATGTGCAGAACATCCGCGAAATCGCCGCGGCCGGTGCCGACACCTTTGTCGCCGGCTCGGCGATCTTCGGCCAGCCGGACTACAAGACCGTGATCGACGCCATGCGCGCCGAGCTGGCCCAGGTTCGCGGGTGAGCATGCTGCGCGAGCTGTTCCAGGGTGAACTGCCAAGCCTGGTGATGTTCGATCTGGACGGCACCCTGGTGGACTCGGTGCCGGATCTGGCTGCGGCCATCGACCAGACCCTGGTGCTGCTCGGTCTGCCGGCGGCGGGCATCGAGCAGGTGCGCGACTGGGTCGGCAATGGCGCACGGGTGCTGGTGCGCCGCGCCCTGGCCGGCGGTCTGCAGCACGAGCATATAGATGAGGCGCGGGGCGAGCAGGCGCTGGAGCTGTTTATGCAGCTCTACGCCACCAGCCACGGGCTGACCCGGGTCTATCCCGGGGTGCGCGAAGCCCTCGACTGGCTGCGCGAGCAGAAGGTCGAACTGGCTATCGTCACCAACAAGCCCGAGCGTTTTGTCGCGCCGCTGCTGGATGAAAAAGGCCTGGGTGGTTATTTCCGCTGGATTATCGGCGGCGACACCCTGCCGCAGCAGAAGCCCGACCCCGCGGCGCTGCGCCATGTGCTGCAACTGGCGCGAATCGAGGCCGGGCAGGCGCTGTTTATCGGCGACTCGCGCAATGATGTACTGGCCGCCAAGGCTGCCGGCGTAGCCTGCGTGGCGCTGACCTATGGTTACAACCATGGCCGACCGATTGCCGAGGAAAACCCGGCGCGGGTGCTGGATAACCTGCGCGAGTTGTTGCCGGCCGCCGCCCTCGGCGGCTGATTGGCGCAAAGCCCTGCTTTGCGGGGCTTGCCGGGTTGATTCGGCCTCTGGCCTGCGCTAGTGTGGCCGGACCTTACTCCCGCCTAAGAGAGCTCCGTGGTGGTTACCTGCACGCGCTGGTCCGCAAGAACCGGTATGAAAATCATCAAGGCCCTGGCCCGTTGGCGCTGGCGCCTCTGACCTGATCTTGGCCGCATAGTCGGCGCGTTTGCACACGACCGTTTAAACCTCAAGCCACGAGGCTGATCATGACCCGCGAAGAATTCCTGCGTTTAGCCGCTGCCGGCTATAACCGCATTCCTGTTGCCTGCGAAACCCTGGTGGATTTCGACACCCCGCTGTCCATCTATCTGAAGCTGGCCGATGAGGCCAACACCTACCTGCTCGAATCCGTCCAGGGCGGCGAGAAATGGGGGCGTTACTCCATCATCGGCCTGCCGGCCCGCACCGTGCTGCGTGCCTATGGCCATGAGGTGCTGATCAGCGTCGACGGCGTCGAGGTCGAGCGCCACCAATGTGAAGACCCGCTGGCCTTTGTCGAGCAGTTCCAGGCGCGCTACAAGGTGCCGACCCTGCCTGGCCTGCCGCGCTTCAATGGCGGCCTGGTCGGTTACTTCGGCTATGACAGCGTGCGCTATGTCGAGCCCAAGCTGGCCAAGGGTGTGAACCCCGATGCCCTGGGTACGCCGGATATCCTGCTGATGGTTTCCGATGCGGTGGTGGTGTTCGACAACCTGGCGGGCAAGATGCACGCCATCGTCCTCGCCGATCCGGCCCAGGCCGACGCGCTGGAGCAGGGCCAGGCGCGCCTGCAGGAAATCCTGCATAAGCTGCGTCAGCCAATTACCCCGCGCCTGGGGGTGGACCTGGCCGCGCCGGCCGGTGCCGAGCCGGATTTCATTTCCAGCTTCAAACGTGATGACTACGAAAATGCGGTCAAGGCGATCAAGGAGTACATCCTCGCCGGCGATTGCATGCAGGTGGTGATCTCCCAGCGTATGTCGATCCCGTTCAAGGCCGCACCCATCGACCTGTACCGGGCGCTGCGCTGCATCAATCCGACGCCCTATATGTACTTCTTCAACTTCGGCGACTTCCATGTGGTCGGCAGCTCGCCGGAAGTGTTGGTACGCCTGGAAGATGGCCTGGTTACGGTGCGGCCGATTGCCGGCACCCGTCCGCGCGGCGCGACCGAGGAGGCCGACCTGGCCTTGGAAGAGGACCTGCTGTCGGATGCCAAGGAAGTCGCCGAGCACCTGATGCTGATCGATCTGGGCCGCAACGATGTCGGTCGGGTGGCCAGCACTGGCAGCGTCAAGCTCACCGAGAAGATGGTGATCGAGCGCTATTCCAACGTGATGCATATCGTCTCCAACGTCACCGGCCAGTTGAAGGAAGGCCTGACGGCGATGGACGCGCTGCGCGCCATTCTGCCGGCCGGCACCCTGTCGGGCGCGCCGAAGATTCGCGCCATGGAAATCATCGACGAGCTGGAACCGGTCAAGCGCGGCGTCTATGGCGGTGCCGTGGGTTATCTGGCCTGGAACGGCAATATGGACACCGCTATCGCCATCCGTACCGCGGTGATCAAGGACGGCGAGCTGCATGTGCAGGCCGGTGCCGGCATCGTTGCCGACTCGGTGCCGGCCCTGGAGTGGGAAGAGACGCTGAACAAGCGTCGCGCCATGTTCCGTGCTGTGGCGCTCGCTGAACAAACTGCCTCCGAGCAAACCGTCCCTGACCAGTCCAAGCGCTGAGGAGTCCCGCCATGCTTTTGATGATCGATAACTACGACTCCTTTACCTACAACGTGGTGCAGTACCTGGGTGAACTGGGGGCTGACGTGCAGGTGATCCGCAACGACGAACTGTCGATTGCCGAGATCGAAGCGCTGAATCCCGAACGTATCGTGATCTCCCCTGGTCCTTGCACGCCGAGCGAGGCCGGGGTGTCCATCGAGGCCATCCGCCATTTCGCCGGTAAGCTGCCGATTCTCGGCGTGTGCCTGGGCCACCAGAGCATTGGTCAGGCCTTCGGCGGCGATGTGGTGCGTGCGCGCCAGGTGATGCACGGCAAGACCAGCCCGGTGTTCCACCAGGACCTGGGGATGTTCGCCGGCCTCAACAACCCACTGACCGTGACCCGCTATCATTCCCTGGTGGTCAAGCGCGAAACCCTGCCGGACTGCCTGGAGGTCACCGCCTGGACTCGGCTGGAAAACGGCGAAGTGGACGAGATCATGGGCCTGCGCCACAAGACCCTGCATATCGAGGGCGTGCAGTTCCACCCCGAGTCGATCCTCACCGAGCAGGGTCATGAACTGTTTGCCAACTTCCTCAAGCAACAAGGAGGCGTGCGCCAATGAATATCAAGGAAGCCCTTAACCGGGTGGTCAGCCAGCTCGACCTGAACACCGCCGAGATGCAGGACGTGATGCGCGAGATCATGACCGGCCAGTGCACAGACGCGCAGATCGGTGCCTTTCTGATGGGCATGCGCATGAAAAGCGAAACCATCGATGAAATCGTCGGCGCGGTTTCGGTCATGCGTGAGCTGGCCAGCCATGTGCACCTGCAGACCCTCGACCATGTGGTCGATGTGGTGGGCACCGGTGGCGATGGTGCGAATATCTTCAACGTGTCGACGGCGGCGAGCTTTGTGGTTGCGGCGGCCGGCGGCAAGGTGGCCAAGCACGGTAATCGTGCGGTGTCGGGCAAGAGCGGCAGTGCCGATCTGCTCGAAGCGGCGGGTATTTATCTGAACCTGACGCCAGAGCAGGTGGCGCGCTGCGTGGAAAGTGTCGGCGTAGGCTTTATGTTCGCCCAGGTGCATCATTCCGCGATGAAATACGCCGCGGTACCGCGGCGTGAACTGGGCCTGCGAACCATTTTCAATATGCTCGGCCCGCTGACCAATCCGGCCGGGGTCAAGCATCAGGTGGTCGGCGTGTTCAGCCAGGCGCTCTGCCGGCCGTTGGCCGAGGTACTCAAGCGCCTGGGCAGCCAACACATCCTGGTGGTGCATTCGCGTGACGGTCTGGATGAGTTCAGCTTGGCCGCCGCGACCCATGTGGCGGAACTGAAGGATGGGGTGATCAGCGAGTACGAGGTGTTGCCGGAAGACCTCGGGCTGAAGAGCCAGAGCCTGGTCGGTCTGGCCGTGGAAAGCCCGGATGCGTCCCTGGCGCTGATCCGCGATGCCCTGACCAAGCGCAAGACCGAGCAGGGGCAGAAGGCTGCGGATCTGATTGCCCTGAATGCCGGTGCGGCGATCTACGCCGCCGATCTGGCTGCTACCCTCAAGGAGGGCGTACAGCGCGCCCATGACGCCCTGCATACCGGCCTGGCCTGGGAAAAACTGCAGGAGCTGGTGTCCTTTACCGCCGTTTACAAGCAGGAGAATGCAGGGTGAGTATTCCAACGGTTCTGGAAAAGATCCTCGCCCGCAAGGTCGAGGAAGTCGCCGCACGCCGCGCCACCGTCAGCCTGGCCGAACTCGAGCAGCAGGCCCGTAGCGCCGATGCCCCGCGCGGCTTCGCCAACGCCCTGCTGGCCCAGGCCAAGCGCAGGCAGCCGGCGGTAATCGCCGAAATCAAGAAGGCCTCGCCGAGCAAGGGCGTACTGCGTGAGCACTTTGTGCCTGCGGAGATTGCCCAGAGTTATGCCGCCGGTGGGGCTACCTGCCTGTCGGTGCTGACCGATGTGGATTTCTTCCAGGGCGCTGACAGCTACCTGCAGGAAGCCCGTGCGGCCTGCTCGCTGCCGGTGATCCGCAAGGACTTTATGATCGACCCCTATCAGATCGTCGAAGCCCGCGCCCTGGGTGCCGACTGTGTGCTGCTGATCGTCTCGGCTCTGGAGGATGGGCAGATGGCCGAGCTGGCAGCGACCGCCAAGGCCTTCGACCTCGATGTGTTGGTGGAGGTGCACGACGGCGACGAACTCGAGCGGGCGCTGAAGACCCTCGACACGCCGCTGCTGGGGATCAACAACCGCAACCTGCACACCTTCGAATTGGACCTGGAAACCACCCTGGATCTGCTGCCGCGGATTCCCCGCGAGCGCCTGGTGGTGACCGAGAGCGGCATCCTCAACCGCGCGGACGTCGAGCTGATGGAAATCAGCGAGGTGTATGCCTTTCTGGTCGGCGAAGCCTTTATGCGTGCCGATAATCCGGGGGCGGAGCTCGAACGTTTGTTCTTTCCCGAGCGCAAGCGGGTGATCAGTTCGCCTGACGTTGACTGAAACGCAGACATAAAAAAGCCGACGCATGCGTCGGCTTTTTTATGTTTCTAGCATGCTGCTTAGCGGGTGCCAAACACCACCATGGTCTTGCCTTTGACGTTGACCAGGCCCTGTTCTTCCAGGGCCTTGAGCACACGGCCAACCATCTCCCGCGAGCAGCATACGATGCGGCCGATTTCCTGGCGGGTGATCTTGATCTGCATGCCGTCGGGGTGGGTCATGGCATCCGGTTGCTTGCACAGGTCGAGCAGGGTGCGGGCGACGCGGCCGGTGACATCGAGGAAGGCCAGATCGCCGACCTTGCGCGTGGTGTTGCGCAGGCGTTCGGCCATCTGGCTGCCGAGGGCGTAGAGGATGTCCGGGTCCTGCTGGGTCAACTCGCGGAACTTGGCGTAGCTCAGCTCCGCCACTTCGCACTCGGTCTTGGCTCGTACCCAGGCGCTGCGTTCCTTCTCGGTGCCGTCCTTTTCGAACAGGCCCATCTCGCCGAAGAAGTCCCCCGAGTTGAGGTAGGCGATGATCATCTCACGTCCATCGTCGTCCTCGATCAGGATGGTGACCGAGCCCTTGACGATAAAGAACAGGGTTTCGCAACGATCGCCGGCATAGATGATGGTGCTTTTCGCCGTATAGCGGCGGCGGTGACAGTGTGCGAGGAGTTTGTCGAGGTTCTTTATTTTTGGTGTAAGGGTAATTGCGACCATGCCCGAGTCCCGAATTTTATAAGGTAAGCCTTTGTCTGACAGGCAATTTTTTTTTAGTTATCTATTCAAGTGTGCCAGTAAACCGGCGTCAGCTTAACAGAGCTTCTCTGCGTAGGGCTCGTTTTGCGACGTAGCTAACATCTGGCCGGGAACTCTTCGGCCCCTTGCCTGTATCGGGTTGTTAAAAGTGCTGTGCTAAGCTGCCTCCCTTTTTAACAGCGGAGCCTGAGTAATGAAAGCGCGCATTCAGTGGGCCGGTGAGGCCCTGTTTATCGGCGAGTCGGGCAGTGGTCATGCGGTGGTGATGGATGGCCCGCCGGAGAGCGGTGGCCGCAATCTGGGTGTGCGCCCGATGGAGATGCTGTTGATCGGCCTGGGTGGCTGTAGCAACTTCGATGTGGTCAGTATCCTGAAGAAATCCCGCCAGGCGGTGGAGAGCTGCGAGGCTTTTCTCGAGGCCGAGCGCGCCACTGAAGAGCCCAAGGTGTTCACCAAGAT
>JBFJZW010000046.1:0-20773 GCA_041621875.1 Pseudomonas sp. | reverse complement strand
GCCGACGAAGGTGTGGCTGGGTCGCTCGAACAGCTCGCGCGGGGTGCCGAACTGGACGATCTGGCCGCCGTACATCACCGCGATCTTGTCGGCGAAGGTCGAGGCCTCCAGCTGGTCGTGAGTGACGTAGACCATGGTGATATTGAACTGCTCGTGGATCTGCTTGAGCTTGCGCCGCAGCTTCCATTTCAGGTGCGGGTCGATCACCGTCAGCGGCTCGTCGAAGAGAATCGCCGACACGTCATCACGCACCAGGCCGCGGCCCATGGAGACCTTCTGCTTCTCGTCGGCGGTCAGGTTGCGCGCCCGCTTGTGCAGCAGCGGGTGCAGCTCCAGCACCTCGGCGATTTCGTTGACCTTGGCCAGGACCTTCGCTTCGTTCATGCCCTGGTTGCGCAGCGGAAAGGCCAGGTTGTCGAACACCGTCATGGTGTCGTAGACCACCGGAAACTGGAAAACCTGGGCGATATTGCGCTGCTCCGGGTGCAGCTGGTTAACCACCTTGCCGTCGAACTGCACCTCGCCATGGGAGGGGCTAAGCAGCCCAGAGATAATGTTCAGCAGGGTCGACTTGCCGCAGCCGGACGGCCCCAACAGCGCATAGGCACCGCCCTGCTGCCAGATATGGTTCATCTCGCGGATGGCATAATCGGCCGGGCCCTTGGGGTCGCGGCTATAGCTGTGGGCCAGGTTGTGCAGACGGATCTCGGCCATCAGGCGGTCCTCCCTAAACGGCGGCTGGGGGCCTGAATCAGCTGCCCGTCGGCAGCGAAGACAAATAGCTTATGGGTGGGGATATAGATAAGGATCGGCGTATCCACGTCGTACTCATGCACCCCGGGCAGGTGCAGGACCAGCACGAACTGCTCGTTGCGCACATGCAGAAAGGTTTCCGAACCGCTGATCTCGGCCAGCTCGACGGTCACCGCCAGCTCCAGATCGTCGTCGTTGGACGGCACCAGGCCGATATGGCTGGGGCGCACGCCGAAGCGGTACTCGCCCTCGGCGATGTTCTGCAGATCCGGATTGAGGGGGAAATGCACGGTATCGGCGAAACTCACCTCGGTGCCGCTGATGCGCCCCGGCATCAGGTTGATCGCCGGCTCCGAGAACAGCTCGGCGGCCAGCACCTGCTGCGGGCGGTGATAGACCTCGGCAGTCTTGCCGCTCTGCACCACCCGCCCTTCGTGCAGGATGGTGGTGGTACCGCCCAGGGCCAGGGCCTCGTTGGGTTCGGTGGTGGCGTAGATGGCGATGGTGTGGCGGGCCTCGAACAGCTCGCGCATCTCCTGGCGCAGCTCTTCGCGCAGCTTGTAGTCGAGGTTGACCAGCGGCTCGTCGAACAGGATCAGCGAGGCGTCCTTGACCAGGGCCCGGGCCATGGCGGTGCGCTGCTGCTGACCGCCGGACAGCTCCAGCGGGTAACGCGCCAGCAGGCCCTCGATACGCAGCATCTTCGCCGTGGCGTGGACCTTTTCGAGAATCTCGGCCTTGCTCACCCCGGCCTGGCGCAGCGGCGAGGCGATATTCTCGAATACCGTCAGGGTCGGGTAATTGATGAACTGCTGGTAAACCATCGACACGTTGCGCTGGCGCACCGAGACATGGGTCATGTCCGCGCCATTCATCAGGATGCGCCCGCTGCTGGGCTTGTCCAGGCCGGCCATCAGGCGCATCAGGCTGGTCTTGCCGGACAGGGTGCGGCCCAGCAACACGTTGAAAGATCCGGGTTCGAAGCTCAGGCAGGCATCGTCGATATGCAGCTGGTTATCGACGATCCGCGTGACATGCTCCAGGGTAAGTGACATGGGCCGTCCTTTTTCTTGTTATCTCCATCTAACAAGGCGAGTTCCGTGCCAAACCCTGAAATAAAACTCCAACTTATTGATTTATAAAAATATAACGCAAACATCTGAACGCCTTCGGCAAAGCGATTGAACAACCTTGAACAGTGCACAGTGAACACTTGAACAGTCGCGGCGTTGACATTGAACAGTCATAGGCGACACTGAGTCGACTTCGGCGCAGACCGAATCCCATAACAACAAGAACCACCCCGAGACCCTTGTGATGGCTGAAGCTGCCGCTGCCCTGCCCCACGACCGCATCATCCAGGACTCCTGGTCGCGCTGCCGCGACTTCGGTCTGACCCACCAGAGCACGCCCATCTTTACCCGCCCCAGCCCCGGCGAAGTGTCGGCCCTGCTCGACAGCCAGCACGCCCTGGTGCAGACCACCCATAAGGAAGTGCTGCCCTACTACGGCAATATCCTGGCCAATTCCAACTGCCTGATCATGCTCGCCGACCATCAGGGCCAGGTACTGCAATCCTGGGGCGACCAACGCTTTATCGAGCCCAACCGCGCCCCCGGTTTCGTCGCCGGGGCCAGCTGGCTGGAGCGCTACACCGGCACCAATGCCATCGGCACCGCCCTGAGCTGCGGCCAGGCGGTGCATATCCAGCACGACGAACACTTCCTCAAGGCCAACCGCTTTATGACAGGCTCGGCCTCGCCGATCTTCGACGAGCAGCGGCAGATGATCGCGGTGCTGGATGTGTCCAGCGACAGCTACCTGCCGCCGGCTCACACCCTGGGCATGGTCAAGATGATGAGCCAGTCGGTGGAAAATCGGCTGATTCTCAACCTGTTCCAGCAGCGCTACTTTCAGCTCAGCTTCAACACCAGCCTGGACAACCTCGACAGCCCCTGGGCCGGGCTGCTGATCTTCGACGACCAGGGCCAGGTGGTGTCGGCCAACCGCCGCGCCGACAGCCTGTTGGGCGTGGGCCTGACCCGGGTGAATATCGAGAGCCTGTTCGATGTACCGCTGCGCCAGCTGCTCAACCAGCCCGAAGGCCAGCCGTTCAACCTGCGCGCCGGCGGCCGCTTTCGCTTCCACGCCCAGGTCAAACGCCCGCAACAGCCCGCCCCGATCCAGGCCCGCGATTTCCGCCCAGCCGCCGAAGCTGAGCCGCAGGCCCAGAGCAACGGCTTTACCCTGGCCTCGATCAACCTCGGCGACCCGCGGGTGGACAAGGCCGTACGCCAGGCCGAACGCCTGCTGGAAAAAGACATCCCGATCCTGGTCCACGGCGAAACCGGCGTCGGCAAGGAGGTGTTCGTCAAAGCCCTGCACCAGTCCAGCTCGCGGGCCAAACAGGCGTTGATCGCAGTGAACTGCGCAGCCATCCCCGCCGAACTGGTGGAATCCGAACTGTTTGGCTACGAGAAAGGTGCCTTTACCGGGGCCAGCCAGAAAGGCAGCATCGGCCTGATCCGCAAGGCCCATAAAGGCACCCTGTTTCTCGATGAAGTAGGCGATATGCCGTTGCGCGTACAGGCGCGCCTGCTGCGCGTGCTGCAGGAACGCTGCGTGCAGCCCCTGGGCAGCAGCGAACTGTATCCGGTGGATATCCGCCTGGTATCGGCGACCAATCGACCGCTGCGCCAGGATGTCGAGGCCGGGTTGTTTCGCCAGGACCTGTACTACCGCATCAGCGGCCTCAACCTGGAACTGCCGCCGCTGCGCCAGCGCACGGACAAGGCCGCCCTGGTCCAGCGTATCTGGGACTACCACCGCGAACCGCAACAATGGGCCGGGCTAAGCCCGGAGGTCATGGCCCTGTTCGAACGCCACCCCTGGCCGGGCAACCTGCGCCAGTTGAGCAGCGTGCTGCAGATCGCCCTGGCCATGGCCGACGAGCAAGCGATCCACCCCGAGCATCTGCCGGATGATTTCTTTGCCGATCTGCAGGGAAAGGATGAGGAAACAGCGGCGAGTGAGCCGCCAGCGCTATCAGCGCTCGCTGACAATGATCTGGCCGGCCAGCTGCACGCCTGTGGTGGCAATATCTCGCACCTGGCCAAGCGGCTGGGACTGAGTCGTAATACCCTCTATAAGCGGCTAAGGGAGCAAGGCCTGAGGCTGTAACGGGCACATCAGGCAGGCGGCACCGGTCGCTCGAGGGTCTTGACCCGGTTACGCCCCTGATTCTTGGCGCAATAGAGGCCCTGGTCAGCCAGCTGGATCAGCAGCTGCGGGGATTCGCCAGGCATCGGTACCAGGGTCGCCCCGCCGAGACTCAAGGTGACGATGGAGCCGTGCGAGGGATAACTGTGGGTAATCCGCCGCGCCAGTATGGCTTCACGAATCTTCTCGGCCACCACCCGCGCCCCGGCGGCCGGGGTGTTGGGCAGGAGCATGACGAATTCATCGCCACCGTAGCGAGCGGCCATATCGGCAGGCCGGGTGCAGTTATCGCGCAGGGAATTGGCCACCTGGCACAGCAGATCGTCGCCAGCCAGGTGACCCAACTCGTCGTTGTAGGCCTTGAACGAGTCGACATCGATAAATAACAGCGATATCTGCGTCTGGTCGCGCTGGGCACGCAACCACTCCATGGCGAGAAACTCATCGAAATGCCGGCGATTGGACAGGCCGGTCAGACCATCGGCGTTCATCAGGCGCTGCAGCACCAGGTTGGTGTCCATCAGGTGCTGCTGGCTCTCGCGCAGAGCCCGATAGGCTTCGTCGCGCTGCAGCAGGGTCAGGTAGGAGCGCGAGTGATAGCGGATCCGTGCGATCAGCTCGATGGCATCCGGCAGCTTGACCAGGTAGTCGTTGGCACCGGCAGAAAAGGCGGCGCTCTTGACCCCGGGATCGTCCTTGGTCGACAGAACGATGATGGGGATATCGCGAGTCGCCGGGTTGGCGCGGTACTGGCTGACCAGCGTCAGGCCATCCACCCCGGGCATGACCAGATCCTGCAGAATCACCGTGGGCCTGATCTGCATCGCCTGAGTGACGGCCTCATGCGGATCGGAGCAGAAGTGAAAATCGATGTTTTCCTGGTCGGCCAGACTGCGCCGCACGGCCTCCCCTATCATCGCCTGGTCATCGACCAGGAGGACCATTACGGCATTTTCATCGACTTTCAGCACGGATCTTTCATGTGAAACGCTCATAAGTGAATCTCCCAATTACCCTTGGCTGTGACAGCCCTCATCGCTCAGGCAAAAAAGCTCAGCAAACGCGGCGCAATCTCCTGCAAGGGCCGAATTTCGACGGCGGCGTCGAGCCCCGCTGCCGCCTTGGGCATGCCGTAGACGGCGCTGCTCTGCTGATCCTGAGCGATGGTCAGAAAGCCCTGCTCGCGCATTTGTTTAAGCCCTCTGGCACCGTCACGGCCCATGCCGGTCAGCAGTACGCCCACCGCCTGACCGCGCCAGTGCGTGGCTACGCTCTCGAAGAATAGATCGATGGACGGGCGATAAGCAGAATAGCCGCTGGGTTCGGCCGTATAGGCCAGCTGCCCATTGGCCAGCAGTCGCAGGTGCTGATCGGTGCCTGCCAACAGTGCCGTTCCCTGTTGCGGCGGCTCGCCATCGCGGGCCAGACGCACCGGCACGCCGCCGCCCCGATCCAGCCACTCGGCCATGCCGGCGGCAAACACCTTATCGACATGCTGAACCAGCACGATGGCCGCGGTAAAACCGCCCGGGATGCCATGCAGCAGCTCGGCCAGCGCCGCCGGGCCACCCGCCGACGCGCCGATGGCGACCAGTTTCTGCGTCGCGCCACCGCTGGCTCGGCTCGGCGCGGCGCAACCAGCGCGTTTATCGGCATGGCCGATCAGCCAGCCGATATTCTGAATTTTGCGTAACAGCGCTGCGCCGGCCTCGCCAGCCCTGCCCGTAGCCAGGGTCGGGGTGTTGACCACATCCAGCGCGCCATGACCCATGGCATCGAAAACCTGGCGCAGGTTGCGCTTGCTGTCGCCGGTCACCAGCAGAATCGCACAGGGACTCTGCGCCATGATGCGGCGGGTTGCCTCGACGCCATCCATCACCGGCATCAGCAGATCCATCAGCAGCAGATCCGGCGTCTGCGCCGCGCAGCGGCGAACCGCCTCGGCACCATCGCCGGCGACCCAGAGGATCTGATGTTCGGGGGCGCAGGCCAGCGTCCGGCGTAACGCCTCCACCGCCAGCGGCATGTCGTTGACGATGGCGATCTTCATTGCGACCTGCCGATCAGCATCGCCACGGCCTCCAGCAATTCTTCGTCATGGAAACTGGCCTTGCCCAGGTAGTAATCGGCACCGGCCTCCAGACCGCGCCGGCGATCCTCTTCGCGGTCCTTGTAGGACACCACCATCACCGGCAGGGACTGCATCCGGTGATCACGGCGCAGCAGGGTCACCAGCTCGATACCGTCCATGCGCGGCATGTCGATATCGGTGATCAACAGGTCGAATGACTCGGCGCGCAGCGCATTCCAGCCGTCCATGCCATCCACTGCGACCGCCACCTCGTAGCCACTGTTGAGCAACAGCTTGCGCTGCAGCTCGCGTACGGTGAGCGAGTCGTCGACCACCAGCACGCGCTTGCGCGCCACACCCGGTTCCTGCCCGCTGCGGTCAATGCGTTCCAGGCGACCGCTGCTGCGCAGGCGCTCGAGCGAGCGCTGCAGATCCTCGACATTGAGGATCAGCACCGGCGCACCATCGTCAAGCACGGCACCGGCGAGGACATTCTGCACATTGCCCAGGCGCGGATCGAGCGGCAGGACCACCAAGGTGCGTTCGCCGATGATGCGCTCGACGGCAACCCCGTAGAGGGCCTCGCCCACGCCTATCAGCACCACCGGGATCGTCGCCCGCGGTGCCCGTTCCACAGGGCGCTGGAGTAACTGAGCGGCCACCACCAGACCCACCGAGCGGCCCTCGTAGGTGAAATGCTGCTGCCCCTCCAGCTGTACAATGGCGGCCGGCTCCAGTTCGCACATGCGCTCGATATGGGCCAAGGGAAAGGCATAGGCCTCGCCACCGACTTCGACCACCAGGCTGCGCACCACCGAGAGCGTCAGCGGGACTTCGAGCAGGAAGCGCATGCCGCGGCCACTCTGTTGCTGCAACTGAATGCCGCCGCGCAACTGGCGCAGCATATGCTGCACCGCGTCCAGCCCGACGCCGCGCCCGGACACCTCGGTCACCTGTTCGCGCAGGCTGAAACCCGGCAGAAACAGAAAGCTCAGCAACTCATCCTCACTCAATTGCGCGGCGGTTTCCTCACTGGCTAGCTGGCGCTGGACGATAGCCGCGCGCAGGCGCGACAGTTCCACCCCGGCACCATCGTCGGCGATTTCCAGGAGCAAGGAACCGGCCTGCTGGCGGGCGTTGATGCTGATCACCCCCTCGGCGGGCTTGCCTGCGGCCAGGCGCTCGGCGGGGGCCTCGATACCGTGGTCGAGGGCATTGCGCAGCAGATGGATCAGCGGCGCGTCGAGCCGTTCCAGTACGTCGCGGTCCACTTGGGTGGCGTCCCCCTCGACCTGCAAGCGCACCTGTTTATCCAGGCTGCGGGCGAGGTCGCGGATCATCCGCGCCTGGCCGCGCAGCACGTCGCTCAGCGGCCGCATGCGGCACGCCAGCGCGGTGTCGTAGAGCTGCTGGGCGCGCTGCGCGGCTTGCCAGGCGAACTCGTCCAAGGCAGCGGCCTGCTGTTCGAACAACTGCCGGCACTCGCCGAGCAGGTGCCGGGCCTCAGTCAGGGTCGCCAGCGCGGACGGGTCAGCAGCGCCATCGGCCAGGGCCTGTTGAGCGCTTTCGAGCATCCGCCCCAACTGCATCTGCATGCGCTTGCCGCGTTGCTGGGCCAGCAGTTGCGGCCTCAGTTGCTGGGCCTCGACCAGGGTCTTGCTGGACAGGTCGAGCAAATGGTCGAGGCGCTCGGCGGTTACCCGCAGCACCCGCTCGCCGCCTTCAGGCGGGCGATTCTCCGTGTGCGGCGGCTCGTCTGTCTCGGCTGGTACGGCGGCCTGGGCCGCACTGGCGGACGCAGCAGGCGGTGCGAACACCTGCGCGTCGACTTGAGCGGTCAACTGGGCGACCAGGGCATCGATCTCTGCCGCGGCGACCTGCCCCTGAGGGGTGGCGACACGCAGCAAAAGGTCGCTGCCCAGCAGCAGGGCGTCGATATGCGCGGGGCTCAGTTGCAGCCGCCCTTCCTGGGCCTCGACCAGACAGTCCTCCATGGCATGGGCGACCCGCACACCGGCCTCGACCCCGACGATTCGCGCCGCGCCCTTGAGCGAATGGGCCGCGCGCATGCAGGCCTCCAGCTGATCGCTCAGGGTCGGATTGCGTTCGAGCAACAGCAAGCCGGCCGCGAGCACCTGAGTTTGCGCCTCGGCCTCCAGACGAAACAGCTCCAGCATGGGTGCGTCGCGCATCTCCTCGGGCGTCATGCCAGGCTCCGTATCATGCTTTGCAGCAGTTGCGCCTCATCCAGCAGGCGCAGGCTGCGCCCGCGCCACTGCAGCACGCCACGGCTGCACTTGGCGACGTCCAGGGTACTGCCCCGCTCGGCTTCGGCGAGCAGCTCGAGGTCGAAGCCATGGATGCCGTCCACTTCATCCACCGCGGCCAGCAGATTGCCGCCTGGAGCCCCCAGCACCAACATGCGCGGTGCCACCCGCGCGCCTGCTGCCGCGGCTGGCGCAGCGCCGACGTCGAGGCCGAGCAACTCGGCTAGCGACAGGCAGGCCAGCAGTGCGCCACGTACATTGGCGACTCCGAGCAAGGCGCGGCCACGGGGGGGCGGCAAGCTATGGATCGGCACCGGCGCGGCCACCTCCACCAGAATCCGGGTCGCCAGGGCCAGCCACTCCTCGCCGAGGCGAAACACCAGCAGCGAACGCGTCGCCTGCGCCGTGGCGGGCGCTTGCGCGTGTTCCGTATCGGCTTCGTCCTGCTGCAAGGCGTAACGATCGAGCAGGCGGATGGCCGCCGCGGCATACAGCGCGCAGTTGCGGCAGTGAATATGCTCGATCAGCAGTGGGCAGGACTGGTCGCCGCGTACGCCGATGCGGTTCCAGCAGTCGTCGAGCGGCTGCGCATTCTCTGCCAGCGAATTCACCGGGATCGACTCAGACATTCTTGCCCACTCCTTGCGCGGCACGGACCCGCAGGCGGCCGGCGGCGGCCAGATCGCCCTGGGCGGCGAGCAAGGCGGCCAGGTGACTCAAGGCTTCGGGGTGCCGCGGCTGCAAATACAGCGCCTTGCGGTAAAAGCCCTGGGCCTGAGCCGGCTGGCCACTGGCATCGCTGAGCAAACCCAGCCAGTAGAACACCTCGGCGCTCGGTCCCTGCTCGGCGAGCAGACGCTCGCAGGCCTGTTGCGCCTGGGCGATATGGCCCTGATTGGCCAGGCTGGCGATGGCCTGCAGCTGCGCCGTGTCGTTCTCTGCGGCGGGCGGCGACGCAAGCCTTGCCGCTGCAGGGTGCGCCTTATGCTTGGCCACCGTGCGGGGGCGGTCCTCGACACTGCGTGCAGGCGGCGCGGGCGGTTGGCGCAGGGCCTTGGGCGGCGACGCCAGCGGCGCGCGCGCTGGCCGTGCGATGGGTAGCGAGGCGTCGGGGTAGCTGAAGGCAAATGCCTGGGCAATACCCAGCGTTTGCAGGCCCAGACGCGACGCCAGGTTGGCCTCCGCCGGTCCGACAAAGATCGCCCCGTCCTGGCGTAGCAGGCGCTTGAACCCCGCCAGCACGGCTTCCTGGGTGGCCTGATCGAAGTAGATCAGCAGGTTGCGGCACAGCACCAGATCATAGGGTGGCTGATTGGCCAGCAATGCCGGGTCGAGCAGGTTGCCACACTGGAAACGCACCTGTTGACGGACACTTTCATCCAGCGCGTAGCCGTCCTCGACCGCGCTGAAATAGCGCTCGCGATAATCCAGTTGCGCCCCGCGAAAGGAATTATTGCCGTAGCGCCCCTGCTGCGCCCGCTCGATCAGGCGCGGGCTGACGTCCAGCGCGTCGACCTGGAACTGCGCCGCGGCAATGCCGGCATCGAACAACGCCATCACGATCGTGTAGGGCTCCTCCCCCGTCGCGCAGGGCAGGCTGAGGATGCGTAGCGCACGGCTGCCGGCCAGGCTCAACAGGCGTTGGCTGGCCAGTCGGGCGAGCAAGGCGAAGGACTCGGGATAGCGGAAGAAGCTGGTCTCGGGAACGATCACCGCTTCGATCAATGCCTGGCGCTCCTGGGCCGAGCGCTGCAGCATCTGCCAGTAGGCGTCGGCATCGGCGGCGCAGGCGCTGGCGATGCGCTGGCGCACGGCCCGCTCGATAACCGAAATACCCACCGAGCCGACCTCCAGACCGATCTGGGTCTTGAGGAAGTCGACGAAGCGCTGCGCGCCGCTCATATCGCCCCCCCCTCCTGCGCAGCCGTCTGCTCACCCGGGAACAACAAAGCATGGGCCTCGGCAGGCAACAGCGCCTGCACCCGCACCCACTGCACCAGGCCTTGTGGCCCCTGGTACACCGGCCCGAGATAGGCTGCGCCCTGATTATCCAGGCCATAGTCGCGGAACTCGCTCGGCGCGCAGCGCAGGGTTTCGCCGGCCCGTTCGACCCGCAAGCCGAGCAGATGGCTTGGCCCGTTATCGTCACGACGATAGTGCACCAGGACGATGCGCGTGCTGGTGCGCCGCGCCGTCGGCTGGCCGGACAGCAGCAGGCTCAGGTCGAGCACCGGCACCAGGCTGCCGCGATGACTGAAGATCCCGGCCACCCAGGCGGGAGACTGGGCAACCGGCTGCAAGCGCCGCAAAGGCAGCACTTCGGCCACCTCGCCAACCTCCAGGCCATAGCGTGAGCCAGCGCAGCTGAACAGCAGAAAAAGCCTGTCCGCCGCGGCTGTGGCACCCATGCGTTGGTGATGTGCTGCAAGCACTGCGCGCCCCCTCGTTCAGGTCTGGAAGCGGGACACTCCGCTACGCAGGCCGCTGGCCACCTGGCTCAACTCATCGATGGCGTTACTGGTTTGACGCAGCGCTTCCACCGTCTGCCCGGTAGTCTCGGCCAATTGCTGCAGCGCCTGATTGATCTGCTCGGCACCGCTGGCCTGGGCCTGCATGCCCTCGTTGACCATGGACAGACGCGGGGCCAGGGCCTGGGTCTGCTGGATGATCTGCGTCAGCTGTTCGCCGACCTGCTGCACCTCGGCCATGCCGCGCCGCACTTCCTCGGAGAATTTGTCCATGCCCATGACCCCCGCCGATACCGCGGACTGGATTTCGCGCACCATCTGCTCGATATCATAGGTGGCCACCGCGGTCTGGTCGGCCAGACGGCGTACTTCGGAGGCCACCACGGAGAAACCGCGGCCATATTCACCGGCCTTCTCGGCCTCGATGGCAGCATTCAGCGAGAGCAGATTGGTCTGGTCGGCGACCTTGACGATGGTGGTGACCACCTGGGTGATATTGCCGGCCTTCTCGCTGAGGGTCGCCAGCTTGGCGTTGATCTGCTCGGCGGCCCCTATCACCTGACGCATGGTGTCTTCCATGCGCGCCAGGCCCGTTTGCCCGGAATCCGCCAGGGCCGCGGCCTGATCGGCGGCGGACGCCACCTCGTCCATGGTGCGCAGCAGATCGCGCGAAGTGGCGACTATCTCCCGCGAGGTCGCCCCTATCTCGGTGGTGGTGGCCGCCGTCTCGGTGGCGCTGGCCTGCTGCTGCTTGGAGGTGGCGGCGATCTCGGTGACCGAGGTGGTGACCGCAATCGATGAGCGCTGTGACTGCGTCACCAGTTCGAGCAGTGCCGTGGCCATGGCATCGAAACCGCTCTCGATCACCCCGAACTCGTCCCGCCGCGCCAGCACCAGGCGCGTATTGAGGTTACCGTCGCGCATCGCGGCGAGCGCCTCGACGATGTTTTGCACCGGGCCGAGGATCGCCCGCAGCAGCAGGTAGCCGCAGACGCTCGCCGCGATCACCACCAGCAGCAATGCCACCAGCAGATTGGCTTCGGCCTCGGTCACGGCGGCGACGATGCCGGTGGCACCTTCGGTCACCGCCTGATTGTTTAGCTGCACCATCTGATCCAGCAGCGCCTCGCCCTGCATCCAGCTTGGATAGAGTTTCTCCTGCAGCAGCAGGCTCGCCTGTTGCTGCTGTTGCTGCTGGTAGAGCTGCAGCACCTCGCCCTGCAACCGGTTGTGTGCCTGCTGATGCGCCTGGTAGGTAGCAAACGCGGCTCGGTCGCGCTCGCTGAAGATGGTTTGTTCGTATTGGTCCATCAGCTCGAGGATCCGCTCATCGAACTCGTGCAGTTGCTCGAGTTCTTGCGGGCTGACCAGCAGATCCCGGTCGAGCACCAAACGCTGCAGCGCCATAAAGTCCTGCAACGCGGCGTTGCGCAGCAGCGCGCTGTAATACAGGCCCGGCAAGGCATCTTTCTGCATCTGTTGTTCGCGCCGTTCGATCTCGCGCAGATCCTCGTAGGTCAGCCCCACCATCGCCAGCATGATGGCGATAATCACGGCGAAACTGGCGAGGAGGCGGCGACGAAGAGTCCAATTCATCTGATTGTTGCTCCCAAGGCTGATCGTTGCGGATGGCCCTGTTCAGGTATAGCAGCAAACCATCCATGCAGCAGCCAAGAGGCTGTGCCTTAGCAGGCCCTTGAAAAACTACCTGCATTGCCGCTACGGCGTTGCAAACAGGCTCGGCAGTGCTGGAGGGTGCTGCGAACCCCGTAGGAGCCGCCTTGGCCGCGATGTTCTTCTATTGCGCCGCGACTCTCGGGCAAGCCCGCACCTACAAGGGCTGAGCAGGTCGACAACAGCCAACTCGGACATAGCCCAGAAAAAAGGACCTATAAGCGTGCGGCGCTGTCAAAACCGTTGCTCCTGCTGTCCTGCATGGGCCTCTTCGGCACAGTCAACCCGCCGTTGCTGCCCCCCAAAACCCCGCAGGCTGCTGTACCCTGCGCCCCGGTCTTCACGAGTCAAAAACCAACCGATGAGTTTTCCACTGCGCCCCACCGCTGCCGCGTCACGAACATGGCCCGTGCTTCGCCTGCCCGGGCACAAATTACCCAGGTGGAGCTGGGCGATAGTGGTTGTGGCCTTGTTGAGCGCCTGCGCCAGCGTAACGCCGCCGCAACCGCGGCCCGAGGTCGAACCGATACGTTTTCTCCTGAGCTTCGACGACGGTCCCAGCGCGAGCCTGGGAGTCAATCCAACCCGGCAGATTCTCGATGCCCTGGACGACAACCCGATCCAGCCGGGGATCAAGGCGCTGTTCTTTGTTCAGACCCGCGCCATGGCAGCCGGCGGCAGCCTCCAGGGCCAGGCCCTGTTGCGCCGCCAGCAGCGCGATGGCCACCTGCTGGGCTTTCACACCGCCACTCCCGGGCATGCCAACCACCGCTTTCTCAGCCCCGCCGAGCTGGAGCAATCGCTGAAAGATGGCGTAGCCGACCTTTCCGCCATCAGCGGTGCCGCACCGCGCCTGGTGCGCCCACCCTTCTGGAACTACGACGAGCGCACCTTTGCCGCCTACCAGGCCCATGGTCTGCGCCTATTGCTGACCGACCTGAGCGCCAACGACGGCAAGACCTGGGGCATCAACGGCAGCCTGCGCCGGCGCAGCAATCTGCGCGAACAACTGGCGCGGGCCGCCGAGCAGATCCATGCCGGGGCCCTGCCCGTGGTGGACGGGGTGATTCCGCTGGTGGTGACCTTCCACGACCTCAATCCCTACACCGCACGGCATATGCGCGAATACCTGCAGATCCTCCTGGATGTAGCCGAAGATGTCGGCCTTGCCACAGACACCAAGCCCTTCTACGACCAGCGCGCGCCCCTCGAACGCGCAGCCCTCAGGCGCGCCCTGGGCGACCCGCTGCAGTACGCGCGCCTGCCGGGGGTATGGAACTGGCTATGGAACTGAGCCTGGGCACAACCCGCTCTCGATCAGGCGCAGATACTCCGGGCGCTGCGACAGGTCGTTGTGCCCCGCCGCTGGAATAACCGCGAGCCGCGCCACCCCGGGCTGAAAGTGGCCATACAGGGCATCGCTACTGGCACGGGGGATCACCTTATCCTCGGCGGCCAGGATCAGCAGCGTGGGCACCTCGATCTGCCGGGCATACTTCCAGGACTCGAACTTGTCCCTGAGCAGCCATTGCACCGGGACGTAAGGAAACTGCTGCCGGGCCAGCGCCTCGATACTCTCATAGGGGGTGATCAGCACCAGGCCCGCCGCCGGGCGCTGGCTGGCGAGCCGCACCGCCACTCCCGAACCCAGGCTGCGTCCCACCAGCACGGTGCAGGGATGTTCGGCGTGGACCCGGTCGAACAGGGCCTGGGCATCGGCCTGAATCGCCGCCTCGGAGGGCGCACCGCCGCTGCCGCCATAGCCGCGGTAGTGCAACAAGTAGAGCGCATGGTCGGCAAAGGCCTGGGTAAATTGCGCCAGGTTGAGCGAGACATCCTCGGCGTTGCCGCCAAAGTAGATCAGCGCTTTGCGGCCTGCCAGCGGCCGGGTGGAAACCAGTACCTCGGCCTCCGCCGTGGGTAACCGCAGCAGCAGCGCGGGATCGTCCACGGCGCGGGGCTGGGGAAAGTAGATCAGCGAGCGCTGAAACAGCAGCAAGGCCAGGCAGAGCAGCAGATACAGGGCGGCGGCCCAGGCCAGAAAGACCAACAGGCGGCGCGGCGGACGACTCAATTGCATTGCCCCTCCCTGAACCTACTTGTTGCCGAACCACAGACTAGCGCAGCGCCGGCATGCCAGAACCAAGTTCACCCTCTAGCAGCTAGATAATCAAGGCCAGAAAAAATGCCGCTCACCAGGGCGGTGAGCGGCATTTCTGTACAGCTGTAGCCGTCGCTCGCAGGCGGCGGCCTACTCGGCCAGACGCCAGGTGGTGCCGCCCTTGCCGTCTTCCAGCACCACACCCATGGCACTGAGCTGGTCGCGGATGCGATCACTTTCTGCCCAGTTCTTCTCGGCGCGAGCCTGCAGGCGCGCGGCGATCAAGGCTTCAACTTCGGCAGCATCGACCTTGCCGGCAGCCCCTGCCTGGAGGAACGCCTCAGGCTCAAGCTGCAGCACACCGAGCACCCCGGCCAGTTCCTTCAAGCGCGCCGCCAGGCCGGCAGCGGCCTGCAGATCAGTTTCACGCAGGCGGTTGATCTCACGGGCCAGCTCGAACAGCACGGCGCAGGCTTCCGGTGAGTTGAAGTCATCGTCCATGGCCGCGGCAAAGCGCTCGACAAAGGCCTCGCCCCCCGCCGGTGTGACTGCAGGCAGGCCCTTGAGCGCGTTATAGAAGCGCTCCAGGGCACCCTTGGCTTCGCGCAGGCTGTCTTCGGAGTAGTTGATCGGGCTGCGGTAGTGGCTGGACACCAGCAGGTAGCGCACCACTTCTGGGTGATACTTCTCCAGCACCTCACGAATGGTGAAGAAGTTGCCCAGACTCTTGGACATTTTCTCGCCATCCACGCGCACCGCGCCGGCGTGCATCCAGGCGTTGGCGTAGAGCTTGCCGGTAGCGGCCTCGCTCTGGGCGATTTCGTTTTCGTGGTGCGGGAACACCAGGTCCGGACCGCCACCGTGAATGTCGAAGGTCTCGCCCAGGCAGCAGGTCGACATCACCGAGCACTCGATATGCCAGCCCGGACGACCAGCGCCCCAGGGCGACGGCCAGCTTGGTTCGCCCGGTTTGACGCCCTTCCACAGGACGAAATCCAGCGGGTCCTGCTTGGCTTCATCGACCTCGATGCGCGCACCGATCTTCAGGTCTTCGATCTTCTTGCGCGACAGCTTGCCGTAGCCGACGAACTTGCCGACCCGGTAATACACGTCACCGTTGCCCGGCGCGTAGGCAAAGCCCTTGTCGATCAGGGTCTGGATCATCTCGTGCATGCCGACGATATGCTCGGTAGCACGGGGTTCCTGATCCGGGCGCAGCACATTGAGGCGCGCCTCGTCTTCATGCATTGCCGCGATCATGCGCTCGACCAGGGCTTCGAACGGCTCACCGTTTTCATTGGCACAGTTGATGATCTTGTCGTCGATGTCGGTGATATTGCGCACATAGGTCACCTCATAGCCGCGATGACGCAGCCAGCGGGTGACCACATCGAACGCCACCATCACCCGCGCATGACCGATATGACAGAAGTCGTAAACCGTCATGCCGCACACATACATGCGCACCTGGTTACCCACCAGCGGTTTGAAGACATCTTTGCTTTTGGTCAGCGTGTTGTAGATCGAGAGCATCGGGGTTCCTTGGAAAACCACGGGCCAGCGCACCGGCCCGGTTCTAAGCAGAGCGAGTGGGCCTTAGGCCCAGGAATCGCGCAGCGTTACGGTACGGTTAAAGACGGGGGCACCCGGCTTGCTGTCCTTGATATCGGCGCAGAAGTAGCCTTCGCGCTCGAACTGGAAGCGTTCTTCAGGCAGCGCGTCACCCAACGACGGCTCGGCGCGACAGCCCTTGAGCACAATCAATGATTCTGGATTGATATTGTCGAGGAAGCTGCCGCCGTCCTCATCCTTCTCCGGGTTGGCGGAGCGGAACAGGCGATCGTACAGGCGCACTTCGCACTCGACGCTCTCGGCGGCCGGCACCCAGTGGATCACGCCCTTGACCTTGCGCCCTTCCGGGTTCTTGCCCAGGGTGTTTTCGTCGTAGCTGCAGCGCAGTTCGACGATATTGCCCTCGGCATCCTTGATCGCCTCGTCCGCGCGGATCACGTAGCTGCCGCGCAGGCGCGCTTCGCCGCCGGGGATCAGGCGCTTGAAGCCGGCCGGCGGGACTTCTTCGAAGTCGCCCGCATCGATATAGATCTCGCGGCTGAACGGCAGCACGCGCACGCCCATGTCCTGTTTCGGGTGGCGCGCCAGTTCCAGGTTCTCGACCTGGCCTTGCGGGTAATTGGTGATCACCACTTTCAAGGGCTTCAACACACACATGGCACGCGCAGCGTTGGCGTCAAGGTCCTCGCGAATGGCGAACTCGAGCATGCCGATATCCACCACGCCGCCGGCACGGTTGACCCCGACCATGTCGCAGAAGGTACGGATCGAGGCTGGGGTATAACCGCGGCGACGGTAACCGGAGAGGGTCGACATGCGCGGGTCATCCCAGCCCTGTACGTGCTTCTCATCGACCAGCTGCTTGAGCTTGCGCTTGCTGGTGATGGTGTAGTTCAGGTTCAAGCGGGCGAATTCGTACTGACGCGGTTGCGCCGGCACCGGCAGCTGGGCGAGGAACCACTCGTACAGTGGACGGTGGTCTTCGAACTCCAGGGTGCAGATCGAATGGGTGATGCCTTCGATGGCATCGGACTGACCGTGGGTGAAGTCATAGCTGGGGTAGATGCACCACTTGTCGCCGGTCTGGTGGTGATGGGCGTGACGAATGCGATAGAGGATCGGGTCGCGCAGGTTCATGTTCGGCGAAGCCATATCGATCTTGGCGCGCAGGGCACGGGTGCCATCGGCAAACTCGCCGGCCTTCATGCGGGCGAACAGGTCGAGGTTGTCTTCCACCGAGCGCTCGCGGAACGGGCTGTTCTTGCCCGGTTCGGTCAGGTTGCCGCGGTACTCGCGCGCCTGCTCCGGCGACAGGTCGCAGACATAGGCCTTGCCGGCCTTGATCAGCTCGACGGCCCAGGCATGCAGCTGGTCGAAATAGTTGGAGGCATAGCGCTCCTCGCCGGCCCACTGGAAACCCAGCCACTGCACGTCGCTCTTGATCGCGTCGATATATTCCTGGTCTTCCTTGGCCGGGTTGGTGTCGTCGAAGCGCAGGTTGCACTCGCCGCCGAACTCCTGGGCCAGGCCGAAGTTCAGGCAGATCGACTTGGCGTGGCCGATATGCAGATAGCCATTGGGCTCCGGCGGGAAACGGGTGACGATCTTGGCGTGCTTGCCGCTGTCCAGATCGGCCTGGACGATGGGGCGCAGAAAGTTGGCGGCTTTTTCGACGGTAGGCTTGCTCATGGTGTCCTTAACGGTTGCGTGGCGCGGCTTGGCAGGCCGTTGATGACCCGGCGAGCCGAAGCTCGGCGGATCGGAACAGGCGCTCAGGGTAGGCCGACTAAAACAAAGCGCTTATCATAGCCGAAGCTGTCAACCCCCTGACAGGCCCAAGAACCGCTTCAGTGCCCTTTGCGTGCCGCTAATACAGCCTAAACAAAGGAAATTGAGCCGGCTCACGGTTTTATCGACAGAGCGACTACCTACATGATCAAGCTGCACACCAACCACGGCGTTATCACCCTGAATCTGTTCGACGACAAAGCCCCGGAAACCGTGGCCAACTTCAAGCAGTACGTTCAGGAAGGCCATTACGACAACACGATTTTTCACCGTGTGATCAGCAACTTCATGATCCAGGGCGGCGGTTTCGAGCCGGGCATGAAGCAGAAGACCACCCGCGCACCGATCAAGAACGAAGCCAACAACGGCGTTGCCAACAAGATCGGCACCGTGGCCATGGCCCGCACCATGGAGCCGCATTCGGCCAGCGCGCAGTTCTTTATCAACGTTGGCGACAACAGCTTCCTCAACCACAGCGCGCCGACCGTACAGGGCTGGGGCTATGCGGTGTTCGGTGAAGTGGTTGAAGGCATGGACGTGGTCGAGAAGATCAAGGCCGTGGCCACCACCAGCAAATCCGGCCACCAGGACGTACCGGTCGATGACGTGATCATCGAGCGTGCCGAGATCGGTGAGTGATTCTACTGATCTCCGATCTGCATCTTGAACAGGAGCGCCCGGACATCAGCCGGGCGTTTCTGCATTTCCTCGAAACCCGCGCTCCCCAGGCCCAGGCGCTGTATATCCTCGGCGACTTCTTCGAAGTGTGGATCGGCGACGACGCCATCAGCCCCTTTCAACGCTCGATTGCCCAGGCCCTGCGCCAACTGAGCGACAGCGGCACGCGCATCTACCTGATGCATGGCAATCGCGACTTTCTGCTCGGCAAGACCTTCTGTCAGGAAGCCGGCTGCCGCCTGCTGCCCGACCCCTGCGTGATCGAACTTAACGGCGAGCGCGTGCTGCTGATGCATGGCGACAGCCTGTGCACCCAGGATATTGGCTATATGAAGCTGCGCCGCTGGCTGCGCCACCCGGTTTCGCTGTTTATCCTGCGCAACCTGCCGCTCAGTACAAGGCAGAAACTGGCGCGCAAACTGCGTAATGAAAGCCGCACGCAAACCCGCATGAAGGCCAGCGATATAGTCGATGTCACCCCGGACGAGGTGCCGCGAGTCATGGCTGCCCATGGCGTACGCACGCTGATTCACGGCCATACCCACCGCCCGGCCACCCATCAGTTGCACGTCAACGGCCAGGCCGCGCAACGCATCGTCCTCGGCGATTGGGATCGTCAGGGTTGGGCCCTGCAGGTGGATAAGCAAGGCTTTGTCCAGGAACCCTTCTCTCTCAGTTAATCCCCACGGCCGCTGGTTTAACCCTACAGCGCCGGCTGCTCATAGCCCCGGTATTGCGGGCTTGCCTGAATGGTTTGCGCCAGGCGTTGAGTCGCCTCGTTGACCTGATCGGCGACGAACAAGGTGATATTCGTGCCCGGCAGGGGCGGCAGTCCTTCCTCGATCACGTGCAGGCCTGGCTCCAGGGTCGAACGGGGAATGATGCCCACGCCGATCCCCGCCCGTACGGCCGCCAGGACGCCGGCGCGGCTCTGGCTGGTAAAGGCGACTCGATAGGGAATCTGCGCGTCGCTCAGAACCCTGTGTGCCGAGTCGCGGTGGTAGCAGCCCTCGGCAAAGACCGCCAACGGCAGCGGGTCGCGCTCATGAGTCGAATGGGTCTCGCTGCACACCCAGACCAACTGGTCACGAAACAAGCGCTGACCGCCATCGGAAAAGGCCGGCATTTCCACCAGGGCCAGGTCCAGCTTGCCCTCGGCCACCAACGTTGCCAGGTGATAGGGGCGGTGATCGCAGACCACTTCCAGACTGGCCTCCGGGTAGCTCAGCACGAAGCTCTCCAGCAGCGGGACAAGGCTGCGGGTGGCGTACTGGTCATGGGTACCGAAGCGCACCTGGCCACCCACATCGGCATGCTGGAAGCTGCCGAGAATGCGGTCATGCAGGTTGAGCAGCTGCTGCGCACAAGACTTCAGCTGCTCCCCGGCCGGGGTCAACCTGACCCCGTACTGACCGCGTTGCAGCAGTTCGGCCGCCACCAGGGCCTCCAGCCGCGTGAGCTGCATGCTGATGGTCGAGGGCGCGCGATGCAGGCGCTGGGCCGCAGTGGTCAGGTTCAGGGTCTCGGCGACCATGACGAAGGTACGCAGCAAGACAATCGGCAGGTCGCGCATGGCAGAATTCAACCTTATTGAAAGCAGTGATCAATATTTATCGTTTTTCCGAATCCTGGCAAGCGGATATGTTAGCTGGCATCCAACCAGCCCCACGCGCCCCAACGCCATCACGGAGTTCGAATGATGCGAATGCCCACCACGTTCGGCATGAACCAGATCGTCAGCCACGGTTTCGGCATGTTCCTGTTCGCCGCCCTGATGCCCTACATGCGCGAGTCCATCGAGATCAGTGCCTGGCAGCTGGCGACCATCGGTGCCCTGACCCAGTTGGCCTATCTCGGTGGTGCCATGCTCCTGGGCCTGCTCGGCCACCGTCTGGGCACCGGCCGCCTGGCCCTGATCACCGGTATCACCTCCAGCACCCTGCTGCTTACCATGTCGCAGCTGCGTGATCCCCTGCTGATCACGCTGACGCTGACCTGCCTGGCCGCCAGCGCGGCGATCAGCTGGGGCTGCATCGTCGAGATCGTCAGCCGCTGCGCCCGTGCCGAGTCGCGCTCGACCTATCTGTCCTGCGCCTCCAGCGGCACGGCCTGGGGCTATGCGCTCAACGGCCTACTGATCCTTGTCGTGGTGCCGCTGCTTGGCTGGCAGGCCAGCTGGCAG
>JBFJZW010000045.1:0-20774 GCA_041621875.1 Pseudomonas sp. | reverse complement strand
TGGTCGATGGGCATCGTGCGTCCGGTGATGGAGACCTTCCCGCTGGCGTGGATGTACTTCCTGCCGTTTATCCTGATCGCCACCTTTATGATGCTCAACCTGTTTATCGCGGTGGTGGTCAATGCCATGCAGACCACCCATGAACAGGAAGCCAAACTGGCTCCCCCCTCGCCCACCGAGCAACTGCTCCTCGATGAACTGCGCGCCCTGCGCACGGAAGTGGCCGAGCTGCGCCAGCAGCGCTGAGTGAGCCCCACCCCAGGGTCCCGGATTGCGCCGCGTGCCGCGGCGTATTCGGGTTACGACTTGTAGGAGTGAGCCATGTCCACGATGGGTTTTCCGGGCATGGCCTATTCGCGGGCACGACCCGCGCCCATGTGCGGCGGGACTTGGGTAGCATCCACTCGAGGAGATCGCAGGCCTGGCGGATAAGCACAGGCCGCTGCGTCATAGAGCTATCCGCCGGCGGCAAACTGTCGGACAACTAACCATAAGTTGGCGCTAAAACGGCCGCCCTGGCCAGGAATGACCTCGCGCCAGAAACGCTCCGGGCTAAAGATAAATCACGGTCACAGACAGCCATCGCGCTGTCGATCCCGCCTGATAACAAGAGCGGTCGCACAGCGACCAATATGCCCAGGAGTCGCCCTTATGACAGCCAAAAGCAGCACCCCCAGCGCCAGTTTCCCGGTTCGCCGCATGGATTTCAGCTTCAGCGAAAGCCAGAAATTCTGGTTCGCCGGCGACCCCTTTATGAGCCATTTCATGAACAACCTGTCGTCGCTGTTTCCCTATGGCGAGAAGTTCTTCGTCGACAGCGTGCGCGCCGTGCGCGATCAGGTCACCGAGCCGCAGCTGAAGAAGGACATCAGCGCCTTTATCGGCCAGGAGGCCATGCACTCCAAGGAGCACGCGGCCTACAACGACTACGCCGCCGAGCACGGGATCGATCTGGAACGTCTGGAGCTGCGGATCAAGGTGCTGCTGGAGTGGGTGACCAAGATCACCACCAAGAAACAGCGCCTGGCCGCTACCTGCGCCCTGGAGCATTTCACCGCGACCATGGCCGAGCAGCTGTTGCAGCGCGAAGACCTGACCACCCAGATGAACGATCCCAAGCTGTATCAGCTGTGGATGTGGCACGCCATCGAGGAAAACGAGCACAAGGCGGTCTGCTACGACGTGTACCAGCAGGTCTATGGCGGCTACTTCACCCGCACCATCATGATGGCCATCACCTCGCTGATCTTCTTCGGCGTGATCGGCTGGTTCCAGGTGCACCTGCTGCGCAAGGACGGCCAGCTGTTCAACTGGCGCAGCTGGGGCAAGGGCCTGAAGATGCTGTTCGGCCCGCGCAATGGTTTCCTGAGCAAACTGCTGCTGCCCTACCTGGACTACTACCGTCCCGGTTTCCACCCCCTCGACCACGACAGCAAGGCGCTGGAACAACGCTGGCGTCAGCGCCTGGGCTTTAACTAAGCCGACCCGGCAGGGCCCGACGCTCAACCCCGGCGGGTTCGGCCACGCTGTTCGAGATCACGGTACACATGTTCGGCGAGGCCGGCCCCGGCCTCGCTCATGGTCAGGTAGGTACGGTCGGCCCCGGCCTGCTGAATGCGTCGGGCGATGTCCTCGTACATCGCATGGGACACCAGCAGGCCGGAAAAGCCGCGCTCACGCAGCTTCTCGGTGGAAATGATCTTCGCCTCGGCATCGTTCAGGGCCAGAATCACCGCATCGACCTGCGGCATTTCGAGGTGCTGCCAGAACATCTGATCCTCGCCGTCGGCGAACAGCACCCGACGCCCGGCCTTGGTGCTCTGTTCGATTACCACGGGGTCGGAATCGAGCCCCACCACCCGATAGCCCTTCTCCTGCAGGTAGTCGTAAGCGGCGCGCCCGGTGCGGCCCATGCCCATTACCAGCACCTGGGCAGCGCCGAGGGACACCGGCTGTTCATCGGGGTGACGGATATTGCGCTCCAGGGGAATCAGGCGCTTGGCCAGGCGTTCATAGAGCGGGTGGGCGATACGGTTGAGCGGCGCGGAAATGACAAACGACAAGGCCACGGTAATGGCCAGGGGGATCATCCACTGCGGCAACACCACGCTGGCCATGATCAGGCCGAATTCGCTGTAGTTGGTCAGGCTCACGCCCGTGAGGAAGGCGCTACGCGCGCGCAGGCGAAACAGCATAAACAGGAAGAAGAACAACAGCCCCTTGAGCGGCAGCAGCACGGCCATGACGATGGCGAACAGCAGGGCCTCGCCATCCGGCAGGCCGCCGATGCCAATCTGCAGAAAGAAGCCGACCAGGAACACTTCCTTGATGCCCCAAAGCGAGTTGGACAGCTCGGTGGCGCGCTTGTGCTTGGCCAGCATCGCGCCGAAGGCCAGCGCGCCCAGCTCGGAACTCAGGCCCAGTTGCTCGAAGCCATGCCCACCCACCACCAGGGCCAGCAGCAGGCCGAGCAGTACCATCAATTCCTCGTGGCCACTGGCATCGAGCAGACGAAACAGCAGGGGCCGCAACAGCGGCAGGCCGAACAGCAGCAACGCCCAGGCCGAGGGCACCTTGCCGCTGGCCAGGCTCATCACCACCAGGGCGATCAGGTCCTGGATGATCAGCACGCCGATCGCCACCCGGCCGTGAAAGGCGCGTAACTCGCGCTTGCCTTCCAGCACCTTGGCCGCCAGCACGGTACTGGAGAACGACAGGGCAATGCCCAGCAGCAGGCCCTGCTGCCAGGCCAGGTCGAGAATCAGCATGATGGCCGGCAGGAAGATCAGGCTGGAGATGGTGAAGTGCAGCAGACCACCGCCGATCACCTCGCGCCGCACCAGGTTGCTCAGCTTGAGTTTGAGACCGACGGTAAACAGCAACAGCAGCACACCCAGGTGGGCGATATGTTCCAGCGCCGCGCTGTCGCGCGGACCGACGCCGATATGGTCGCCAAAGCCGGCCAGGGTAAAACCGGCGGCCAGGTAGCCGACCAGCGGCGGCAAGCCGATAGCACGTGCCGCCAACCCCATGACAAAGGCAAAAGCGATCCAGGTTGCTTCGATCATGGGCGGTCCTTAACCAAAAGACTGAAAAATGGCCTGCCGGCAGGTCGCGCAACAGCGCAGAGCCAGGATAAGCCCCGGCCTGTGACAGCGGCTTGATTGATAGCAGTGTGCCAGAGGCCGCGCGCCTACTCGACCGGCAATTTAAGCTGGCCCAGGCTCTGCAACACACTGGCACCGGTAAACAGCATGACGATCTGCTCCTCGGCCAGGGCGCAGATCGCCGTGCGCCGCTCGGGCTGGCCGATATAGTCGAGGGATAACTGAAACAGGTTACGACTGATCAGGTTGGAGACCTGCAGGACCACCGCAGGGTCGAGCATATCCGGTAGCAGCTTGAAGGCCGCGATGTCCTCGGCCATATCGGCCGCGAACTCATCCATGACCTCCTCCAGCGCCGCGCGCAACACCGGCGAAGCGCCATGCAGCTCGCGCACACCGATAATAAAGGCCTCGGGGTTCTGCGCGACGAAATCGAAGAACAGCTGCACGGTTTCATGGCAGACCCGCCGCCCGCGCTGCAGGTCGATGCCAAACAGCATCGGCGAGCCTGCCTGGGTCGACTGTACCGCCCGCTCGGCCGCTTCCCGGCGCAAATCGCGCAAGGGCTGGCGCAGCTGGGTGGAAATCTGCCGAATCACCGTCAGGCCCAGGTCATCCACATCCTTGAAATGCCGGTAGAAGGTGTTGGGATTCAACCCGGCCTCGCGCGCCAGCTCGCGCAGGCCCAGATTGCTCAGGCTGCGGCTGGTTGAGGTGAGACGTAACGCTGCGTCCAGTAACAGACGTTTACCCGGTGCTTCGCTGGTCTTTTCCGAGTCCTGCTGAGGCTCATCCGAATCGGCGTACATGGCAAACCCTAGCTAAAAGTTGGTTGGTGATGGAGGCACTTGCTGGCGAGTATACAACTGTCTACTTTGGTATACAGCTGTATACGCCAGCAATAAACATAACAGGAGCTTGGCCATGAATGCGTCCGTATCACCCCCCGGTTCTGCCCGTCATTGCAAGGTTGCCATTATCGGCAGCGGTTTTTCCGGCCTGGGTATGGCCATCCGCCTCAAGCAGGAAGGCGAACACGACTTCCTCCTGTTCGAGAAAGAAGCCGGCGTCGGAGGTACCTGGCGGGTCAACAATTACCCGGGCTGCGGCTGCGATGTGCAATCGCACCTGTACTCCTTCTCCTTCGAGCAGAACCCCAACTGGACGCGCATGTTCGCCAAGCAGCCGGAGATCCAGGGCTACCTGGAAGGTTGCTGGGAAAAGTACCGCCTGAGCAACCACACCCTGCTCAATACCGAGATCGCCCGTCTGGCCTGGGACGAGCAGGAGGAGCTGTGGCACATCAGCGACCGCGCTGGTAACAGCTACACCGCGCAGTTTGTGGTATCCGGCATGGGCGCGCTGTCCACGCCGTCGATCCCGGCCCTCAATGGCCTGAGCACGTTCAAGGGCAAGGTGTTCCACTCCCAGCAGTGGGACCACGACTACGACCTGACGGATAAAAAAGTGGCAGTGATCGGCACCGGTGCCTCGTCCATCCAGTTCGTGCCACAGATCCAGAAGCAGGTGGCCCAGCTTGACCTCTATCAGCGCACCGCGCCCTGGATCATGCCCAAGCCGGACCGCGCCATCAGCGAGCGCGAGCGCGACCGCTTCAAGCAATTCCCGCTGCTGCAGAAACTCTGGCGCGGGGTGATCTACGCCATGCTGGAAAGCCGGGTGATCGGCTTCGCCATGCTACCCAAGGTGATGACCGTCGCCCAGAAAGTCGGCAAGTGGTATATCAACAAGCAGATCAAGGACCCGGTGCTGCGCGCCAAGGTCACCCCGGATTACCTGATGGGCTGCAAGCGCGTGCTGATCAGCAACGACTACTTCCCGGCGCTGACCCAGCCCAATGTCGACCTGATCACCGACGGTATCCAGGAAATCCGCGCGGGCAGCATCCGCACCGTGGATGGCCAGGAGCGCGAGATCGACGCCATCATCTTCGGCACCGGCTTCACCCCCAGCGACCCACTGCCGCGCGGCGTGGTGTTCGGCCGCGGGGGCGTCGACCTGCTCGACACCTGGCCGGAAGGCCCGCAAGCCTACAAGGGCACCCTGACCGCCGGCTTCCCCAACCTGTTCTTCCTGATGGGCCCGAACACCGGCCTGGGGCATAACTCGATGGTTTATATGATCGAGTCGCAGATCCATTACGTGCTCGGCGCGCTCAAGCTGGTCGGCCAGCAGCAACTGCAGAGCCTGGAAGTCAAACAGGCGGTGCAGGACAAGTTCAACGGCAAGCTGCAGAGCAGTCTGGGCAATACCGTATGGAACGCCGGCGGCTGCGTGAGCTGGTACCTGCACCCGGTCAGCGGGCGCAACTGCACGGTATGGCCCGGCTTCACCTGGCGTTTCCGCCTGCTGACGCGCACCTTCGACCCGGCGGCCTATCACTTCAGCCGCAAGCAGGCCGCACATCCGGCGCAAAGCAGCGCCATCCCATTGATTGCCCAGGAGGTGAGTGCATGAAGTCGTTCGAAAACAAGGTAGCCGCCATCACCGGGGCCGGTTCGGGTATCGGCCGCGCCCTGGCCTACGGCCTGGCTCGTCAGGGTTGCCAGCTGGCACTCTCCGATGTGAATGGCGAAGGGCTCGCCGAGACCGCCGCCCAGGCCCGCAAACTCGGCGTGCAGGTCAGCGAAACCCTGGTCAACGTCGCCGACCGCGAGGCCGTGCACGCCTGGGCCGAACAGGTAGTGGCCGACTTCGGCCGGGTCAACGCCATCTTCAACAACGCCGGCGTGGCCCAGGGCGGCACCGTGGAAGGCAACGATTACGCCGACTACGAATGGATCATGAACATCAACTTCTGGGGCGTGGTCCACGGCACCAAAGCCTTCCTGCCGCATATCAAGGCGTCGGGCAGCGGTCATATCGTCAACGTTTCCAGCGTCTTCGGCCTGTTCTCCCAGCCGGGCATGAGCGCCTACAACGCCACCAAGTTCGCCGTGCGCGGCTTTACCGAGTCGCTGCGCCAGGAACTGGATATGGCCGATTGCGGGGTGTCGGCCAGCTGTGTGCACCCGGGCGGGATCAAGACCAATATCGCCAAGACCGCGCGAATGAACGACAGCCTGAGCAAGGTCACCGGCCAGAATGCCGAGCAGGCCCGGACGCAGTTCAACGACCAGCTGCTGCGCACCACCCCGGAGAAAGCCGCCCAGGTGATTATCAACGGTGTGCTGGGCAACAAGCGGCGCATCCTGATCGGCCCGGACGCCTACGCCCTGGATGGCATGCAGCGTCTATGGCCGGCCTTCTACCAGCGCCTGGTGACCGCCTCCATGCGTCTGGCTGCGCGCTTTGCGCCCAAGGGCAAGGCCAGGGCAGTGGAAGCCGCCGAGTAACCTGCCTGCTGCCACGCACAGAGCCGGGTATTGCCGGCCCTGTGCGTTTGTCGGTTCGGACGCACCCTTCTGCCAGCTGGGTTATGGTGTTAGCAGCCAGTCGCAACTGGCTTTGTCGCCACCAGGCTGAGCCATCGCCTCGCACCTTCCAGTGCCCGTGCCGGGGCCGATGGTCGCAGCCCGAGCAAGAGGGCAAGCCCATGACCGTCATGCACTGCGTCCACCGCGACCACCGCATCAGCACCGATATCCTGGAACACCCTGGCATCCCCACCCCCTGGGCCGGCGGCTGCCATATCACCGATCCACAGGGCCACACCAGCAAACGCCTGACCCTGCCGGTGGACTATGCCTTCCTCGATGAACTGGACAAGGCCCAGCGTGCTTCCCTGGCCCACGGCAAATGGCTGGTGGACCAAAAACTGGATCACGGCCGCGCCCTGTTCTAGGGTCCGTTGCCATTGCATTCGCGGCAACAGCCCAGGCGCGGGCCGTTCTTGCGCACGCGCCCGGGCAATCGCTGAGCGGGCCTCGCCAGCGCGTGTGCAGACGCACCGGCGGCGGCCTCCCTGTGCCCCGATCGCTGAAATCCCCCTGCCGCCTGGCGATCGCCCGCTCCCTAAAGGCATTCCGCCCCCGAACTGCTATGGTAGGCAGCTCTGTTTATCAAGGAGAGTTCATGTCGACCCACACCCTTTCGCTCAGTCTGGCACTCGCCAGCGCCCTGTTCGCCACCGGCTGCAGCAGCACCGACACCCCAGCAGCACCGCCTGCCGCCGATCCGACCCAGGGTTGCACCTCGGCGGCGGTGTCGCACCTCAAGGGCCAGGTGGCCACCCCCGCATTGCTGGAGCAGGCCCGCCTGCAGGCCGCGGCCAGCAGCGCGCGGATACTCACCCCGAGCAGCGTGGTGACCCTGGAGTACAACAGCCAGCGCCTCAACCTGAACGTCGACGACCAGCGGGTGATCACCCGCGTGTCCTGCGGCTGATTCAGCTAGGGTGCGGACAACGATCCGCGCCCGTCTCGACGCACAGCTGGCGCAACAGCTGTTTGCGCGATAGCTTTATGCGCACCACCGACAATTACAGGCGAATGCCATGACCACTCAAGTGGAGCCCTGCGCCGAACTGCTGCTGGATAACCAGCTGTGTTTCGCCCTCTATTCCACCTCGCTGCTGATGACCAAGACCTACAAGCCGCTGCTGCAGGCCCTGGGTCTGACCTACCCACAGTACCTGGCAATGTTGGTGCTCTGGGAAAGCGACGGCATCACCGTCGGCGAAATCAGCGCGCGCCTGCTCACCGACCCCGGCTCGCTCACCCCCCTGCTCAAGCGCCTGGAAGCCGAAGGCCTGCTGCATCGCGTGCGCAGCAGCCAGGACGAACGCGTGGTGCACCTGCACCTGAGCGACAAGGGCCGCGCCCTGCATGCCCAGGCCAAAGACCTGCCCGCCTGCATCCTCAAGGCCAGCGGCCTGTCGCGGGAACAGCTCGGCACGCTCAAGCAGGCGCTGGTCGCGCTGCGCGGTCAGCTGCAACAACCGCTCTAGCAGGTAACCAACGCAAAAGGCCCCGACACTGCAATCAGTGTCGGGGCCTTTTCGCTTCAGGGCTGTCGTGGCCAGAGCGCCACTATTTGCGACTTTGCAACTGCTCCAGAGTCAGGTCCAGGCACAGACGCGCCTTCTCCACCAGCTCGTCGATCTCAGCCTTGCTGATCACCAGGGGCGGCGCAATGATCATGGTGTCGCCCACGGCGCGCATGATCAGGCCGTTGCCGAAGCAGTGCCCGCGGCAGATCATGCCCACGCCCACCTCGCTCGGATAACGCTTGCGGCTGGCCTTATCCTGCACCAGCTCGATCGCGCCGAGCATGCCGACACCGCGCACCTCGCCCACCAGCGGGTGATCCGCCAGGGTCGCCAGGCGCTGTTGCAGGTAGGGGCCGGTGTCGTTCTTGACCCCTTCGATAATGCCCTCCTCCTTGAGGATGCGCAGGTTCTCCAGGCCCACCGCCGCCGCCACCGGATGGCCCGAGTAGGTAAAGCCATGGTTGAAGTCGCCGCCTTCGTTGATCACCGCGAACACCTTGTCGCTGACGATCAAGCCGCCCATGGGCACGTAGCCGCTGGTCAGGCCCTTGGCGATGGTCATCATATCGGGCGCGAGGCCGTAGTAGTCGCTGCCGAACCACTCGCCGGTACGGCCGAAACCGCAGATCACCTCGTCGGCGACAAACAGAATGTCGTACTTGGCGAGGATTTCCTTGATCCGCGGCCAGTAGCTGGCCGGCGGAATGATCACCCCGCCCGCGCCCTGAATCGGCTCGGCGATAAAGGCGGCGACATTCTCTTCACCCACTTCGAGAATCTTCGCCTCCAGTTGATCGGCGGCCCAGATACCGAACTCCTCCGGGCTCATTTCGCCACCGTCGGCGAACCAGTAAGGCTGCGGAATATGCACGATACCCGGGATCGGCAGATCGCCCTGTTCGTGCATAAACTTCATCCCGCCCAGGCTCGCGCCGGCCACGGTGGAGCCGTGGTAGCCGTTGATGCGGCCGATAATCACCTTCTTGCTCGGCTGGCCCTTGCACGCCCAGTAGTGACGCACCAGGCGCAGCATGGTGTCGTTGCCTTCCGAGCCGGAGCCGGTGAAGAACACATGATTCATACCGGCCGGAGCCACAGCCGAAATGGCCTTGGCCAATTCCAGCACCGGCGGGTGGGCGGTCATAAAGAAGGTGTTGTAGAAGGCCAGCTCGCGCATCTGCTTACTGGCGGCCTGCACCAGCTCCTCGCGACCATAGCCCACGGCCATGCACCAGAGGCCGGCCATGCCGTCGAGGATCTTATGGCCTTCGCTGTCCCACAGGTACACGCCCTCACCCTTGGTGATGATGCGCGGGCCCTGCTCGGCCAGTTGCTTGAAATCGCTGAACGGTGCCAGGTGATGGTCGCGGCTCATGGCCTGCCACTGGGCGGTTTTCGGGTTGTTCATAACACCTCCTTACAAGTACCAGCGGTATTCACGCGGGTTGATGTCGTGCAGAAAGGCCAGATGATCCTGGCGTTTGTTCTCGCAATAGACCATGACGAACTCCTCGCCCAGACCGGCATTCACCGCCGGGCTGGCACGCATCTGGCGCACGGCCTCGAGCATGTCCGTGGGGAAGTCGATGCCGCTTGCGCGGTCGTCATTCAGCGGCGCGATCGGCTCGCGGCGCGCCTCCAGGCCCTGTTCGATGCTGCACAGCAGCGCGGCCAGCACCAGGTAGGGGTTGGCGTCGGCACCGGGCAGGCGGAATTCCAGGCGCAGGTTGCGCTCATCGGACTCGGGAATGCGCACGCAGGCATCGCGGTCCTCATAGCCCCAGCTGGCCTTGCTCGCCGAGTTGACCATGGCCCCGAAGCGGCGGTAGCTGTTGTGGTTGGGCGCGTAGATCGGCATCAGCTGCGGCAGCAGATCCAGGCAACCGGCCACGGCATGGCGCAGCGGTTGCTGTTGGTCTTGCGCCAGCAGGTTGTTGCCAGCCGCGTCGTAGAGGCTGACATGGATATGCATGCCGCTGCCCGGGTGCTGCAGATAGGGCTTGGCCATAAAACTGGCGCGATGCCCGTGCTTGAGCGCCACGCCGCGGGTGCTGCGGCAGAACAGCGCCGACCAGTCGGCGGCCTGCAGCGGATCTTCGCAGTGGGCGAAATTGATCTCGAACTGCCCCGGGCCCAGTTCGGCAGTTATCACCGTGGCCTCGACACCCTGCTCGCGGGCGGTCTCGGTCATATCGTCGAGCACTTCGCTAAAGCGCGACAGGCGCTCGATATGCATATTCGGCTGGTCGTCGGCATCGCCACTCAGATCATCACGGGGGAACTGCGGCCGGCCCTCCTTGAGCGACTTGTCGAACAGATAGAACTCCAGCTCGAAGGCCACCACCGGGCGGATGCCCTTGCGCGCCAGGCGCTCGACCACCCGCGCCAGCACTTCACGCGGCTCGAACTCGATGGGCGCATGGGTGCCGTCGGAGCTGATCAGCATCTGCCCCAGGGGCTGCTTTTCCCAGTTGACGTACTTGAGGGTGCCGGGGATCAGCCGCCGCGGCGCATCCGGGTCGCCGTCGTGGAAGCAGTAGTCACCGATCTCGTAAAGGCCGCCCTGGGCACCGAGCAGCACGCAGTTCTGCGGCAACTTGAGGGCGCTGCCGGCGGCGACCTTCTCCAGCATCTCGATGGGGTAGCGCTTGCCATAGAAATGCCCGGGAATATCCAGACAGATCAGGTCGACGAAACGCACCTCGGGATGGCGTTGGCGGAAGGCACGGACCTCATTGAGCAGGTCGGTACTGGGGGCTGTCATTGTTAGAAGTCCTTGGTAAGGGGATTTGGCAAATCAGTTGTAGACCCAGAGCACCCGCGCGGGCGCGTCACTCTGGTTGGCGTAACGGAAACGGGCGTAACTGGAAACCTGGAAGGCGTCGCCGGCCTGCAGGGTGGCGCACTCCTCCTCTTCGCCGAGCCACAGGGTCAACTCGCCTTCGAGCACATAGCCGCCCTGCTCCGAGCGATCGCTCATCTGCCGCTCGCCGCTGCTGGCACCGGGCTCCAGCAGGCTTTCGAGCATGTTGAAGGCACCGTGCATATTCGGTGAGGTGAGGATGTCGGTGATGCCATTGGCGAAATACAGGGTGCGTCGCTCGCCCGGACGGGTGACCCAGCGCAGCGCCCGTGGCTTGGCCAGGCTGTAGAAATAGGTGGTGGGCACATCGAGCGCCTCGCTGATGGCAGTCAGGTCGGCCACGGTCGGGCGCGACAGGCCGCGCTCGACCTGGGAGACGAAGCCCACCGAACGGCCGATGCGCTCGGCCAGCTCGTTCAGGGTCACCTTCTTGTGCTTGCGCAGGTCGTGGATAAGGATGGCCAGCGCGGCCATTTCTTCTTGCTTGTCCATGACGGCTCCCGAATCGGTTAGCAAATTAGACAAAGTCACGTAGGCGATACCAGGCCTTGCCCACTGCTTCGAGGGGCGCGGCCAGCAGCTCGCCACCGGGGAAGCGCGGGTTGCGCAGGCCCTGATAGAGCGCCAGCTCATCGCTGTTACCGAGGATGGCGTCCGCCACTGCCCGAGCGCCCGCCAGGGTCGGCAGCACGCCGTGGCCGGAGTAGCCCTGCAGCCAGTAACGATTGTCCGCGCCACCGATATCCGGGGTGCGGTGCATGCTGATATCCAGGTGTCCGCCCCAGGAAAACTCGATGGGTACCCCGGCCAGCTGCGGAAACACCCGCTCGATAAAAGGCCGGGTAGCCGCGGCGATATCCTTGGGCAGGCCGCCCAGGTAGGTGCAGCCGCCGCCGAACAGCAGGCGGTTGTCCGGGGTGCGGCGGAAGTAATCCAGCACGAACTGGTTGTCGGTAACGCAGCTATTGCGCGGCAGCAGGGACTCGGCCAAGGCCGGGTCCAGCGGCGCAGTGGCCACCTGATAGTTGCCCACCGGCAGAATGCGTTTGGCCAGCTGCGGGTCGAGCTTGTCGATATAGGCATTGCAGGCCAGCACCAGCACCTCGGCCTGCACGCTGCCGGAGGCAGTGCTCAGCTGGTAGCCGTCGCTGCCGCGGTGGTAACTCAGCACCCGGCTCTGCTCGTGGATCACCCCACCGGCGCGCTCGAAGGCGGCAGCCAGGCCCAGGGCCAGTTTCAGCGGGTTGAGATGACCGCCCAGGGGGTCGAACAGGCCGGCCTGATAACGCTCGCTGGCCACCCAGCTGCCGAGCTGTTCGCGGGGGATAAACTGCAGCTGGTCATGGCCCCACTTGTGCGCGGCGTGCTCCTGCCACTCATGCAGCATGGCCACCCGCCGCGGCATCACCGAGGTCCACAGGTGGCCGGCGCGGTAGTCACAGTCGAAACCATGGCGCTGCGGCAGCGCGCGGATCTCCTCGGCGGCCCAGCGCATGCCATCCCACAGGCGGCGGGCGCGCTCCAGACCGAGGGCACGCTCCAACGGCGGCATATCGCAGGACCAACCGAGGATCGCCTGACCGCCATTGCGCCCGGACGCGGCCCAAGCCACCCGGCTGGCCTCCAACAGCACCACCCGCTTGCCGGCCTCGGCCAGGCGCAGCGCCGTATGCAGGCCGCTGAAACCGGCACCGACCACCGCAACGTCATAGCGCTGCGCGCCGGCCAGTGGCGCGTATTCACGCAGCTGGTCGCGGCAACTGTGGGCGTAGTAGGTATCGAGGTGCTGCTCGGACTGCTTGAACATAAACGACTCATGAAATTATTTATTTATAATTTCATGAAAAGTTACACGCTAAATTTCACAAAGGCAAGCCAGTGCGCGCAGCGTGCCCCGGCCAGGGGATCGCAGCCTCGGCCGATCTACAGCCCCATCTGCTTGCTGATAATCTCGTTCATGATCTCCCGCGAGCCGCCGCCAATGGAGAGGATGCGGTTGTCGCGGTACAGGCGCTCCACCAGGGACTCACGCATATAGCCCATGCCGCCCATGATCTGCACCGCATCGTAAGTCAGGCGGTCGGCGATATCGGTGGCGAAGTTCTTGGCCATGGAGATTTCCTTGATCACGCTCTTGCCCGCGGCCATCTTCGCCGCCTGGCGGTAGGTGAACTCGCGGGACACCTCCAACTGGGTGGCCATCTCGGCCAGGCGATGCTTGAGCACCTGGAACTTGCCGATAGGTTTGCCGAATGCCTGGCGCTCCCCGGCCCAGGTCAATGACTCGTCCAGCGCCAGTTGCGCGGTCATATTGGCCATGATCGCCAGGCTCAGGCGCTCGCTCTGGAAGTTGGCCATGATGCAGGCAAAGCCCATGTTCTCCGCACCGATCAGGTTTTCCACCGGCACCCGGCAGTCATCGAAGAACAACTCGGCGGTGTCCGAAGCCCACCAGCCCATCTTCTTCAACTTGCGCCCGACGCTGAAACCCGGCGTGCCCTTCTCGATCAGCAGCAGGCTGACGCCACCGAAACCGTCGCCACCGGTGCGCACTGCCACCGTGTAGTAGTCGGCGCGCACGCCACTGGTAATAAAGGTCTTGCTGCCGCTGACGCGATAGAAGTCGCCGTCGCGCACCGCGCGGGTCTTGAGGTTAGCCACATCGGAGCCACCGGAAGGCTCGGTCACCGCCAGGGCCATGATCTTCTCACCCGCCAGCACCTGGGGTACCACTCGGTCGCGCACCTGCGGCCGGGCCCATTTGACGATGGGCGGCAGGCCGATATCCAGGGACCCCAGGCCCGCCACCAGACCGCCGGAGCCGCTGCGCATCAACTCCTCACTGGCCGCCACCTTGGCAAATACATCGCCTTCATGGCTACCGCCGAACCGCTCCGGATAACCGATACCGAGGATGCCCGCCGCACCGGCCTTGAGGTACAGCTCGCGGGGAAACTCCTCGGCCTCCTCCCAGTCGTCGATATACGGCAGGATCTCGCGCTCGACAAAACGCCGCACCGAGTCGCGGACCAGTTGGTGGGAGGCGTCGAAGTATTCCTGGCAAGCAGACATAGGGGATTCTCGCTGAGGTTTCTGGAAAATTACCAAGCGCTTGCTTGGTTTACAAGCCATGGATAGCGCCAGATGTCAGGGCATAAGCGACCGCACGGGATGGGCATCGCTTGCTGACAGGCCGACATGGCGGGCCTTGAAGCAGCGGATCGATTGGCCTCTGGCGGCGCTCAAGCAGCACCTGCTCACCTTGCCCGGAGCCGCGGCAGAACGCCGAGTGGGCTTATTCCAAAACACACGGCTCTTATCGCTAATGATTTCACCATATATATTGCGCACTAACTATTTGCGCACTATAGTTCACCTCGACAACTTAGCTTGTACGCAAAAAATTATCGCAACATAAAACCCAGGCGACACAGCCTAGTCGAATTACCGGCAACCCCAGCCAGACCTCCACCTTCTATAGAGAGCAATAGCCATGTCGATCGAAAACGTTGCATACCGCGCCTACGCAGAAGCCACCGGCGGCCGTGACGGCCGTGCCATCTCTTCCGACGGCATTCTCGATGTCGCCCTGAGCACCCCGAAAGAACTCGGCGGTGCCGGCGGCCAGGGCACCAACCCGGAGCAACTGTTCGCCGCCGGTTACTCGGCCTGCTTTATCGGGGCGATGAAATTCGTCGCCGGCCGCGACAAGCTGGCGATGCCTGCAGACGCCTCGATTGAAGGCGTGGTCGGTATCGGGGCGATCCCCAACGGTTTCGGCATCGAAGTCGAGTTGCGCATCAGCCTGCCGGGCATGGAGCGTCAGCAGGCGCAGACACTGATCGAACGCGCGCACATCGTCTGCCCTTACTCCAACGCCACCCGCGGCAATATCGATGTCACTCTGACCCTGCTCGATTAACCTGCCTCAGCCGCCACGACGAAGCCCCACGACTGGTCAAACAGCGGCGGGGCTTCGTCGTTGTGCCGCTGGCCTCAAACCGATGCGGCCGGTTCGGCGCAGCCGCAATCGAGACTGGAGATCAGCCCGGCTCCCAGGGCGTCGGTAAAAACCTGCTGCGCCGGAGGCGCGGCAAAGAAGCGCTGCATCGCCCGCGCCGAATACCAGTCGCCGCGCAGCAGCCAGAGCTGCCCATCCTGCGCCGCGCGACGGACCTCCAGGCCCAGGCAATCGTCAGCCGTGTCGGCCAGGCTGGCTAGGCGTTGCAGACAGCGGCCCAACTCGGCCGCGCGGCCAACCTGGGCGCGGACAAGTGTCGTATGACTAATCGGCATAAGGCCCCTCCTTATCCATGGCGTATCGCCGCAAGCCCGTTGCTGCGGTTTGCGCAGCTTTGCCCGCTGGACTCAATGAGCACTGGCGGTCGGCCGCACGATCAACTCGCTGACGTCGACATCCGCCGGCTGCTCGACCGCATAGGCAACGGCACGGGCGATGGCATCCGGGGTAATCGCGACCTGGCGAAACGCCTGCATCAGTTCGCGGGTCGGCCCGTCGGAAATGCTCTCGGCCAGCTCCGACTCAACCACTCCCGGCGACACCAGGGTCACCCGAATATCGCCCCCGACCTCCTGGCGCAGGCCTTCTGAAATGGCCCGCACCGCATACTTGGTGGCGCAATACACCGCACCGGTCGGCACCACGCGGTAAGCCCCGATCGAAGCGATATTGACCAACTGGCCACTGCGCTGAACCTGCATCAGTGGCAGCACGGCGGCGATGCCATGCAGAACGCCGCGTATATTCACGTCGATCATCCGGTCCCACTCGTCCACCTTCAGCGCCTCGAGCGGCGAAAGCGGCATCACTCCGGCATTGTTGATCAACACATCGACGCGACCAAAGCACTCGACGGCGAAATCGACAAAACCCTGAGTGTTCGCACGGCTGGTCACATCCAGCCGGCGGAACTCGGCCGTACCACCGGCCTCACGGATCTCGCCGACCAGGGCCTCGAGTCTGTCGTTACGCCGGGCACCGAGCAGCAAGCGCGCGCCCTTCTGCGCCAGCAAGCGGGCACAGGCCTCGCCTATGCCGCTGCTGGCACCGGTAATCAGAATGACTTTGTCTTGAATATTCAGCATGGGGGCATTCTCCAGAAGCTGTTGAGTCGGACTACAGCAGCAGAGATTAGAGAGATGGCCAGTCGATGGTTAGACGATTACTGGAGCATTCTTGCCTGATACTGCTTTATGCCTGGAAGCACCTATTCGCAACAGCTACTCGCCATTCAGACCAGATCGGCCACAGCCCAGCCATTTGCCTATTTGTTGCGAATACTTGCCTGATCCTCTATTGCTCTTCTCGGAGGCAATACTTGCCTGAAAGACCAGGCTAAGCTTCGGCGATACCTTGAGGAGATGCCCCGATGCCCGCACCCACCGCCTCGCCACGCGCCCCCGACAGCGACCTTGAGCAGCGCCAGGTCGAGCTGGCGGCGCTGATTCAGCGCCTGACTCCGGCCGAAGGCCTGCACGCCACCGCCATAGACGGTCTGCACCTGATTCGTACCGACCAGCCCACCCTGCCCATGCCGGTGCTGTACAGGCCCTGCCTGTGCATCATTGCCCAGGGCAGCAAGGAAGTACGTCTGGCCGATCAACCCTATCGCTACGACCCGCTAAGTTATCTGGTCGCCTCGGTGACACTGCCGGTATCGGGCCAGGTGATAGCGGCCTCCCCCGAGCTGCCTTATCTGAGCCTGCGCCTGGATATCGATCCGACGCAGCTCAGCAGCCTGATCGCCGATGCCGGGCCACTCGGCTTGGCCAGCGCGGCGGGTGATGGTCGCGGCCTGTACCTGGACAAGATCGACGACGCCTTGCTCGACGCCGTGATCCGCCTGACCCGTTTGCTGGAAAGCCCGCGGGATATCGCCATGCTCGCGCCCCTGGCCCTGCGCGAGATCCTCTATCGCCTGCTGCACAGCCCCCAGGGGCGCTATCTGCACGAGATCGCCATTGCCGACAGCCAGGGCCAGCGCATCGCCCGCGCAATCGACTGGCTCAACAGCCACTATGACCAGCCACTGCGCATCGAACACCTGGCCCGAGAAGTCAACCTCAGCCCATCGACCCTGCATCACCGCTTCAAGATGGTCACCGCCCTCAGCCCGCTGCAGTATCAGAAGCAGCTGCGTTTGCAGGAAGCCCGCCGCCTGATGCTCTGCGAAGGCCTGGAGGCGGCCTCGGCCAGTTACCGGGTCGGCTATGAAAGCCCTTCGCAATTCAGTCGCGAATACAGCCGTTTATTCGGCGCACCGCCGCTCAGGGACCTGGCCAGACTGCGAAATAGCGCCTGAGCCACAACAAAAACATAATGAATTAACGTCAATACCAGCACGCAACGCAAAAACGGCCTAGAATGCACAAGCTGAACAGCAGTAATCAGCAAAACCGCATAGGTGCTATGAATATTCTGGCACCGCAATTCGTATCGATTTAAGAGAAACATCATGGCTAATCGCGAAACTGGCACCGTCAAATGGTTCAACGATGAGAAGGGCTTCGGCTTCATTACCCCGGCTAACGGCGGCGATGATCTGTTCGTGCACTTCAAAGCAATCCAGAGCGACGGTTTCAAAAGCCTGAAAGAAGGCCAAACCGTTACCTACGTGGCCGCACGTGGTCAGAAAGGTATGCAAGCTGAAGAGGTTCAGGTGGCCTAAGCCTCTGACCTGATCGAGATAAGCCCTGCAGACGCGGGGCTTGTTTTTTTCTGCCGACTGCAAAGCCAGCACACGATGGCCCACGACAATACCCGCAGGGCGCAACGCCCGTAGCGGTCACCCGATCTCCCCGGTGAAACCAGATATCGTCAGCGCTGCATTGCAGGGCTAACAGGCCGTTGCAGGCCGCCCCTCTCCCCGTTATCCGCCGCTGCAGCCCTATGCCTATGGCCAAGTGCCTTAACGCGCATACCTGCCGTTATGGGCAGAACCCAACATTCGAGAGCATCCGACTCTAATAGCGTGATGGAGTGGCGTTACAGCTGAATAGGTCGACGCCCGGCAATCGAGTGCGCCAGGGTGCCGCCATCGACCAGCTCCAGCTCACCGCCCAGAGGCATGCCGTGGGCGATACGCGAAGCGATCAGGCCCTTGCCCGCGAGCAACTGGGCAATGTAATGGGCGGTCGCCTCGCCTTCTACCGTGGGATTGGTGGCCAGTATCACCTCGGTGAAACTGCCGGCAGCGATGCGTGCCAGCAACTCGGGAATACCTATGGCTTCCGGCCCCAGGCCATCGAGTGGTGACAGATGGCCCTTGAGCACGAAGTAGCGCCCACGAAAACCGGTGTGCTCCACCGCGTACACGTCCATTGGACCCTCCACCACGCAAAGCAGACTGTCATCGCGGCGCGGATCGAGACACAACTGGCACACCTCATCCTCGCTCAAACTGCGACACTGTTTGCAGTGCCCCACCCCCTCCATCGCCTGCGTCAGCGCCTGAGCCAGCCGCATGGCACCCGAACGGTCACGCTCGAGCATCTGCAAGGCCATGCGCTGGGCAGTCTTCTGCCCCACACCGGGAAGAATGCGCAGAGAATCGATCAGTTGACGGATCAGCGGGCTAAAGCTCATGGCAAGGAATCACATGGGTTCTGGGCGGTTGGAAACGACAGTGAGTCATGTCCACGAAATGTTTCAGCCAATGGTGGAGAACGCTGCTACTCACTGCCTGCTCATCGCCCCGACTGCTATCGTTCGGGGCGACTAGACGGTATGCAGTTCAAGGCGCGAACGGCCACGGGCACCGGAGTTTACGTCTGTAAATGAGGATGCACGGGGCCGTTCGCAACGCAGTAATGCGTGCCGGCTGGGCGTCACTTACTCAAAAAGGCATTTTGAAGCCAGGGGGGAGCTGCATTCCTGCCGTCATCCCGGACATCTTGTCCTGGCTGTTCTGCTCAACCTTGCGCACCGCATCGTTGACTGCCGCGGCGATCAGGTCCTCGAGGATTTCCTTGTCTTCCTTCATCAGGCTGTCGTCCAGGCTGACGCGCTTGACGTCATGACGACCGGTCATCACCACACTGACCAGACCGGCACCGGATTGACCGGTTACTTCGGCGTTCGCCAGCTCTTCCTGCATTTTCTGCATTTTTTCCTGCATCTGCTGGGCCTGCTTCATCAGGCCGGCCATGCCACCTTTCATCATGGTAGTTGTCCTCGGTAATTATCAGGCAGTCAGGGGTTTGACTGGGGTGTCCAGGGGTTCAATGCTGTCCGCGCGGATCACCGCGGCGAACTGCTGAATCATTTGCTGCACCAGCGGATCGTTATGGATCGAGGCCTCGGCATCGCGCTGACGGTTGGCACGCTGACGGGCAGCCGCCTGTGCCGGGGTTTCCTGCTCGGGCTTGCGCAGTTCGATCTGCAGACTGAGTTCACGCCCAAGATGCTGGTTGAGGGCATCGTTGAGTCTGCGCTGCTGGGTCGGGTTGAACAAGGCGCTATGGCCCGGATCCAGATGCAGCAGCCAGTTATCGCCGTCGACCGTGATCAGGGTGCAGTTGGCCCCGATGCTGCCGGTCATCCCCGACAGCCCAAGCTTGGGAAACAATTCCAGCCAATCGGCCGCCAGGCCGGTGGCGGGCTGCGCGGCCGGCAGCACTTGCGGCTCGACCGCCTGCTCGACCTCGGCGGCGTCGAAATCATAATCGATCGACTCGGCATCCATCTCTACATAGTCGTAGTCACCGGGTGGCGGCTCATCGTCATCCACATCCGCGTCCACTGGCGACGCAATCTCGACTGACGGCAACGCTGCTGGCGCGGGCTGCGGCTGTACTGGTGGCGGCTCAGGGACAAGCGTCGGACTCGGCGCTGCTTCGGTAACGGCTGCTGGCGCGGGACTTGCGGTCTGTTCTTCCCAGGGCGGCACCACGGCAGGTGCAGCTTCAACCGGTTCAGGCTGCAAGACCGGCGCAGGCTCGACGGCAACTATCGGCGCGGGTTCTACCTGCGGGCTCGAAGGCAGCTCGACGGCTGCCGCTACCGGCGAGGCGATCGTGTCTGGCGCGATCGGTGCAACAACTGCTGCAGCAGCCACAACGGCCGGCACAGCCATAGCTGTGCCGGCCACTGGGTTGGGCGCGGGATCAGCAGTGGCCTGGCTAATCCCCAGCGGCTTTAGCGCCACCCTGGGTACATCGTCGCTATCCGCGGGGCGGAACGCCAGCATTCGCAGCAGCACCATCTCGAAGCCACTGCGTGGATCCGGTGCCAGGGGCAAATCGCGTCGACCGATCAAGCCCATCTGGTAATAGAACTGCACATCCTCGCCCGGCAGAACCTTGGCCAGTTCGAGCACCCGTTCGCGATCGCCCTGGCCGTTATCCACCGCCTCGGGCAAGGCCTGGGCAATGGCCACGCGATGCAGCACATTGAGCATTTCCGACAGCACGCCATTCCAGTCCGGGCCCTGCTCGGCCAGATGGCGTACGGCCTCGATCAGGCCGCGGGCATCGCCTTCGATCAGGGCATGCAGCACCCCATAGACCTGACCGTGGTCGAGGGTGCCGAGCATGGCGCGCACGTCGGCGGCCAGCACCTTGCCCTCGCCAAAGGCAATCGCCTGGTCGGTCAGACTCATGGCATCGCGCATGGAGCCATCCGCGGCGCGGCCCAGCAGCCAGAGCGCATCATTCTCGAACGGAATATTTTCCGCCGCCAAGACATGGCTGAGGTGATCGACCACCCGCTCCGGCGGCATATTCTTCAGGGAAAACTGCAGGCAGCGCGACAGTACGGTCACCGGCAGTTTCTGCGGATCGGTGGTGGCCAGTAGGAATTTGACGTGGGGTGGCGGCTCTTCCAGAGTCTTCA
>JBFJZW010000044.1:0-20822 GCA_041621875.1 Pseudomonas sp. | reverse complement strand
GCACCAAACTGTGGAACCTCGATCCGGACTTCTTCGTGGTCGGCAAACCAATTGCCGGCGGCGTGCCGTGCGGCATTTTCGGCTGCAGCGCGGCGATGGCCGAGGCCATGACTGCCGCACGCAAACGCGCCAGCGAGTGCAGCCACGGTCATGGCCACAGCGGCATGGGCACCACGCTGTCGGCCAACGCCCTGGCCATGCACTGCATGCGCGCCAACCTGGAACAGGTAATGACCGAGGCCGCCTACGCCCATATGTTGCCGCTGGCCAAGCGCCTGGCCGATGGCTTCCGTTCGCTGATCGGCAAACACGATCTCAAATGGTCGGTGACCGAGCTGGGCGCGCGCAGCGAGTTCCAGTTCTGCCCGGTCTCGCCGAAGACCGGTGCCGAGGCCGAAGCCGCGTTCCACGACGAACTGCAGATGGCCCTGCACCTGTACCTGATCAACCGCGGCATCCTGATCACCCCGTTCCACAACATGACCCTGTGCTGCCCGAGCACCACGGCGGACGATGTGGACAAGCTGATCGGCATGCTCGACCAGGCCCTTACCGAGCTGCTGGCCATCCCCGGTGCCCGCGAGTAATTCGTAGGGTGGATGACGCTCTTTTCATCCACCAACAGGCCGCACCGACAACCGATCCCCACGGTGGATGGATAAAGCGTCATCCACCCTACAGAGACAGCCACCATGCAATTCGCCAATCCCCAGGAAGCCCGTGACTTCCTCGCCGCCCACCCCGAAGTGCGCAGTATCGAGCTGATGCTGATCGACGCCAACGGCATCCCGCGCGGCAAGCTGCTGCACCGTGACGAGCTGCTGGCCATCTACGAGAACGGCCGACCGCTGCCCAGCTCGATCCTGGCGCTGACCATCCAGGGCGAGGACGTGGAAGAAAGCGGCCTGGTCTGGGAAGTCGCCGATGCCGACTGCTGGACCTACCCACTGCCCGGCAGTCTGACCCTGCAACCCTGGCGCAGCACGCCCACCGGCCAGCTGCAGGTGAGCATGCACCCGACTCAGGGTCTGCCCGCCGCGCCGGCCGATCCACGCCATGTGCTGGTGCGCGCCATCGACCGACTCAAGGCCGACGGCTACCACCCGGTAATGGCGGTGGAGCTGGAGTTCTATCTGCTGGACAAGCAGCGCGACGCCAACGGCCTTCCGCAACCAGCGCTGCAAATGAACGGCGTACGCCCGCAGGCACCCCAGGTGTACGGCGTGTACGAGCTGGAACAGCTGCAGCCCTTCCTCGACGACCTCTACGCCGCCTGCGAAGTGCAGGGCCTGCCGGTGCGCACGGCGATCTCCGAATACGCCCCGGGCCAGCTCGAGCTGACCCTGGAGCATCGCTTCGACGCCCTGCAGGCGGTGGACGAAGGCGTGCGCTACAAGCGCCTGGTCAAGGGCGTGGCAGGCAAGCACGGGCTGCAGGCCTGCTTTATGGCCAAGCCGTTCGGCGACCAGGCCGGCAGCGGCCTGCATATGCACGTCAGCCTGGCCGATGAAAACGGCAACAATCTGATGGCATCAGAAGACCCGCATGGCACGCCGCTGCTGAAATACGCCATCGGCGGCATGATGGCCACGCTCAACGACACCCTGGCGATCTTCTGCCCCAACGCCAACTCGTTCCGCCGCTTCCAGGCCAACAGCTACGCGCCGCTGGCCAAGAGCTGGGGGGTAAACAACCGCACCGTGTCGCTGCGCGTACCGGGCGGCCCGGCCAACAGCCGGCATGTGGAGCACCGTATCTGCGGTGCCGACGCCAACCCCTACCTGGCGGCGGCGGCAATTTTTTCCGGTATCCATCACGGCATCAAAAACCAGATCGATCCGGGGGAAGAAATTATCGGCAACGGCTACGAACAGGCCCGCGAAACCCTGCCCACCGATTGGCTGACCGCCCTGCGCGCCCTGGAAAACTCCAGCTGGGCCAAAGAGGCGCTGGGCGAGGAGTTCCTCAAGGTGTTTCTGGCGATCAAGTGGGCCGAGTTCCGCCAATTTATGGGCGAGGTGGGCGAGCAGGACTGGCGCTGGTACCTGACTCACGCCTGAGGGGTGTGGCAACGCGCTAGATAGGTGGGGCGTTATCCAGCGCTGCCCGGCGCAGCACACTCGCTACATGCCGTTGCCGAACTGCGGCCGGCTCCAGTCGATACGCTGGGGCAGGCCGCGCAGGGCTTCGCAGTAATGCAGCAGCACGTCCAGGGCCCAGTCGGCACGTTCGCGGATGCGCTGGTCGTCGGCATCGGCCGCCGGACCGTGATTCATCACGGCTTCGACCTGACGCACAATCAGCTGCTCGGGAATAAAGCAGATGCGGCAGTTCTTGTAGCTGGAGGCGCGCAGCTCGCTGAGCGGGTAAGCCCCACCCAGGCCCGACGACACCCCCACCAATAGCGCCGGTTTATGCGCCAGCTCGTTACGCCCAGCGTAGAGGAAGAAATTCTTCAGCGCCGGGCAGGCCATGCCATTCCATTCCGGGCTGAGCAGCACCAGTGCGTCGGCCTCTTCCAGCTGTGCGGCCATGGCCGGCCAGGCGGCCACCTTCTCCGCGCTCGGCCACAGCGGCAGCGCGGCGTGCCCCAGATCCAGCACCTGACACTGCGCACCACGCGCCTGCAAACGCTCCGCCAGGTAATGGGCGACCTTGGCGCTCTGGCTGTCGACGCGGCTGGAGCCGGCGACCAGTACAATCTTCGCGCTCATTGCGCCACCTCTTCCGCCAGACGCTCGGCGCGTGGCGCGGGCCGGCGCACCAGCGGCCAGAACAGTTCCTGCTGCCAGCTCACCGGAGCCATGTCCTCGATGCCGTAGTGCTCGGGGCGACGCCGAGTGATCTTGGCGCTACCGAACAGCACGTCCCAGAAGAACAGCAGGTTGCCGTAGTTGCCCTTGTAATGGGTCACGCCATCGTCGGCATCCAGGCCATGGTGGGCGGAGTGGGTCGATGGCGTGGAGATGGTGCGCTCCAGCAACCACATCAACGGCCGCAGGGCGCGAATCCTGTACAGCTTCTCGTCCCAGGCCACGCTGCTATGGGCACCGAAGATCACCAGCATCTTGACGATCAGGTAGACGTAATACTCCGGGGCCAGGCCCAGGTAGATCAGCGCGGCGGAAAACCAGATGCCCGGCATCAGCAGGTAGTAGAAGCTGTTGTTGCGATAGACGATGCGCACGCTCATATAGGGTGCCGAATGATGCGCGCGGTGCAGGTTGTAGAGCACCGGCACCTTGTGGCTGAGGCGATGCCACCAGTACTGGGTCATGTCGTCGAACAGCAGAAACAGCGCAATACCGGCCACCCACGGCAGGTCGGCAAGTGCCCCGCGCCACTCCGGCACCAGCGCACCCAGCCCGGTTCCGGCCAGAAACATGATCAACGGAAAGGTCAGGCCCAGCAGCAGGCTGGAGCCGATGATCTCCTGCAGCACATCGCGCCGCTGCCCGCGCGGCTGGAAGAAACAGCCCAGCACCAGCTCGAGGAGAATAAAGCCGAGGAAGATCAGACTGACCACGGCGATGGGATTATTGGCAATGGCGCTCAGGTTCATGGCAACCTCATCAGACAGGTTCCGGGTGTCCCCGGGTTGCCTCCATCAGACGCCAAGCGACCCACTGCGACCATGCGCGAAACGGACAACAATCGGCCAGAAGTGGCCAACCTGGCCAAACCGGCCACCCAGCGCTTCCATCGCGGGGCCATGGGCCATGTGCTGCAGCGCTACCTCAGCCAGCACCGGCCACAGCAGGAGTACAGCCTGGTGCGCCTGGAGCAACTGTGGCAACAGGCCGCCGAGCTTGATCCGGCCATCGGCTTGCACCTGTTCAGCCTGTTCACCCCGGCCGACTGGCATCCGCTGGCCCACCTCAGCCAGTTCTGCAGCACCATCGGCGAGTCGCTGCACTGCTGGCAGCGTTACGTGCGCCTGGGTTCGGACATGGATCAGGTGCGCCTGAGCGAGTGCGACGACGGCGTCGTCCTCGAACTGCTGATCGACGCGCCGGCCGAGCTGGAGCGCTTCCTGATCGAGCATTACACCGTGATGGCCCTGACCCTGATGCGCCAAGGCAGCGGCCAGGCACTGGCGAATATCCGCAGCGAGTTCCGTCATGCGCCGCCGAGTTATCAGGCGGACTATCTGCAGCTCCTCGGCCACATGCCGCGCTTCAACGCGCCGCGTAATGGCCTGTATCTGCAGCGCAGCGACCTGACCATACCCATGCGCCAGCATCACCCGGTGCTGGCCGAACTGATCTGCGAGGGCCTGGATCGCCGCCTGGCGCGACTGCAGCAACTCAGCGGCTGGGCGGCCCGAGTCGCCGAACAGGTGCGCAGCGACCTGCAGCATGAACGCCCTCCCAGCCTGGAAAGTGCCGCCAGCGCCCTGCATCAGAGCCCGCGCACTCTGCGCCGGCGCTTGCAGGAACAGGGCATGGGCTTTCGCGAGGTGCTCGACGCGGTGCGCGCCGAACTGGAACAGGGCCTGGAACTGCAAGGCCTGAACAGCAGCCAGATCGCCGCCCAACTCGGCTACGCCGACAGCCCCGCCTACCTGCACGCGCGCAAGCGCTGGCGCGAGCCGAAGCAACCCTGACCGCGCAGCCACCCCGCTGCCCGCTGGGCCGGGATGGGGGGCAGAACGGGCGCGGTACCTGAGCCACGCATAAGGCGCATTTGAACTAAGCTGCATGGGATATGGGGCGGGACGGATGCGCAATGACACGATGGCTGCTGCTGGCAGTTTTGCTGCTTGGCACCCTGGCCCGGGGGGAGCCCGTACGCGTGGGCATCGAGGCCCACGACTATTACCCCTACTACCGGGCCAAGGCCGAAGGTGCGCCCCAGGGCTATGCCGTGGAGCTGCTGCAGGCCTTCGCCAGGTATCAGGGATTCGAGCTGGAACTGCGCGCCCAGCCGATCAACCGCCTGTACCACAACCTGCTCGAGGCGCAGAGCCTGGACCTGCTGTTCCCCGACAATCCGGCCTGGTCGCGTCAGGCCAAGCACGGCAAACGCCTCTACTACAGCGATGCCGCCGTGCAGATAGTCGACGGCACCCTGGTCCTCGGCGAGCACCGTGGCCAGGGTCTGGCGCGCATCCGCAAACTGGGCACGGTGCGCGGCTTCAGCGCCGAGGCCTGGTTACCGCTGCTCGACCAGGGCCGGGTAACGCTGGTCGAAGCCCAGGATATCCAGAGCCTGATTCGCATGCTTGAGCGCGGGCGCATCGATGCGCTGTACGCCAACCCCGAGGTGGTGCGCTACCACCTGGTGGAAATGGGCCTGGGCGCGCAGCGCTTGCAGCTGGATCAGCAACTGCCGCAGAGCTACACCAGCTATCACCTCAGCAGCCCCAGCCAGCCCGGGCTGATCCGGCGCTTCGACCGCTTTCTGGTCGAACGACACGACGAGCTGGCCGAGTTGCGTGGCCGTTTCGGTTTGCGCTGAGTGCGCTGACAGCCCATTGCCCAGCCGTCCACTCACCCGCAACGGCTGCAAAAACGCCTTATCCATGTCACCCTGACGGCACGACGAGCGGGTCGGCCTGCTCGCTCAATACCTGCGGAGTGCACCATGGAACACGGCAATACCCAGCTGTCGATGACCGTACTGATGACCCCGGACATGGCCAACTTCTCCGGCAATGTCCACGGCGGCACCCTGCTCAAATACCTCGACGAAGTGGCCTATGCCTGCGCCAGCCGCTATGCCGGCTGCTACGTGGTCACCCTGTCGGTGGACCAGGTGATTTTCCGCGAGCCCGTCCATGTCGGCGAACTGGTGACCTTTCTCGCTTCGGTCAATTACAGCGGGCGCACGTCCATGGAGATCGGCATCAAGGTGATCACCGAGAATATCCGCGAGCGCTCGGTGCGCCATACCAACAGCTGCTTCTTCACCATGGTGGCGGTGGACCCGCAGGGCCGCCCGGTCGCCATTCCGGCCCTGCAACCGCAAACACCCGACGGCCAGCGCCGCCAGCGCCAGGCCCTGCAGCGCCGGGAGATCCGCCACGAGCTGCAGCAGCGCTACCAGGCCCTGAGTGAAGAAAAGAGTTGAGTCCTGCCCTGGCCGGAGCTGAGCCTGCGCGGGCAGTTGGGTTAAGCTCGGCATCCCGCTGTCGGAGCCACCATGATCGAGCTGTTTGATGTATTCCTGCTGATGCTGTTCGCCAGCGCCTGTGCCTGGCTCTGGCGCGGCCACGGCATCCGCGAACGCGCCCTGTTGCTGACCCAGCAGCACTGCAGCAAAGTCGATGTCGAACTGCTCGACGGCAACGTCGCCCTGCGCCGGCTCGCCCTGCTGCCCGATGCCCGCGGGCGCAAGCGCCTGGCCCGGGTCTATGGCTTCGAGTTCACCGTCACCGGCGAACAGCGCCATGAGGGCAGCATCACCATGTTCGGCCAGCAGCTGGGGCGCATCGAACTGGCCCCCCATCCCTTTCGCACACCGCCACCCGACAGCGCACCGGTTATCGACCTGCAGCGCTGGCGCTCCAGTCGCGAGCATAGCGACGGCCGCCCGCCCGGCGATTGACCGGCCGTTGAAAAGGCTCAGCCCCTCGGCACAAGCCTGGCTTGAGCATCAACCGCGCAACGGGTGCGTCAGGTAAGCCATTATTTCGCCTGGTGAGGTTCTGTAGGAGCGGGCTTGCCCGCGATCAGCCCCTTCGCGGTCCGGGCAAAGTGTCGTTTTTTATGCATCCACCGCATAAACGGTGGATGGATAAAGCGCCATCCACCCTACAACAGCCGTCTGCCACAGATAACGGCCGGTTAGCCGCGCTGCAGCAGAAAATCCCCCACCCGCGCCGCCGTATTCTCCGGCTGCTCCTGCATAAAGCAGTGCCCGCCGGCCACCACATGGCCGCTGACATGGCCATTGCCGGCGCACCAGCGGGCCACCGACTTGGCGACGAAGGGGTAGCTGCGCTGACCATAGAGCACCTGGGTCGGCGTCGTCACCTTGGCCAACGACGGCCACAGGCGCTTGGGGAAGGAGCTGAAGATATCGGCCTCGCGGCTGGGCCGGCATTTCAGCTCGACGCCCTTGTCGCTGTCCTTCAGGGCATGCTGGATATAGGCGGAAAACGCCTCCTCGGTCCAGCCGCGGAACATCCCGCGGCCATGCAGGGCGGCATGCGCGCTGGCGCGATCGGGCCAGCTGCTGCGGCGCTTGTGGGCCTTGCTGGCGAGGGTGTTGCGCCGGATCAGGCCGACCACATCGGACAGCGCCATCACCCCGATCATGGCCGGAGTGAACAGCACCGGGTCGAGCAGCACCGCACGGCTAAACAGCTGGGGTTGCTGGGCCAGCATCAGGCTGGTCAGCACCCCGCCGAAGCTATGGCCCAGGGCAAACACCGGCACCTCGGCAAAGCCCTTGCGCCCCTCGGCAAAGGCCTCCAGGGCCAGCTCGGCGCTACGGTTCCAGCCGTGGAAGCGGCCGCCGTGATCCGTGTCGCCATGGCCCTGGACATCGCACAGCCACAGATCGAAGTCCTCGGCCAGGCGTTGCAGCAAGGGCGTATAGACCCGCCCGCAGTAACCGTTGCCATGGAGAAAATGCAGCAGCGGCTTGCCCGAAGGCGGCGAGTGCCAGCCGCGCAGGGTAAAGCCGGCGCTACTGTCATGGGACCAGGGTTGTAGATGCATACGGCGACTCACTATCGTCCAGAGCCGCTAGTGTAATGCCGCCGCGCGCGCTGCCTGCTAGCTTTTCCGTTTCCGCGCCCAATCGGCCAGGACCTCCAGCGCCGGCCGGGTGGTGTTGAAGGTAGTCCCGCTGCTGGCCTGCGGGTGCGAGGACAGCCGCACCACCACCAGGCCGACCGCCGGGTTGATATGGATCATCTGCCCATGGGCCCCCAGGGCCTCGTAGGCCTCGTCGCGGTTGTGGCTGATCCAGAACTGGTTGCGGTAGGAGTAACCCGGCTGCCAGGTGCGCCCGCCCGCCTTGAAGGCCTCGCGGTCGCCGCCGGCGCGGATGGTTGCCAGCACCTCGGGGGCGATGATCTGCTGGCCGTTGAAGGCCCCGTTCAGGCGCAGCAGCTCGGCCAGGCGCGCCAGATCCCGCGGGCTGACATTCAGCCCCGCGCCGGCCCATTCGGTGCCGGCGGCATCGACCATCAGGTAGGCGTCCTGTTCGGCCCCCAGCTTACTCCAGAGCCGCTCGGCGATCAGCTCGGCGCTGCTCTGCCCGGTGGCGCGGCGCAGCAGCCAGCCCAGCACCTCGGTATGGGCGGTACGGTAGTGGAACTCGACGCCGTGGCGGCCCTGCGCGCCGATGGTCGGCAGATACTCATAGAGGCTGGCGGCCCCCTGAAAGCCGGGTGGGGCCGGGAGTATGCCCGCCGCCACGGCATACTTGAACAGGTCGGACTGGGGCCCGTCGAAGGTTTCGCGGTAGTCGACGGCCGCGGTCATGTTCAGCACCTGCTGCACCGTGGCCCCCTTCCAACCGCTCTCGGCCAGCTCGGGCAGGTAGTCGCTGACCAGGGCCTCGCCATCGAGCACGCCCTCGTGCAGCAACTGGCCCGCCAGCAGACCGACCACGGACTTGCTCAACGACCAGAGCATATGCGGCTGCTGCGCCTGCATGCCGGGAGCATAGGCCTCATAGATCAGCTGGCCGTCGAGCAGGATCAGCGTGGCATCGGCATAGGTGTCATTGAGGTACTGGGCGAAACCGAGTTCGCCGTCCGGGCCGTGGAAGCGCAGGGCGTCGATTTCCGTGCGCAGGTCTTCACCCTGCGCCAAGAGGCTCGGCGGAGCATCGCCGCGGGGCACGTTGCGGCTGGGAATCAGCTCGCGCATATGCTGAAAGGCCCAGCGCGCCTGGGGATAGCGGGTCAGGTAGGAAGCCCGGCTGACCTGCTTATCTGCCGCCGGGGGAAAGCCCTGCATCAACTGCAGCCGATCCATACGCACCATCTCTGGCTCCGGTAGCGACGGCTGCGCCAGCACGGACGGGTTGCACAGGCTCGCGGCCAGGCCGAGCAACAGCGGGTAGAGAAATCTCATGGGCTAATCCTGGCCTGGACGGCTCTCTGCGGAATAAAAACGGGCGTCGACAGACGCCCCAAGGTCACGCTCAACCCTATTGCCGTGGCCGAATAAAGCGCTCGAGCAGACTGTTCAACTGCTCCGGCTGGTCCAGCGGCGTGGCATGTCCGGAATCGCTCACCACCTGCAACTCGGCATTGCGCAGCTGCGCCACATAGGCCTGCTTGTAGGCCAGCGGGGTGTAATCGCGGTCGCCGGCGACGATCAGCATCGGCGTGTCGACGCCGTTGACCGCCGGCAGCGCCGACCAGCCGAGAATCGCGCGGATGGCGTGCAGGTAGGACACCCGGTCATTGGCCCCGATACGCATGGCGGTGCGCCGGCGCAGCTCGCCCTGCTCGGCATAGGGAAACAGCTTGCGCGCCAGCAACCGGCCCATGGCCTTGAGGCCGAACAGGCGGATCAGCGCCAGACGCAGCAGCACCTTGGCGCGCAGGCTCCAGGAATCCAGGGGAAAGCTCGGCGCGCTGTTGATCACCACCAGGCGGCCGACCAGCTCCGGCTGCTGCGCCAGCAGCTGGAAAGCGACCATGCCGCCCATGGAGATGCCCACCAGCACGCAGCCGGAAATGCTCTGGACGCCAATGAACTCGGCCACATCGTCGGCCAGTTCGGCCACGCTGACCGGGCCGCGCAAGGGCTCGCTGGCCCCGTGGCCGCGCAGGTCGAGGGCGAAGACTTCGGCGAAACGTGACAGCGCATCGATCTGTGGCTGCCAGTCCTGGGAGGATGAACCCAGGCCGTGCAGCAGCAATACCGGCAGGCCGCGCCCCTTGCGGATATAGGCACAGCGGCCATTGCGTAATTGAATATAGTGCATGGATAAACTCCCTTTAATACAAACTTTGGTGCGTGCTTATTCCTGCCATCCTGAATCGCGAGAATGATCAGGAAACATCGATTAAATGGGGAAGATTGCCAACTTAGTTATTAGCTGAGCGTTTGCCTTATCCCGGTGGAAAACCTAGAATCGGCCTGCGTCTTATAGAGAGTTCCCCCCATGTACAGCATTTCCAGCCCGACTCAGGCTCGCAGTAAAAAAGCCCTTGAGCGCTTTCTCAACGTGGCTGCCGAACTGCTTGCGGACAACCGTTTCGAAGACACCAGCATCTCCCAGATCGCGGTGCTGGCGGAGTCCTCGGTGGGCACCTTCTACCGCCTGCTGGGCGACAAGGACGTACTGCTCTACGCCGTGCACGAGCGCTTCGTCGAGCAGGGCCGCAGCGCCATCGACAGCCTGGTGCAGGACCTCGGCCAGCGCGAACTGCCGCTCAGCGGCCAGATCGAAGCCTTTATCCAGGGCATAATCGCCCTGTTCGAGGGCCGTGAAGGCCTGCTCCGCGCCCTGGTTCGGCGCAGCTCGGCGGACCTGCAGTTCCGTCAGCGCTTCCACCAGCTCAATGCCTATATCGGCCAGACCTTCTGCGCCATCGTGCTGGCCCGACGCAACGAACTGCGCCACCCGCAGCCGCAGCAGGCTGCCGACCTGGCGGCGCATATGCTGCTGGCCAGCCTGAATTACCTGACCATGGTCGGCACCCTCGGTGAAACGCCTCGGGAAGTTATTCCCGAGGAACTTTCCCGGCTGATCTGCAACTACCTGGAAGTTGCCAAACATTAACGTCGGCTGTCCCGGCGTAATTGCGCGGGGGTAAAGTCCGAGGGTTTCAGGGCAATATCAAACTGATTGGCCGGTTCTTCATTGGACAATATGCCGATGACATAACGACCGCCGATCAGGTCATATACCGCATCGCCTTTGGTCCAGATCAACGGCTGATCGTACAGATTGATGGTGTAGGACTCGCCGACCCGCCACAGGGTGTCGCGGTTGTCGTAGTGGTCGACCACCAAGATCTGATAGCTGTCCTCGTCGAAATACATATCGCGCTGCTTGTACTGGTGGCGCATCCCCTCCTTCAGCGTGGCCCGTACATGCCAGACCCGGTGCAGCTCGTAGCGCAGCAGGTCCGGGTTGACGTGGCCGCGTTTGACGATGTCGCTGTACTTGTTGCTCTTGGCCGCCAGGCGGTAGCTGTTGTAGGGCACATAGAGTTCCTTCTTGCCCACCAGCTGCCAGTCGTACTTGTCCGGCGCGCCGGAGAACATGTCGAAGTTGTCGGTGGTGCGCATGCCGTCCGAGGAGGTGCCGGGCGAGTCGTAGGCCACGTTCGGTGCGCGGCGCACGCGGCGCTGGCCGGAGGCGTAGAGCCAGGCCAGGCGCGGCTCCTTGACCTGGTTGACGGTCTCATGCACCAGCAGTTCGGTGCCGGCCAGGCGCGCCGGGGCGAGGACCGACTGGCGGAAGTAGAACAGCACGTTGCCGTTGCTCTGGCTGTGATCGCCGGCGGCTTCGTTGAACAGGAACAGGTCCTCGATCTTGGTCATGAAATAGTCGCCACTGGCCTGGGGCACGGCCTGGGCGTAGTAGCGCTTGACGCTGTCGCCGCGGTAGCGCACCAGATGGTTCCACAGCACTTCCAGGCCCGACTGCGGCAGCGGGAAGGGCGTGGCCAGCTTGAAGTCGGCGATGCCGTTGCCATTTTCGATCAGCTTGGCCGAGGTGGCGTTGTGCTTGGCCGCGGCATACACCTTGTCCGGGTAAGAGGCCGAGCGCCGGGTTGGGTAGACGTTGAGCTTCCAGCTGTCGCTGAAGCGCGTGAGCATGGCCAGCTGGCCGGGGCTGAGCTGCTCGCGGTACTGCGCGGCGTTGGCCGCGGTGATGCTGAACAGCGGCTGATCGCCGGCATAGGGGTCGCGATAGCCCAGGGCCGGGTCGTAGGCGTTGGCATCGCGGGCCAGGCCGCCGTCCCAGGCGGGGATGGTGCCGGCGGCATTGCCGGCCTTTTCCGCGCCGATCGGGGTCAGCTCCTGACCGAGGCGCGCGGCCTGCGCCGCAGTCACCTGGGCCTGAACCAGACCGGCGCTCAGCAGCAGGGAACCGAACAGGCTGGCGCGCAAGAATCCTGAAGTCTTCATGGTGATCACGTCCTAGAAACTGTATTTGATGTTGAAGCCGAGGTAGTCGCGGTCGCTGCTCTTGTTGGCCAGGCCGCCGCCGCTGTAACCGACATATTTGACCCCGACCGTCAGGGACTCCTGATAGATGGCATCGAGGCCCAGGGAATAGCTCTTGCGCTCTTCCAGCAGGCCGTTGGTCAGCTGCGGGGCCACGCCGTTGATGCCGTACTGGTAATTGACGCTGGGTACCAGGTTGACCAGGTTGAACACGTTGCTATAGGTCAGCGACAACCCCGCCTGCGCGCCCCAGGCACTGGAGGTGGCCCCGTAGTAGTCGATATCCGACTCCAGGCCCTGCACCCGGCTGCCCACCACTTCGCCCATCAGGGTGGCCGCATTGGCCCCGAGCAGGTGGTTGAAGCTGTAGATGCCCACCAGCGAGCCTTGCCACATGGCTTTTTCGGCGTAGCCATCGAGGCGCGTGCCCACCGGCATGCCGGCCAGATTGCCCAGCAGCGCGCTCGGCAGGTACTCGCCCAGGCCCAGGGCTATTGGCGCATTGGGCCGGTAGCTGAGCTCGCCGGCCAGGGACAGGCCATTGAGGACGCTGTCGCCGCCGATGCTGGTGTTGAAGCTGAGGCCATAGAGGTGGCGCTTTTCCAGGTACTCGGCGTAGTAGTTGGAGCTGGTGCCGACCGGCAGCGCCCCCACCACTGGGAACACCATGGGCTGGCCCACGGTCAGGCCGATCATCGGCAGGTTCATGTTGTAGCGCAGGTAGTAGAAGCCCAGCTCACTGTCATTCAGCTCCGGCACCAGCCAGCGCAGGGCCACGCCGTACTGGGCGGCATCGTCGGCTTTGACATCCTTGCCGCGGGGGATATAGGTGGTGGGCAGGTAGCCCTTGAGCAGGCTGTTGATAAAACCCGGGCCCAGGCTGTCGGCGAAGGCCTGGGCCTGCTCCGGGCTGTCGAAGGCCAGGCCGCCGGTCAGCGGTTCCTGCAAGGGCGGCAGCATCAGGTAGTCGCAGCCGCCACCGAGTACATCGAGGGTGGAGAAATAGGTGCCGCAGGGGTCGATCTTGGTTTCTTCCCAGGCGCTGCCGGGCTGCCAGTAGCCTTCGACGGACAGCCCTTCGCTCAGCTCGAACGAGGCATAGGCCATCAGGGTCGGCATATAGGCTTCCTTCAGCTCGGAGCCAGGCGCGCGCAGGGCGTTGAGGTCCACCGGGTTGGTCGCGCCGATGCCGTTCTGGTAGAACAGCCCTTCGCCCCAGTTGATCACCTGCCGGCCGAGGCGGGCATTCAGGGCGCGCTCACCCACCGTCCAGCTACCGTAGACGAAGGCATCCAGCAGATCGATGCTGGAGCCGGCATCGTCCAGGCCCTTGTTGGGGATCTCGCGGTGGCGACGGTCATCGTCCTTCAGCTCGAAATCGTAGAAACCGCGAGCACGCAGGAAGACGCCGTAATCGTCCTGAAAATTCAGGTCCATCTCGGTCACCACCTTGGCCACCTCGGAGAACAGCGCACCCTTCTTGAAGTTGAGGTTGCCGTCGTCGGAGTTGATCAGCGCGCCGTTGTCGCCCTTGCCGCCATTGGCGCGGGCGATCAGCCGGCGATCCTGGCTTTCCATGCGGTAGTTCACCCCGTAGGACAGGGTGGTATCCAGGGACAGCGCCCAGTCCCCCGAACGTGTCTGAAAAGCGTTCGCCTGGCTCGCCGCCAGCAACGCCAGGCAACCCGCCGCCCATGCTGATCTCTGTGTCGCCACGATGATCTCCTGCTGTGTTGTTTTTATCGGAACCGGAACATCGGTTCCGATAAAGTAGTAGCCCTCTGACCTTTTGGCAAGCCCGGCAAAGATTTTTTCTTCCGGCCGCGGCCGGTGCTAGAGAGTCCGCGGCGCTGCAGCGCCTGGAGTTGAGGGGTTGGCTCACTTGACGGAATCGGAATTCAGGTTTCTATTTATCAGGCGACAACAGGGAAGCACAGCGTTTGGTCAGGAGGACATTCCCTTAGCAGGCCGTTGAAAAACGTAGGCGAGGCAGCCGAGACAAGGCAAAAACAGGCGAGGAAGCGGAGTTTACGAGTTGTAAATGAGCATTCCGAGCCTGTTTTTAACGCCGTATCGGCAACGCAGGTAGTTTTTCAGCAGCCTGTTAGAAAACCAATAAGAAAGTGGAGACCTACCATGCCTATCACTGCCAAACCGCCTGTCCGCTGGCTGGGCCTGATCGCCCTGCTGGCGTGCTGTTTCGCCACCCCGAGCTGGGCCGACTCACCCTGCAGCGAACGCAAGAAAAGCCTGCTGCTGCCCGGCAAGATCAGCTGTAGCCACCAGTCGACCTGGATTTCTTCAGGCCCCCTTACCTTGCGCAAGGTGATCTACCAGACCCCGGCCGGTACACCACCGGAGGGCGGCTGGCCGGTGGCGCTGTTCTATCAGGGCTCGTTCTTCGCCCTGGACGACTTCGTCTATTACAGCAACGAGTGGCTGGGCAAGCTGTACAACGAGGGCAAGACCATCAAGGCATTGCTCGATCAGGGTTATGCGGTGATCGCCCCCAGCGCCCCGGCCGACCTGTTCTGGCACACCAATATTCCCGGCCTGTCGGGCGAGCTGTACCCCACCAGCACCGATTTCACCTTTCTGACCAACCTGTTCCAGGCCATCGACAGCGGCCATTTCGGCCCGCTCAACGGTCAGCGCAAATACGCCACCGGGATCTCCAGCGGCGGCTATAACACCAGCCGCATGGCGGTGTCCTTCCCTGGGCAGTTCAAGGCCCTGGTGGTGCACTCCGGCTCCTACGCCAGCTGCAGCGGCCCGCTCTGCTCGGTGCCGGATACGCTGCCGACCGATCACCCGCCGACCTACTTTATCCATGGCTTTGTCGACGCCGTAGTGCCCTGGTGGAGCATGGATATGTACTACGACCGCCTGCTCCAGCAGGGCATTGCCACCGGCCGCTACACCGAACCCCTGGGCCAGCACGAATGGTTCGACGCCTCGCCGGGCAAGGTACTGGCCTGGTTCAACGCCCACCCCTGACCTCCCACCCAGCAGCGGCCGGGCGCAGGCTCGGCCGCCTCCAGGATGCCCCCATGATTGCTCACCACCTCCGCCTGTTCGGCCTGCTGGCCGCCCTGCTCGCCTGCACCGCCGGCCAGGCCGCCGCCGCACAACAGGCCGCGGCGTTGCAGCAGATACGCCTGAACCTCAGTGGCTCGCTCGGGGATTTCTACCTGCTCTATGGCGTCGACAACGACCCCGCCCACCTGGCCGCGGCGCAGCGCCGCGGCAGCCAGATCGACCACCTGCTCGGCCAGCTCGCGGCCCCCAACGACAGCGCCGGGTTGCCCGTGCTGGAGCAGCTGCGCCGGCAATGGCCGGCTTACCGCACGCTGCTGCTCGAGCTGACAACCAGCCTGCAACAGCGGCAAACCCCGAGTGGCGGCGCGATAGCCGAACTGCTCCGCCAGCACCGGCAACTGACGCAACTGAGCGAGACCCTGAGCGGCTATTACCCGACGCCGGCGAACCCACTGGCGGGGCAAAGCCAGGCGCTGGCCATGCAGTTGCAGACCCTCAACAGCGACTACCTCGCCCACAGTGTCGGGGCCAATGTGCTGGGTGGCGACAAACCGCCCCTGGATAGGCAAGCCCAGGCCTTTAGCCAGGGGTTACAGCAACTGCAGCAGACCCGACCGGGCGGCGAGGCGCAGCGCCTGCTGCAAAAGATTGAGCGCAAGTGGCGCTATATCGAACCCTCGCTGCGGCACTACCAGCAGGACAATATCCCCTCGCTGGTCAACCGCTACAGCAGCCGAATCATCGAAGACCTGGCGCTATTGCCAAGCCTGGCCCAAGCCGCGCAGTAGGCGTCAGCCCTTGGCCTGGCGGCCCTGCATCAGAGCCGGCAAGCGGCAAACCCCGCCTGCAAAGCCGCCACGTCCTGCGCCTCGGCGAAGATCAGCTCCAGGCGCGAATCCTTGCGCCACTCGCTGTTCTGCCAGTGCAAGGGCTGGCCGTCGAGGGCATTGGCCGAGAGCCAGCCGGCGTTGGTCTGCAGCACCAGCTTGGCCCGCCGCCAGGCCAGCGTATGCAGCCACTGCTGCACCTGCATCAACTCGAACTGCTGGCTCGGGTGCCAGCGCCAGCCGATGCTCCAGCCCTCGGCCTGCGCCTGGACCTGGCAGATCGGCTCCGCCGGGCTGCGCCACAGTTGCGGCAATGTCGCGGCACCTGCGGGCAGATCATCCAGCGTGCCGCCACTATCGGCGCGAGCGGCAAAACCGGGTAGCTGGCTCAATGGCAAGGTGCCCTGGGTCGTCCACAACAGCGGCCGTGCGGGCAGCAGCGCTTGCAGCCGCGCCCTGGTCGCCTGGTCGAGGTTTTCGGCCTTGTTCAGCAGCAGCAAACCGGCACTGCTCAGGGTCGCCTGCTGACTCTCGGGCAGCGCCGCGCCAGCGGCCAGGGCCATGGCATCCAGCACCAGCACCGGCTCCTGCACCGCCAATACGCCCAGCCAGGGCGGCTCGCGCAATTGCTCCAGCAGTTGCAGCGGATGGCCCAGGCCCGAGGGCTCGATCAGCAGGCGATCCGGTTTGGCCTTGCGCAACAAGCGGCTCAAGCCGACCTGAAAGGGCACGCCGTTGACGCAACACAGACAACCGCCGGCCACTTCGCCCATGGCGATACCGTCATCGTCCGTGGTCAACAGGGCGGCATCCAGGCCGACCAGACCGAACTCGTTGATCAACACCGCCCAGCGCTCGCCGGCCGGACGCTGGGCCAGCAGGTTGCGGATCAGGCTGGTCTTGCCCGCGCCCAGGGGGCCGGCAATCAGATGGGTGGGGATATTTTTCAGCATGGGCCTATGGTGCGGCTTTGCCGGCCGGGAGAGAACCCCGCGCAGGGCGCAGACTGAATAAAAGCCGCATGCTAGAGTCGGCAGACTGCTGGCCAGGCCAGCGCGCGCACCGGTCGCGATAACGTTTCGCGGGCATGGCCCGCTCCTACGGCGTACACCGGTTATTGGAAATTGTCCGTTTATCGAGGTTTTTAACGATGCGTGCCGTTCTACTGCTTGGCTTGTCCCTGTTATCCGGCCTGGCCTGGGGTGAAGCCTGTGTGGTGCATAGCCAGGCCGAGCGCCTGGATGTGAAGGTCTGCCAGCAGAACCGCAGCATCCCGCCCAACCTGTTTCGCAGCGGCTTCTGCCAGCCGCAACTGAAGGGCCAGAAGGTCGAAGTGGCCTTTGTCGAGCAATGCCCCATGGGAGCCTTCGGCGTGTGCCGCAACTCCACGGTGGGCGGCACTCCATACAAGCAGGATGTGCATTATTACGGCGTCGCCACGGACGCCGCCTACCTCAAGCCCTTCTGTGAGCAGCAGAGCAAGGGCGTGTGGATGGCGCGCTAAGCCGCCTGGCGCAATCACTTACGCCAGCCAATCCAGGGTCAACAACAAGCGCCGCTCACCCGCCGGAGGTTGCGGCGAACGGTGGATCAGCCCGCCGCCCTCGTTGCCTATCCATTTCTCGCCCTTGGCCAGCAGCACATGGCCGGCTTGGGCGCGTTCGATCAGCGCGGCATCGCTGGGCTCGGCGGCCGGGTCACCCAAACGACGACGGGCCATCACGCCTTCCTCCAGCCACTCACTGCCAACCCCGGCGTAGCTGGTGATCAACCGCACCGGCACATGGTCGACGTGAAAACGCGGGCACATGGCCTTGTCGAGAATGCGCAGGCGCAGGCCGATGCGTCTGGCGTCGAACAGGCAGGCAAAGGCACCGACCAGCCAGCTCAGGTCCTGCAGAAAGGCCGCCTGGCCCGGCAGATCGCTGTAACCATCGACCAGGCCACTGAGGTTCGGCGTGCTCTCCGGACTGGCCAGCTCGAGCACCATGGATTGCCCCAGCGGCTCGCCCTGGGCCAGCAAGGCGCTGGCAAAATCGCTGATCTGCGCCGGCAACTGACGTTGCCAGACGGCCAGATTGACCTCATCGCGCAGCACCTCGCCGAGCACCTCGATCTGCTCGCTGCTGACCTGCTGCAACGGCTGTCTTAGCATGGGTGCCAGCATCAGGCGGCCTCCTCATGCCAGGGACCAAATGGGTCGGGCAGCGCCCGCCAGGCGTCCACTCCGAGGGCCATCTCCGCATCGGTCAGCAGGCAGGCATCCAGTTCCGCGGTCAGTTGGGCGAAGTCGATGTTCTGGCCGATAAACACCAGCTCCTGACGGCAGTCGCCGGTCTGCGCCTGCCAGTTTTTCATGATCGCCTGCAGGCCTTCGTCGTCCGTCGGCCATTGCGCCTTAGGCACGAAGCGCCACCAGCGCCCGGAAAAACCGTGGCGCATCAGGCCACCGGCCTGGGACCAACTGCCGGCCTCCTGGTACTTGCTGGCCAGCCAGAAGAAGCCCTTGCTGCGCAGCAGGCGGCCATTGGTCCATTCGCGGCTGATGAAATTGAAGAAGCGCTCGGGGTGCAGCGGCTTGAGCGCTCGGTAAGCCGTGGAAGCAATGCCGTATTCCTCGGTTTCCGGGACGTGTTCGCCGCGCAGCTCCTTGAGCCAGCCAGGCGCTTCGGCCGCGCGCGCGAAGTCGAAACGGCTGGTGTTGAGGATTTTTTCCAGCGGCACCGCGCCCATGGCCATTGGCAGGATCTCGGCGTGGGTGTTAAGGCCCTTGAGGATGGCCATCAGCTCTTCGCGCTCGGCACTGCTGATCAGGTCGATCTTGCTCACCAGCAGCACATCGGCGAACTCCACCTGCTCGATCAGCAGGTCGGTGATCGAGCGCTCGTCTTCTTCGCCCAGGGTTTCGCCACGGCTGGCCAGGCTCTCGGCCTCGTGGAAATCGCGCAGGAAGTTCACCCCGTCGACCACCGTCACCATGCAATCCAGGCGCGCCAGGTCGGCCAGGCTCTGGCCGTCTTCGCCACGGAAGGTAAAGGTCTCGGCCACCGGCAGCGGCTCGGAAATACCCGTGGACTCGATCAGCAGGTAGTCGAAGCGGCCATCGCGGGCCAGGCGACCGACTTCTTCCAGCAGGTCCTCGCGCAGGGTGCAGCAGATGCAGCCGTTGCTCATCTCCACAAGCTTTTCTTCGGCGCGATTGAGGCTGACATCACGCTGAACTTCGCTGCCATCGATATTGATCTCGCTCATATCGTTGACGATGACCGCCACTTTCAGGCCCTGGCGGTTTTTCAGAATGGCGTTGAGCAGGGTGCTTTTACCGGCCCCGAGAAAGCCGGACAGCACGGTTACGGGAAGACGATTGGTCATGGTTTCAGGCTCCATCAGTGTGACGCAGGTGTTTTTCGCGTTGTTCCTGACGCTCTTTGGCTTCGACGCACAGGCTCGCGGTGGGCCGCAGCAGCAGGCGCTTGAGGCCGATCGGCTCACCGGTCTCGACGCACCAGCCGTACTCACCACGGGCCAGGCGGTCGAGCGCCTCATCGATCTTGTCGAGCAGCTTCTTTTCCCGCTCCAGCAGGCGTAGCTGCCACTGGCGCTGCTCCTCGGCGCTGCCGATATCGGCCGGGTCGCTGCTGGTTTCGCGCTCGCGCAGGCCTGCGAACTCTTCGGCAATACGGGCTTGCAGTTCGCCGCGCTGGCTGAGCAGCAAGCTGCGGAAGAACTGCTGCTGGGCGGCATTCATATAGTCATCCGCCGGCTGGGCGAGCAGCTCGGCGTGGGTGAGCGGCGTTTCGGTCATCGTCAGGATTCGCTGGCTTTGTAATTTACTTGTTATAACATAACATTTAAATCCATAACCGAGCGGCAGATTTCTGATGAACGCACTGACCTTGCCGGATATAGCCGCGCAAACGCCGGCCCACCCACAAGCCCTGGACTGGGTCGGCATGCAAGGCATCGCGCTGCCGGTCAACCTGGCCGGGCAACGTATCAATGCCCGCGCCGATGTCGGGGTCAGCCTGGATGATGGCGGCGCGCGCGGCATTCATATGTCGCGCCTGTACCTGGCACTGCATGCTCTGGAACACAACCTATTGAGCCCGGCGACGCTGCAGCAGCTACTGGGGGAGTTTCTCGGCAGCCATCAGGACCTGTCGCGGCAGGCGTCCATCACCCTGCGTGGCGAGGCGTTACTGAGTCGTCCAGCCTTGGTCAGCCCCCTCGCCGGCTGGAAGTCCTACCCCTTCGAAGTGCGTGCACGCCAGGATTTATGGGGGTTTCACGTGGAACTGCAGGTAGAAGTGGCCTATTCGTCGACCTGCCCCTGCTCCGCCGCCTTGGCCCGTCAGCTGATTCAGCAGCGCTTTATCGAGGACTTCGCCGGCCAGCCGCTGGAGCATGCCCAGTTGCTGGCCTGGCTGGGATCACCCCAGGGCATCGTCGCCACGCCGCACAGCCAGCGCAGCACCGCCACCCTGCAGCTGCGCCTGAGCCCGCAGGCCAATGAACTGCCCTTGATCGAGCTGATCGACCGCGCCGAACAGGCCCTGGGCACCGCGGTACAGACCGCGGTCAAGCGCGCCGACGAGCAGGCCTTCGCCCTGGCCAACGGGCAGAACCTGATGTTCTGCGAAGACGCCGCCCGCCGCCTGCACAACACCCTGTTGCTGCAGCCCGGGTTGAGCGCCTTCAGCCTGCGCGTGATTCACGCGGAAAGCCTGCACGCCCACGATGCCGTGGCCGCCAGCAGCTGGAACTGGAGCCCGACATGATCCGTTGCCAGCACCTGCAATGGGGGCCGAACGGCCAGCCGCTGACCCCGCCGCTGGACCTGCAACTGCCCAGCGGCAGCCTG
>JBFJZW010000043.1:0-21247 GCA_041621875.1 Pseudomonas sp. | reverse complement strand
CGTCAGCGTGCTGCTGCTGGAAGCCGGCGGCCCGGACTACCGCCTCGACTTTCGCACCCAGATGCCCGCCGCCCTGGCCTTCCCGCTGCAGGGCCGGCGCTACAACTGGGCCTACGAGACCGACCCCGAGCCCCATATGAACAACCGCCGCATGGAATGCGGGCGTGGCAAGGGCCTCGGTGGCTCGTCGCTGATCAATGGCATGTGCTATATCCGCGGCAACGCCATGGATTACGACGGCTGGGCCAAGGAAAAGGGCCTGGAAGACTGGAGCTACCTGGACTGCCTGCCGTATTTCAGAAAGGCGGAAACCCGCGACATCGGGGCCAACGCCTACCACGGCGGCGACGGCCCGGTGTCGGTCACCACGCCGAAGAACGGCAACAACCCGCTGTTCCACGCCATGGTCGAGGCCGGCGTGCAGGCCGGCTACCCGCGTACCGACGATCTGAACGGTTACCAGCAGGAAGGCTTCGGCCCCATGGACCGTACCGTCACCCCCCAGGGCCGGCGCGCCAGCACCGCCCGCGGTTATCTGGACCAGGCCCGCGGCCGACCGAACCTGACCATCGTCACCCACGCCCTCACCGACCGCATCCTGTTCAGCGGCAAGCGCGCCATCGGCGTGGCCTACCTGCAGGGCGACGGCGACACCCCGGTGATCGTCAACGCCCGCCGCGAAGTGCTGCTGTGCAGCGGCGCGATCGCCTCGCCGCAGATCCTCCAGCGCTCCGGCGTCGGTCCGGCGGCCCTGCTGCGCGAGCTGGACATCCCCCTGGTGCACGAGCTGCCCGGCGTCGGCCAGAACCTGCAGGACCACCTGGAGCTGTACCTGCAGTACGCCTGCAAGCAGCCGGTGTCGCTCTACCCGGCCCTGCAATGGTGGAACCAGCCGGCCATCGGGGCCAACTGGCTATTTCGCGGCAAGGGCCTGGGGGCCAGCAACCAGTTCGAGGCCGGCGGCTTTATCCGCACCCGCGCCGAGTTCGAATGGCCGAATATCCAGTACCACTTCCTGCCGGTGGCGATCAATTACAACGGCAGCAACGCGGTCAAGGAACACGGCTTCCAGGCCCATATGGGCTCCATGCGTTCGCCCAGCCGCGGTCGCGTCCAGGTCAAGTCGAAGGACCCGCGCCAGCACCCGAGCATCCTGTTCAACTACATGAGCCATGCCCAGGACTGGCAGGAGTTCCGCGACGGCATCCGCATCACCCGCGAGATCATGGCGCAGTCGGCCCTCGATCCCTTCCGCGGCCGCGAACTCAGCCCGGGCAAGGAGGTGCAGAGCGACGCCGAGCTGGACAACTTTATCCGCGAGCATGCGGAAACCGCCTTCCACCCCTCCTGCTCGTGCAAGATGGGCGAGGACGACATGGCGGTGGTCGACGGCCAGGGCCGGGTCCACGGCATGGAAGGGCTGCGGGTGGTCGACGCGTCGATCATGCCGCTGATCACCACCGGCAACCTGAACGCGCCGACCATCATGATGGCCGAGAAGATCGCCGACAAAATCCGCGGCCGCGCGCCCCTGCCGCGCAGCACCGCGCCCTACTACGTGGCCGGCGGCGCGCCGGTACGCGGCACGGCGCACCGCGCGGGCTAGGCCGAAAACAGGGGGTGCGCCATGCGCCCCCACGGCAACTGGCCAGCCCCCGGTCGCAGCAACGCCTGCCCGGGGCGCGCGCCTGCTACACTGCGCGCCATTTTGCTTATCAGGCCTGTACCGTGACCAACACCGCGTTTTCCTCTCTGCCGCTTTCCGCCGCCATGCTGGCCAATCTCGAGTCCCTCGGCTACACGGAGATGACCCCGATCCAGGCCCAGAGCCTGCCGGTGATGCTCAAGGGCATGGACCTGATCGCCCAGGCCAAGACCGGCAGCGGCAAGACCGCGGCCTTCGGTATCGGCCTGCTCAATCCGCTCAATCCGCGTTACTTCGGCTGCCAGGCCCTGGTCATCTGCCCGACCCGCGAACTGGCCGACCAGGTGGCCAAGGAGCTGCGCCGCCTGGCCCGCTCGGCTGACAACATCAAGATTCTTACCCTCTGTGGCGGCGTGCCGTTTGGCCCGCAGATCGGCTCGCTGGAGCATGGCGCGCAGATCATCGTCGGTACCCCCGGGCGCATCCAGCAGCACCTGGCCAAGGGCACGCTGAAGCTCGACGGCCTCAACACCCTGGTGCTCGACGAAGCCGACCGCATGCTCGACATGGGCTTCTACGACAGCATCGCCGAGATCATCGGCCAGACCCCGACGCGCCGCCAGACCCTGCTGTTCTCCGCCACCTACCCGGCCGGGATCAAGCAGCTCTCGGCGAGCTTTATGCGCGACCCGCAGCAGGTCAAGGCCGAGGCCCTGCACGACGATACGCAGATCGAGCAGCGCTTCTACGAAATCGCCCCGGAAGAGCGCATGGACGCGGTGGTCAAGCTGCTCAACTGCTACCGCCCGCAGTCCTGTGTGGCCTTCTGCTTTACCAAGCAGCAGTGCCAGGAAGTGGTCGACCACCTGACTGCCAAAGGCATCTCCGCCGCCGCGCTGAACGGCGACCTGGAACAGCGCGACCGTGATCAGGTGCTGGCGATGTTCGCCAACCGCAGCCTGTCGGTGCTGGTGGCCACCGATGTGGCCGCCCGCGGCCTGGACATCGACGCCCTGGACATGGTGATCAACGTCGAACTGGCGCGGGATTCGGAAATTCATATCCACCGCGTCGGCCGTACCGGTCGTGCCGGCGAGAAGGGCCTGGCCATGAGCCTGGTGGCCCCGGCCGAAGGCCATCGCGCCCAGGCCATCGAAACCCTGCAAAGGGCTCCGCTCAACTGGCATCCGCTGAGCAGCCTCAAGGCCAAGGGCGGCGCGCCGTTACAGCCGCCGATGATTACGCTGTGCATCGGTGCCGGGCGCAAGGACAAGCTGCGCCCCGGCGATATCCTCGGTGCCCTGACAGGCGAGGCCGGCATCCCTGGCGCGCAGGTCGGCAAGATCGCCATCTTCGACTTCCAGGCCTATGTGGCCGTTGAGCGCGTCGTGGCCATGCAGGCGCTCAAGTGCCTCAGTGAAGGCAAGATCAAGGGCCGCTCGCTGCGCATTCGGACCCTATAGTTCAGACGGAACGGCCGCCCCAGCGCGGCCGCATAAAGGAGCAGCCCGTGCGTAATATTCTGGTGGTCGAAGACAGCCCCCTGGTGCTGAAAATCCTCGAACACCTGTTCCGCAAGGAAAGCGGTCTGCAGCCGATCTTCTGCGCCAGCCTGGACGAAGCCCGGGTGATGCTGGAGACCTCCGCCGAGCTGTTCTTCGCCGCCATAGTCGACCTCAACCTGCCGGACGCCCCCGACGGCGAGATCGTCGACCTGGTGATGGGCTACCACCTGCCCTGCATCGTCCTCAGCGGCAGCTACAACGAGCAGCGCCGCGACCAGATGCTGCTCAAGGGCGTGGTCGACTATGTGCTCAAGGAAAGCCAGCACTCCTACGAATACGCTTTCCGCCTGCTGCATCGCCTGGAAAGCAACAGCCAGGTGAAGATCCTCATCGCCGAGGACAGCGAAGCCACCCGCCACTACATCCGCAACGTACTGACCCCGCACCGCTACCAGATCATCGACGCCTGCGACGGCGACCAGGCCCTGCGCATCCTGCGCGAGCAGCCGGATATCGACCTGCTGCTGGTCGACCACAGCATGCCGGGCATCAGCGGCTTCGAGCTGGTCAAGCTGCTGCGGCAGAAGATGAAGCGCCACGAGCTGATCATTCTCGGCCTGTCCGCCGACGCCAAGGGCTCGCTTAGCGCCATGTTTATCAAGCACGGTGCCGACGACTTCCTGCGCAAACCCTTCTGCCCGGAAGAACTCAACTGTCGGGTGATGTCGACCCTGGAGCGCCGCGACCTGCTACTGGCCCTGCGCCAGGCCGCGCAGTTCGATGCCCTCACCGGGCTGAACAACCGCCGCACCTTCTACGAGCACGGCCAGCAGCTGTTCGCCCAGGCCAGGAGCGGCGGGCGCGACCTCAGCGTGGCCATGATCGACCTGGATCACTTCAAGCGGATCAACGACGAACACGGCCACGGCAGTGGCGATGCGGCGCTGATCGCCTTCGCCCGGGCCTTCTCCGCGGCCTTTCCCGACGCCCTGCTCGGCCGCCTGGGCGGCGAGGAGTTCGCCATGCTCAGCCAGCAGGACGATGCCGCCCTGAGCGTCACCCTGGATCAGCTACGCAGCCAGTGTGCCAGCCTGAAATACGCCACAGGCGCACCGCCGCTGTCCTTCAGCGCCGGGATCTTCCAGGGCGCGCCGGACGACCTGGAAAGCGCCCTGCACCAGGCCGACATGCGCCTGTACCAGGCCAAAAAGGCCGGGCGCGGGCGCAACTGCTGGCAGTAAGCGGTTACCGGCCGCTAAAAACCACAAAGCCCAATCAGGCATACCACTGCCTGTCGGGCTTCGCTACGCTCAACGCCAACCTACAACTTATCGCCTCACCACACGCAATGAGGACATAGCCTTCAATAAAGCAGTTCTATCGTCCGAACCTTTTTAAGGCCGTACCGGCAACGCAGGTGGTTTTTCACAATCTGCTAGAGGGTCAGGTTGAGGTTGCCACCGAAAATACCCACCAGGCCGATCACGATCAGGTAGATGGCCACGATATAGTTCAACAGCCGCGGCATGACCAGGATCAGGATGCCGGCAATCAGGGAAATCAGAGGCGTCAGTGCAAGTGTCATCAGGGCGTTCCCTTTGTTCGAATGAGAGGCCGGTACGAGCCGGCACTGCAGTGGACAGCAAGCGGCGACGACTGTTCGACAGCGCAACGCCGCCCGCCGACTCCGCACGGCTGGTCGCCGCGCCGACACCCGCCCCCTTCAGGTAAGATGCGCGCTGTCTGGCAGCCCCCGCGGCGGCCTGTGGTGTTCAGAGGAAAACGCTGTGCTTGCTACGCAGGTTGTGATTATCGGTGCCGGCGCGGCCGGTTTGATGTGCGCGCTGACCGCCGCCGGGCGCGGCCGCCGGGTGCTACTGCTGGATCACGCCAACAAGGCCGGCAAGAAGATCCTGATGTCCGGCGGCGGGCGCTGCAATTTCACCAATATGTACTGCGAGCCGAGCAATTTTCTTTCGCAGAACCCGCACTTCTGCAAATCCGCCCTGGCCCGTTATACCCAGTGGGACTTTATCGGCCTGGTGGGCAAGCACGGCGTGCCTTATCACGAGAAAAAGCTCGGCCAGCTGTTCTGCGACCACAAGGCCAGCGACATCCTCGACATGCTCCTGACCGAGTGCGCCGAGGCCGGCGTCGAGCTGCGCCTGGACACCTCGGTCAGCGAGATCGGCAAACTGGATAGCGGCTACCAGCTGCAAACCAGCGCCGGCGCGGTGCGCTGCGAGTCCCTGGTGATCGCCACCGGCGGCCTGTCGATCCCGACCCTCGGCGCAACCGGCTTCGGCTACCAGGTGGCCAGGCAGTTCGGCCATCAGCTGTTGCCGACCCGCGCCGGTCTGGTGCCTTTCAGTATCACCGACCCGCAACTGAAAACCCTGTGCAGCGAGCTGTCCGGCACCTCGGTGGAAGACTGCCTGGTCAGCTGCAACGGCCAGAGCTTCCGGGAAAATATCCTGTTCACCCACCGCGGCCTGTCCGGGCCGGCGATCCTGCAGATCTCCTCCTTCTGGCAGCCCGGCGACACAGTGCATATCGACCTATTGCCGCATATCGACCTGCCCGAGTGGCTGACCGAACAGCAGCGCGAGCGGCCTAACAGCGAGCTGAAAACCCTGCTGGCCGAGCTGTTTACCAAGAAGATGGCCGGATTGCTGGCGGACGGCTGGTTCGTCAACAAACCGATCAAGCAGTACACAGCCGGCGAACTCAAGGCGATTGCCGAACAGCTGGCCGACTGGCAGCTGGTGCCGGCCGGCACCGAGGGCTATCGCACCGCCGAGGTGACCCTGGGCGGGGTCGACACCCGCGAGGTGTCGTCCAAAACCATGGAGTCGCTGAAAGCCCCGGGGCTGTATTTCGTCGGCGAGGTGCTGGACGTCACCGGCCACCTGGGCGGCTTCAACTTCCAGTGGGCCTGGGCCTCGGGTTATGCGGCGGCGCAATACGTCTAGCAGGCCGCAGCCAGAGCGCCAGCACCGAACGAATCCAGGCGTGTCCCCGCCGCCAGACGAAGCGTTGCTCCACCGCCCGGCAGTTCCGCCTGGCTCCGCGCTACGCCAGCTATGCTATATGGCATAGCGCCAGCGATGATCGGGGGCATGCGCGGGTATACGGCATTCGAGCGGAGGGCGAACCATGGTCAAGGCTGCTGTATTACTGCGCCTGCTGATTGTCTGCCTGCTCGGCCTGCTCAGTGCCACCAGCCAGGCCGACTGGCCAGGCCCCCGCGAGGGGCCGGCAGTCATACCGGGCAAACGCGTGGTGTTCCTCGCGGCCGACTTTCGCAACGGCGGCGTGGTCGGGGTGTACCGCAGCGTCGAGCGGGCGGCCAAGCTGGTCAGTTGGCAGGTGCAGGCCCTGGATGGCCGCGGCGAGGCCAGCGAGTGGCGGCGTATCGCCGAGCGGGCGCTGGAGATGGAACCCGACGCCGTGGTGCTCGGAGGCTTCGGCGTGTGGGCCCTGGGCGAAGAGCTGCCGGCGCTGTTCCGCCAACGCAATATCCCTCTGGTCGGCTGGCACTCCGGGGATAAGCCGGGGCCCAGCGAATGGCTGTTCAGCAATGTCACCAGCGACCCGATGGTGGTCGCCGACCTCGCCGCCGAACTGGTCATCAATGAGGGCGCGGCCGGGGTGGTGATCTTCACCGACAGCCAGTTCGCCATTGCCCGGGCCAAGACCGAGCGCATGGCCAAGCGCATCCGCGAGTGCCCGGACTGCCGGCTGCTGAGCATCGAAGACCTGCCAATCTCGGCAGCCTCTGAACAAATCCCCGAGCGGGTCAAGCAACTGCAGCAGCGTTTCGGCTCGGCCTGGACCCACAGCCTGGCGATCAACGACGTGTATTTCGATCATATCCATGTGCCCCTGGCGCGCGTCGGGCGCAAGGATATTCGCCATGTCGCGGCCGGTGATGGCTCGGCCAAGGCCCTGGGGCGCATCAACTCCGGCTTGTCCCAGCAGATCGCCAGCATTGCCGAGCCGCTCGGCGTGCAGGGCTGGCAGGTGCTCGACGAATTGAACCGGGCCTTCGCCGGCCAGCCCCACAGCGGCTATGTGGCTCGCCCGCTGGTGGTGACCTTCGAGGTGCTGCGCGAAGCCAAGGACCTCAATGTCGGCCTGGACACCTCCCACGAGGCCGGTTATCTGCTGCTGTGGCAGCCGGACTAAGGCACGCCGCGCGACTACGCGAGCATCTGGACAAACGCCTGGGCGAACGCATGCACATCCCCCGGCCAGCGCGCCGACAGGTAGTTGCCATCGCGCACCACCCAGGCCGGGCGGCTGTCGTGCAGGCTGTCGCGGTGCAGACCGCTGGTCTTGCGCAGGTAATCCGGCGCATCCTCCGGTACATCGAGAAAATCCGCAGGGCTGGCCAGGGCGCGACTGACCTCTGCCTGCACACTCATATAGCCGGCCGGCTCGCCCGCTGCTTCGCGATAGGTGCGGTAATAGTCGGGGTCCCAGAAGCGACCATAGAAACGGGTCAGGTTCCAGGCGCTGCGTTCCATGGCCCAGGTCAGCCCGGTGGTCTTGCGCCCATAAAGCGCAGAGCGGCCGTCCGGACCAGGGCTGCGGGCAGCCAGCAGCACGCCGTGACAGATCGCCGCGACCGGTCTGCTGCTGGCCAGGAAGGCCCCGACAAAGGCCTGCAGGTGGCGATCCTCCAGGTAGGCGCGCATGCCCCGCGCCCAATGCCCGCCGGGTAGCAGCAGGCCGTCGAAGTCGTCGAGGCGCAGCTGCGCATAACTCAAGGGCTGGCGGAACGCGTCGTCATCGAGCATGCGGGCATAGGCCTGGCGGGCATCGCGGCGGGCCCGCAGAAGCAGACCGAGCAGCTTGAAGCTGCGCAGCCCAGGCAGCCAACCCCAGGGGTCCAGCCCCTCGCCGGCAAGCATCAGCGGATCGCCCAGCGCCGCTCGACCGTTAGCGGTGGCAAAGCACAGCCGATAACCGGCCGCACGCAACACCTGCCAGCTGATGGCAACCTCCGTGGGGTCGAAATCGCGGTCGGGCAAGGCAATCAGCACGGTTTTGGCGGGCATGGCGTAGCGTCTCGACAAGGGGAGAGGCGAGCTTAGCCGCTGACGCCGCAAGCGACGAGTGGCCGCGCAAGCCAAGGCAGCGACCTCAGGAGTCTGTAGCCGCCGCCCCCGGAAAAAACGGCAACAGCCCCTAGGGCTCGACCTTATCCGGCAGCGGTTCGTCGGGCAGCCATTTGCGGTAGATGGCGGCAAAACTGCCGTCGGCCTTCATCCCATCCAGCTCGCGTTGCCAGCGCCTGATCAGCGCCTCGTCGGTCTGCGTCGAGAAGGCGATATAGCTGTCGCTGTCCATCAGGGTGAACAACAGCTGCACCTCATCCACACGGATATCGCCCCGGGTCAGCAAGGCGCTGAGGCTGAGGTTGTCCAGCACCATCAGCTTGACCCGGCCACGCTTGAGCATGCTCACCACCTGGCCCGGCCCGGTGACCGGGGTCAGGTTGCTGAAGCCCTCGGCCAGCAAGCGCTGATGACTGTACCAGTCGCGCGGCACGGCGATCTCGTCGAACGTGCGGGCCTGCTCCAGGCGCTCGATGCTCAGGCCGGCGCTGCGCAGGGCGTAGAAGCCGGTGACATTGCGCGTCAGCGGGCCGACCCATTTGAACAGCCGTTCGCGCTCCGCGGTGCGCATGGTTACGAACAACCCGGTATTGGGCCGGGTCAGCGCCAGCTGGTAACCGCGAGCCCAGGGCACCAGGCTGATCGGTGCATTCTGCCCGGTGCGGCGCATGATCGCGCGCACCATCTCGGTGGCCAGGCCGGTGGGCTGGCCATTCAGGCTGAAATTGATCGGCGGGTACTCTTCCGTGTACAGGTGCAAGGGCTGGGGCTGGGCCGGCAGCTGCATGGGCAGGCAGCAAACCAGCAGCAGGCAGAGCCATTCGCGAAACCTGACTGCAGTCACGGGAAATGCCTCATGGCAGGGGATGTTCCTTCAGGGTAGTCGGCTTGACCGACAAGCACCATGGGCGATGTCAGGAGGCTGGCGTCAACCCCAGGACGATATCGAAACGTGCCACCTGCTCGGGCTCGCGCGCCCCCGCAACCGGGACAAAGGGCACCACCAGCAGCTCGCGCAGGGCCGGCTCGCGGATGGCGTTGAGAAGGCCGTCGCGCTGGTTGCGCGGCTCGCCGCGGATATAGCACTGGGTGGCAAAGCGCGGCTGCCCCGGCAGGGTCACGGCGAAGTGGATATGCGGCGTACGCCCCGGATAGGCCACCGGGCGAATGGTGCGAAAGCGGTAACGGCCATCACCGCCGGTGGTGAAGCGACCATAGCCCTGGAAATTACCGTCGCGCCGCGCCCTGTCACCGCCACGGCTGTGCAGGTAGATGCCGTGGGCATCGACCTGCCAGATCTCCACCAGCGCGCCCTCAAGCGGCGCGCCGCGGGCATCGAGGATCTGCCCGTGCAGCTGCACGCGAATCCCCTCGGCCAGCTCGGCATGGCCCTCGACCTGCAGCAGGTCGTTGTCGCGGTCCAGCGGCAACTGGTCCGGGTAGAAGGGCCCCAGGCTCTGTGCCGGGGTCAGCAGACGCTGGGCCAAAGCCAGCGATGGGCTGGCCAGCAGCACGCCGCCGCTGACGGCGAGCAGGATGCGCCGACGATTGATATCCAGCATGCGCCACTCCCTATATGACTGCCCTGCCGACCAGTGTAGTACGCCATGCAGTGCGCACCGGCATGCGCGACCGAGGACATGAAGCCCAGCGGCCCTCGAGGTTGATGCGCGGAACGCGACAGCCGAGCACTCAGCCGGAGAAACGAGGCTCCGCAGGGCCGCTGCGGGGCCAGGCGAAACCCTGCAAAAAACCCGAATAGGGTTTGGCCAGCGGATAATCCAGATCGCCCCGCTTGCTAGTGCTCAACTTGAGTTCGCCGAGCAACTCCACCAGTTTCAACCCGGCACCCACACCGTCGATCACCGGTACCCCCAGTGCACCACTGAGCGACTCGGCCAGATGGCTCATACCGGCGCAACCGAGGACGATAGCGCCAGACTGGTCGTGCTCCAAGGCTTCCTCACAGGCCTTGTGCATCAGATGCTGCAGGCCTTGGGGTTGCCCATCCAGAGCAAGCACCGGGATGTCCACGGCATGGATGCCCCGGCAGTACTGAGTAAACCCATAGCGCTCGACAAGGTGGCGGGCAATGATCTTGGTGCGGTCCAGGGTCGTCACGATGCTGAACCCGGTGGCGATCCAGGTCGCCAGGTGCATGGCAGCCTCGGCGATGCCGATCACCGGATGCCGGGAGATTTCCCGCGCAGCCAGCAGACCGGGGTCGCCAAAACACGCGATCACATGCCCTTCGGCACCATCGCGCTCGCCGTCGCGGATGGCCTGGAGCAACCCCGGCAAGCAGAGCGCCTCGTCGTAGTGGCATTCGATGGAGGCCGGCCCCGCGCTGCTGGTCACGGCCAACAGCTGGTTGCCTGGACGCAGCAGGGGTCGAGCGGACTCGGCCAGGCGGGCGGTCATGGCAACGCTGGTGTTCGGGTTGATAAGTTGGATCTTCATCGCTGCGCTCAGGCTCCGATCAGGTGCTTCAGCGGGTGGTAGCTGGCTTTGAGCTTGCCGGCCGACTCGAGGATGGCGGTCTCGATGGCGATCAGGTGGAAGCAGGTCAGCTCGATGGCGGCATTCTGGTTGCCCGCCTCAATGAACTCGATCAGACGCAAGTGCTCATCGTCGCGGCAAGCGTCATGCCGCTCGTCGTCCAGTGCAGCGGCGTAAAGCGAGGCGCGGGAGATGAGCTTGCGGAACCAATCCAGCAGCACCGGGTTGTTGAGTGCCTCGGCCAGCTTGATGTGGAACTCGCCGAGCAGGTGGATCAACCGCTCATGGTCATGGCCGAGCCGCGCCTCTTCCTCCAGCAGCAGGTGCTCGCGCAGGCTCGGCATGGCCGAACCGCCACGCCGCCGACAGAGCTCGGTGACCATACCGATCTCGATCAGCCGACGCGCCTCGAACAACGCGCGGATTTCCTCGTCGCTGGGCAACGATACCCACGCCCCCTTGTTGGTTTCGGTGGAGACCAGGCCATCGGCCTCCAGTTGCTTTAGCGCCGCCCGCACCGAGGTGCGACTGACGTTAAACAGCTCCGCCAGGGATGCCTCTCCTAGTTTCATTCCGGGCCGCAGCGAGCGCTTGCTGATGGCCTGATAAACCCCCTGGTAGACGCGATCAACCGTGGTTTCCAGCTTCTTGTCTGCCATGTATGACTCCGTAATTCAGTTCACAACCTGGATAGCGGCGGAAACGAGCCTCCGGAAAACCCGGTTGCGTTGCCAGCATAATCCTAGTATTCCTATATTGCATTCAATTTTTGCATACAAAAACAACAGGAGTGCACCAAAATGAACCACAGATCTTCCATCGAGGTGCAACACGTCAGCAAGCGCTACATCGACGACCCCGCCGTGGCACCCGCGCTCGACGACGTCTCGGTGAGCATCCGTCACAACGAGTTCTTCACCCTCCTCGGCCCCTCGGGCTGCGGCAAGACCACCCTGCTCAGATCCATCGCCGGGTTCGAGCAGGTCAGCTCCGGCAGCATCCATATTGGCGGCCATCGGGTGGACGAGCTGCCGCCTTACAAACGCCGGGTCAACACCGTTTTCCAGAACTACGCGCTGTTCCCGCATATGAGCGTGACCGAGAATATCGCCTTCGGCCTGGAGATGCAGGGGCTGGAGCGTCCGGCCATTCCTGCCCGGGTGAAGGAGATGCTGGCCCTGGTACAGATGGAGCACCTCGCCCGTCGCCGCCCCGCGGAGCTTTCCGGCGGCCAGCAGCAGCGCGTAGCGCTGGCCCGCGCCCTGGCACCCAAGCCCGATGTACTGCTACTGGACGAGCCGCTCTCGGCGCTGGATCTGAAGCTACGCAAGGAGATGCAGGTTGAGCTCAAACGGGTGCAGCAGGAGGCGGGCATCACCTTTATCTTCGTCACCCACGACCAGGAAGAGGCGCTGGCCCTGTCCGACCGCATAGCGGTGATGTCCAGCGGCAGGATTCTGCAGATCGGCACGCCCAACGAAATCTACGAACGCCCGCAACACCGCTTCGTCGCGCACTTCATCGGCGACATCAACTTCCTCCCCGGCAACCTGCGCCGTTGCGCGCAGAACGGCGGCCTGTTCCAGCCGGAGGGCATGCCCGTGGAAATCCCCTGCAACCCCGCGACCGCGCTGGAAAGCGGCGCGGTGCAACTGGCCTTCCGCCCGGAGCGCTCAAAGCTGGTGGAGCCATCCCAGCCACACCATCTGCAGGGCGTTGTCGAAACCGTGTTGTATGTTGGCACAGCCACCCTCTACCAGTGCCGCCTGAGTAACAACGCCACGGTGATGCTGCGGGAAAACAATGAGGGCAGTGCCAGCGCCCGCGCCGTGGGTTCCAGCGTCGCGGTGCACCTGCCGCCTCACGCCTGCCTGTTGATGGAGGTCTGAGATGAGCGTCAGCGCCACCGCCCCCAGCCTCAACCGGTTGTTACTGCTCACACCGGTACTGCTCACCCTACTCGGCCTGATCGTTGTTCCCCTGAGCATCATGGGCTATATCAGCCTGCTGCCGCGCAACCTCCATGGCGGCGTAGACTGGAGTGCCGACTTGCAGTGGCACAGCTATATCCAACTGCTCTTCCAGGAGGACTTCGACGGTAACCAGGCGCTCAACTGGGTCTATGCCCAGGCACTGTTACGCTCGGTGCTGCAGGCTGGCGGCACCACTCTGCTGTGCTTTCTCTTCGGTTTCCCCGTAGCGCTGTGGATGAGCAGCCTCAGCGAGCGCTCACGCAACCTCATGGTGCTGCTGATCACCATTCCCTTCTGGACCAACCTACTGATCCGCAACTACGCCTGGCTGATCATCCTGCGCGAGCATGGCTGGCTGGCACAGAGCCTCAACGCCCTGTTCCCCCAGGCTGGCGGCATCACCCTGCTGTACAACGACTTCGCCGTGGTGGTCGGACTGATCTACAGCTTTCTGCCATTTATGATCCTGCCGCTCTACGCCACTCTGGAGAAGCTCGACTGGCGCCTGGTGGAAGCCGCCTACGACCTTGGTGCCAACCGCTGGAAGGCTTTACGCCGGGTGATCCTGCCACTGTCCATGCCGGGCGTGGTGGCCGGTTCGCTGTTGGTATTCGTGCCGAGCCTGGGTGCCTTTATCACCCCGGCGATCCTCGGCGGCGGCAAGACGCTGATGATCGGCAACCTGATCCAGCAGCAGTTCGGCACCGCACGCAACTGGCCACTGGGCAGTTCGCTGTCTTTCCTCCTGCTGGGTCTGATGCTGCTTGCCCTGATGCTCTACGCCCTTTACAGCCGCAAGGCTGCCAAAGCCGTCCTCCAGGGAGCACGCTAATGATCGCTAACCACTTGAAGAAACTACCGCTGACCCGCGAAACCAGCCTGCTGGTTCTGGCCTACCTGTACCTGCCGATCCTGGTGCTGATCGCCTATAGTTTCAACGCCAACCGTACCGCCACCGTCTGGACCGAGTTCTCCTTCGCCTGGTACGGCCGTATTCTGGACAACCCCTCGATCCAGGCCGCGGCGCTGAACTCGGTGATCGTCGCCAGCATCGCCACCGTCTGCGCTACCGCTATCGCCCTGCTCGCGGCGCTGGCCACCTACCGACCGTTCTACGGACAAAAGATGGTGGAAGGCGGTATCAACCTGCCACTTATCCTGCCGGAAATCGTCACTGCGGTGGCCACCCTGCTGCTGTTCATGGCTCTCGGTATCAAGCTCGGCCTGCTGACAGTGATCATCGCCCACATCGGCTTCTGCATCCCCTTCGCCTACCTGCCTATCCGCGCACGCCTGAACGACCTGGACAAGAGCCTGCTGGAGGCGGCCAACGACCTCTACGCCAACCCCTTCCAGACCTTTCACCGAGTCACCCTGCCGCTGCTGTTTCCGGCGGTGCTATCTGGCGCGGTGCTGGCGTTCGTGGTCAGCCTGGACGACTTCATCATGACCTTCTTCGTCGCCGGTCCCGGCTCGACCACGCTGCCGGTCTACATCTTCTCGGCCATCAAGGCTGGAGTGACGCCCGAGATCAACGCCATCTCGACCCTGATGCTAGTGATCTCGATCGTGCTGGTGGTGCTTTCCTACTGGCTCGGCCAACGCGGCAAGCCCGCTACCTGAACCCTCGTTGCACTGCTGCCCAACCCTGTTCGTCAATCCGGAGAAAAACAATGAAGCTGCAAGCATTGCGTCATGCCGTTGCCAGTTTTGCCCTGAGTTGTCTTGCCACATCCTTCGCCCAGGCCGAGGAACCCAAGAAGCTATTCTTCTACAACTGGACCGACTACTACCCGGTGGAACTGCTGGCCAAGTTCGAGCAGGAGACCGGCATCAAGGTCACCATGGATGGCTACGACAGCAACGAAACGCTGCTGGCCAAGCTGCAGGCCGGCGGTGCCGCCTACGATGTGATAGTGCCGTCGCACTCGATCATGCGCACCCTGATCGAACAGGGACTGCTGCAGGCAATCGACGCGGCCAGCCTGCCGAACTTCGTGCATGTAAAGGAAGCCTTTCGTGACCCCGAGTTCGATCCGGGTCGCCAGTACTCCGCGCCCTACCTCTGGGGTACCACCGGTTTCTCCTATGACAGCGCGCGGGTACCGGGCGGCCAGCTTGAGGACTCCTGGAAGGAGTTCTTCGAACCGCGTCCAGAGCTGCAGGGCCAGGTCGCCGCACTGGATACCCCGAGCAGCCTGATCAATGCCGCCAGCCACTACCTGGGCATGGATGAGTGCAGCGAGAACCCACAGGACGCCAAGCGCATTCTCGAACTGCTGCAGAAGCAGAAGCCCTTTCTGAAGATGTACAGCTCCGACAACACGGTGGACCGCATGGCCTCCGGCGAGATCATCATGATGCAGAACTGGAACGGCTCCACTGCCCGCGCCACCTTGCAAAAGAGCAGCATCAAGTACGTCTACCCGCGCGAAGGCATCTCCATGTTCCAGGACAACTTCGCCGTACCCAAGAGCGCACCACACCCGGGCAACGCCAAGCGCTTCATCGACTGGATGATGAAGCCGGAGAATGCCGCCGCCGTATCGAACAGCATCGCCTACGCCAACGGCATCGACAGCGACGCGCTACTCGACAAGAAGTGGCGCGTGATGGACGCCATCAATATGCCGGACGCCTATGCCGAACGTCTGCGACCGGAGAAAGAGTGCAGCAACCAGGCCCGCGAGCTGCAGGACCGCATCTGGTCCAGGCTCAAGGGCTGACTGTAGGCGCGCATTCATTCACCAAGGATCGTGCAGCGATCCTTGGTGCGAGCCTTACTCATCAAGAGCCTGTTCACGAGCAGAGCTCGTGCCTACGAACATTTTCTTGTCACTGCCCCCGAGGTTCCCATGAACGACAGCTACTGGCTGCGTAATGCCCGCCCCTACGGCGGCGCGGCCGAAGACTTCCTGATCGACGCAGGCACCTTTGCCGAACGCCGTCCGGCCAGCGATGCACCGCTCGCTGCCAGCGACATCGACGGTGCCGGCCAGCTGATGACCTGTGCCCTGGTGGAAAGCCACATCCACCTGGACAAGACCCTCTGGGGCCAGCCCTGGCACCCAAACAGCGCAGGGCCGACACTCAAGGACTACATCGCCAACGAGCGCCGCGTGCTACGCGAAGTCACCGCCCCCATCGCCGAGCGCGCCGGGGCCCTGCTGGAGCACTGCATCGCCCGCGGCTCGCTCGCCATGCGCTGCCACGTAGACATCGACCCAGAGTTCGGCCTGCGCCACGTGGAAGCGATGCTGGCCCTGCAAGGGCGCTACCGCGACCTGATTGACCTGGAGCTGGTGGTATTCCCGCAGACCGGCCTGGTCAGCCGCCCCGGCACTGCCGAACTGATGCGCCAGGCCTTGCAGATGGGCGTGGAGAACGTCGGCGGACTCGATCCCTGCGGCATCGACAACGATCCCATCGCTCAGCTCGACATCATCTTCGGACTCGCCGCCGAGTTCGATCGCGGGGTCGACATTCACCTGCACGACAAGGGCGAGCTGGGCCTCTGGCAGATCGCCCGCATTGCCGACTACGCCGAGCGCTTCAACCGCCAGGGCCGGGTGATGATCAGCCACGCCTACTGCCTGGGCATGGCCCCCTGGAGCCAGGTCAGGCCGCTAGCCGAACGCCTGGCCGCACTCGGCATCTCACTGATGAGCTCGGCACCGGCCGACTGCCCGGTGCCGCCCTTCCTCACCCTGCACAAGACCGGCGTCAACCTCTGCCTCGGCTCTGACGGCATTCGCGACGCCTGGTCTCCCATGGGCAATGGCGACATGCTGGAACGCGCCATGCTGCTGGCCTTCCGCTTCGACCTAAACAAGGACGAAGAGCTGACCACCGCCTTCGACGCCGCCAGCCTGCATGGTGCCCGCGCCCTGGGACTGCACAGCCATGGCCTGACCCTCGGCAGCCCCGCCGACTTCCTCCTGCTCGACGCCGAGAGCCTGGGGGAAGCCGTGGTGGCGCGCCCCAGCCGCCGGGTCTACCGCGCCGGCCAGTTGGTCGCCGAGCATGGCTGCCTGCTGGAGAGCCGCCTGTGAGCACGCCGCGCCGCACCGGCCTCAAGGCCAGCTGCGTGGTCGGCTTCGACGGCCGCCGCCACGTACTCTGGCGCGATGCCGAGGTGGTGATCGAAGGTGAGCGAATCCTCTTCGTCGGCCGTGGCTTCCCCGGCCCGGTCGAGCAGTGGATCGACTACGGCAACGCCCTCATCAGTCCCGGCCTGATCGACCTCGACGCCCTTGGCGACCTCGACTCCACGGTGCTCACCTTTGACAATGGTGACGAGCGCAGCATGGGCCGTATGTGGTCGGAGGAATACCTGACGAGCGGGCCACGAGAGAGCTACAGCTTCGACGAAGAGGTCTTCAAGTACCGCTACGCCTTCACCCAGCTGATTCGCAACGGCATCACCACGGCGATGCCGATCACCTCGATGTACTACCGCGCATGGGCGGAAACCTACGACGAGTTCGCCGCCGTCGTCAGGGTGGCCGCCGAGCTGGGCCTGCGCACCTACCTCGGCCCCTGCTACATGAGCGGAATGCACTACCTCAGCGCCGAGGGCATGCTGGCCGAGCACTGGGATGAAGCCCTGGGCCTGGCCGGCCTCACCGCCGCAGAGCGTTTCTTCCGCGACTTCGACGGTGCCCACGGTGGCCTGATCCGCGGTGCCCTGCTGCCCGACCGCATCCAGACCTGCACCCCGGCGCTGCTGCGACGCACCGCAGCCCTCGCCCACGAACTGGCCGCCCCGGTGCGCCTGCACTGCTGCCAGGGCCAGGACGAAGTGGCGCGGGTCAAACAGTTGCGCGGCCTGGCACCACTGGCTTGGCTGGAGCAGCTTAAACTGCTAGGCCCGCACACCGTGCTGCCCCACGGTATCCACATCGAAGGCGACGACGACCTCGTACGCCTGGCCGACAGCGGTACCAGCCTGGTGCATTGTCCGGTGGTATTCGCCCGCGACGGCGAGGCCCTTGATTCCTTCGGCCGCTACCGCACCCGCGGTGTCAACCTCGCCCTCGGCACCGACACCTGGCCGGCGGACCTCTTGGACAACATGCGCCAGGGCCTGAATATCGCCCGCATCAAGGAAGGCGGAACTGCACAGACCTGCGCCCTCGACCTCTATAACGCCGCTACTCTGGGAGGGGCACAGGCACTGGGGCGCAACGATCTCGGTCGCCTCGCCCCCGGCGCGCGCGCCGATATCGCCGTGTTCGGCCTTGACGGCCTGCACCTTGGCCCGCTGTTCGACCCGCTGAAGAACCTTATCCTCGCCGGCCGCGGCGACGATTGTGTAGACAGCTGGATCGACGGTCGCCGTGTGATGGAAAACGGCCAAGTGCAGGGCGTGGACTATCCCGCCATCCAGCAGCAGGCCCAGAGGCAGTTCCATAAGCTGATGCAAAGCCACGCCGACCGGGCTCACGGCCAGCCCGATTGGCGCGGCCTGTTCAAGCCAGCAATTCCCTTCGCCGATGCCTGGAGTGAATCACGCCCACTCTGCATCCTCGCCAACGCACCCGACCGATAAAGAGTACATCGCCATGCTGAGTTTCGACTTTGCCCAACTGGGCCCACGCGAGAAATACAAGATACTGATCGGCAGCGTGGTGCCCCGCCCCATTGCCCTGGTCACCACGGTGGATGCCGAAGGCCGCGCCAATGCCGCGCCTTTCAGCTTCTTCAACGCACTCTGCGCCGACCCGCCGATCCTCGCGCTGGGAGTCGAGCACCACGCTGACCTCAACCCGAAGGACACCACACGTAACATTCTGCTGAACCAGGAATTTACCGTAAACATCGTCTCGGACGCCCTGGTGGAAGCCATGAACGTCTGCGCCGTGCCCTTCGATCCAGGTTTCGATGAGTTGCTTGCAGCCGGTCTGACCGCCATCCCGGGCAGCCGCGTCGCCTGCCCGCGCATCCAGGAAGCACCGGTCGCCCTGGAGTGTCGACGAATGATGGGCTTATCCATTGGCCAGTCGCGAGAAATCATCTTCGGCGAAGTGCTGATGGCCCACGTGCGCGACGATCTGATCGATCCACAGACCCTCTACATCGACCAACTTGGCCTGGATGCCGTCGGCCGCATGGGCGGTCATGGTTATGCACGGACGCGGGACTACTTCGACCTGCCGACACGCTCATTGCAGGCGTGGCGGGAACAGCCGGGCGGCGGAGAGCGCATCTGGCCGGTATCCGACCTGTAGGACGGCGCGCCGCCGACATTGCAGGTATCCCGGGCACAGCCTGCTAGAGGTGCCCCAGCACCCCGCTCGCCGACTGATAAACCAGGCCATGGGCTTCGGCCACGCTGGCGCAGGTGATCGCGCCGCGGGCCACATTCAGCCCCGCCAGCAGGTGCGGGTCCTCCTCTAGGGCGCGGCGCGGGCCCTTCTCGGCCAGGGCGATAACGAACGGCAGGGTGGCGTTGTTCAGCGCCAGGGTCGAGGTGCGCGCCACCGCGCCGGGCATATTGGCCACGCAGTAGTGCACCACCTCGTCGACCACATAGGTGGGGTCGGCATGGGTGGTGGCGCGCGAGGTCTCGGCGCAACCGCCCTGGTCGATGGCCACGTCCACCAGCACCGCACCGGGTTGCATCTGCCGGATCATCTCGGCGCTGATCAGCTTGGGCGCGGCGGCCCCGGGAATCAGTACGCCGCCGATCACCAGGTCGGCGGCCAGCACCTGCTCGCGCAGCGCCGCACGGGTCGAATAGAGGGTGGTGATGCGGTTGCCGTACTGGGCATCCAGGCGACGCAAGGCATCGACGTTCTTGTCCAGCACCCTGACGTCGGCACCCAGGCCGACGGCCATGGCCAGGGCATGGCTGCCGACCACCCCGCCACCGAGTATCACCACCTTGCCCGGGGCCACCCCGGGGACCCCGCCGAGCAGCACGCCACGGCCGCCGCGGGCCTTTTCCAGGCAACCGGCACCGGCCTGGATCGACATGCGCCCGGCCACCTCGGACATCGGGGCCAGCAGCGGCAGGCGACCATGGCCGTCGGTCACCGTCTCGTAGGCGATGCAGAGGGCCCCGCTGGCCATCAGTTCCTCGGTCTGCGGCCGATCCGGGGCCAGGTGCAGGTAGGTGAACAGGCAGTGTTCGGGACGCAGCCGGGCGCGCTCGACCGCCAGGGGTTCCTTAACCTTGACGATCAGTCCGGCCTCGCCGAAGACCTGGGCGGCATCCCGGGCGATCTGTGCGCCGGCCTGCTGGTAGTCGCCATCGCTGAAGCCGATGGCCGCACCGGCCTGGGTCTCGACCCAGAGCTGATGGCCCAGGGCGACCAGTTCGGCCACCGACTGCGGGGTCAGACCGACGCGGTATTCGTGATTCTTGATTTCCTTGGGTACGGCGATGCGCATAACCACCTCCAGCAAACGGACTTATCTGGAAGTCTAGAAAACCTGTGGCGCAAACCGACCTGAATTGGCCACGGCTTTCAGGGAATTCAACTGAAAGCCGCCGCCTCGCAGCAGTCCGGCGGCGGCGCAACGCGTTATGCCGCAGCCTCTGTGCGCCCGCCCCCAGATATAGAACATAGCCACGAGCCCGTGATCAGCACCGCTGCGCGCAGCGCACCCTACCCACTGCATGCAGCACCTATCGGATCAGCCTACTTCTTCGCGTCGGCAATGCCCTGCAGCAGTTCGATCGGCAGCGGAAAGACGATGGTCGAGCTCTTGTCGCCGGCGATATTGCTCAGGGTCTGCATATAGCGCAGCTGCATGGCCCCGGACTGGCGGCCAAGCATCTCGGCGGCCTGCATCAGTTTTTCCGAGGCCTGCAGCTCGCCCTCGGCATGGATCACCTTGGCCCGCCGCTCGCGTTCGGCCTCGGCCTGCTTGGCGATGGCACGGATCATCGATTCGTCGAGATCGACATGCTTGATCTCGACATTGGCCACCTTGATGCCCCAGGCGTCGGTCTGCGTGTCCAGCACCTGCTGGATATCGACATTCAGGCGTTCGCGCTCGGCCAGCATCTCGTCCAGCTCATGCTTGCCGAGCACCGCGCGCAGAGTGGTCTGGGCCAGCTGGCTGGTGGCACCGTGATAATCCTCGACCTGGATAATCGCCTTCTGTGGGTCGAGCACGCGGAAGTAGACCACCGCATTGACCTTGACCGAGACGTTGTCGCGGGAAATCACGTCCTGGGTCGGCACGTCCAGCACTATGGTGCGCAGATCCACCCGCACCATCTGCTGGATGCCGGGGATGACAATGATCAGCCCCGGGCCCTTGACCTTCCAGAAGCGCCCGAGCTGGAACACCACGCCGCGCTCGTACTCGCGCAGGATGCGGAACGCCGAAACCACCAAGGCCAGCAGGATGACCAGCAGGGGTAGAAAACCCAATTCGTAACCCATGATTATTCTCCTTGTCGCGGCTGCCGATCAGCCGCGATCACGTCCAGTCGTACGCCCTTGCGAGCCCGTACCTGCACCTGCTGGCCGGGGGCGAGCGGCGTGT